>NZ_JBEXOP010000010.1:0-203177 GCF_040611575.1 Streptomyces sp. NPDC006610
GCGGTGCGCCGGCCGGGTTGCCCTACGAGAACCCCGGGCTCGGGCGGGCGGCCCCACTCCGCCCGCCGGACCCCGAGCGAGACCACCGGGAGCCTCGTGACGCGAGCCCGCACTCCCCAGCTACGGGCCGCTCGCGGCAGTCAGCCGGCTCCCCGCGATCCCGGTCCGGGTCAGAACGCGAAGATGCTCGTTCCGTAGGTGTTCTTCTCGCACTCGTTGGCGAAGGTCCGTTCGTAGGACACGTACCGGCCCTGCCAGACGCCGTCGACCGTGACGACCACGGGCTCGTACTCCCGGGTGCACCACACGCCCGGCGTGCTCTGCAGGGTGCCGAGGTCGCCGTCCGCGGCGCGCAGGTCGGCGCACGCCCCGACGGCGTTCGGGTGGGTGCCCGAGGGCCTGGGCGCACAGCTCAGGGTCACCGCGCGTTCCGGGGTGGAGGTCGCCGCGGTCTCGCCGTGGCCCACGGTGAGGACCAGGGCCGAGGGGGCGTGGAGCGAGGCCGGGGCGGTGCCGGGAGCGGCCTGCGCGGCCCCGGTCAGGGGTACGCAGACGGCGGTGGCGGTGAGGCCGAGGAGGGTCGCTGCCCAGCGCGCGGGGTTCCGCATTGTGTGCATCCTTCCGCTCGATGATGAGAGGCCGGCGGGCGACGGATCGGTGCCCGACCGGCGAGCGCGAGTCTGCCGAGTCCGCCGCGGAAACACACCTCGACCCCATGCGTTTCGGTAACCTTGCGTATTGAATCAGTGGCGGGAAGTCACGTAATTCGAACGTTACAACCCCCCAACCGCGCGGTTCTTGATCGCGTTCGATGGCCGAATGGCCGAAAAACACCGTCTTCTGATTCGGCCGGAAACGTTCCGAACGAGCCCCTTCTGAGGCATCGTCGGCGGCGAGCGGCTCGACGGCGAGAGGCGGGGACCGGCGGTGGGCAGGCACTGGGCGGACTTCCAGTACGAGATCTATCTGGGCGGCATGACGGGGGCGGTCCCCCGGCTGCCCACGGACCCGACCCGGCTGGAGGAACTGACCGAGCGGCGGCTCGGGCCGGGTCCGGTCGGCTATGTGGCGGGCAGCGCGGGGGACGGCAGCACCGCCCTGGCGAACCGGGCCGCGCTGGAGCGGCGGCGGATCGTGCCGCGGATGCTGCGGGACGTCCACGAACGGGACCTCACGGTCGAGGTGCTGGGCCGCGCCCTGCCAGCGCCGCTGGCGCTGGCGCCGGTCGGCGTGCTGTCGATCATGCATCCGGACGCGGAGCCGGCCGCGGCACGGGCGGCGGCGGCGCACGGGGTGCCGTTCGTGCTGTCCTCGGCGTCCAGCACGCCGATGGAGGAGGTCGCCGAGGCGATGGGCGACGCCGAGCGCTGGTTCCAGCTGTACTGGGCCAAGGACCGCGAGGTGACCCTGAGCTTCCTGAACCGCGCGCGGGCGGCGGGGTTCTCCGTGCTGGTCGTGACCCTGGACACCCCGCTGCTGGCCTGGCGTCCGCGCGATCTCGACCAGGCGTACCTGCCGTTCCTGCACGGGGTGGGCGCCGCCAACTACTTCACCGACCCGGCGTTCCGGGCCGGGCTGGCCAAGCCGGTGCACGAGGACCCGAACGCCGCTGTGCTGCACTTCGTCGGCATGTTCGCGGACCCCGGCAAGACCTGGCCCGACCTGGCGTTCCTGCGGGAGAACTGGGACGGTCCGATCGTCGTGAAGGGCGTGCTGCACCCGGACGACGCCCGGGCCGCCGCCGACGCCGGCATGGACGGCGTGGTCGTGTCCAACCACGGCGGCCGTCAGGTGGCCGGCGCGGTGGCGGCGGCCGACGCGCTGCCCGGGGTGGCGGCGGCGGTCGGGGACCGGCTGACGGTCCTGTTCGACAGCGGGGTGCGCACGGGGGCCGACGTCTTCAAGGCGCTCGCGCTCGGCGCGCGGGCGGTCCTGCTGGGGCGGCCGTACGTGTACGGCCTGGCCCTCGACGGTCAGGCGGGCGTGGACCACGTCATCCGCTGCGTCCTGGCCGAACTGGACCTCACCCTCGCCCTGTCGGGCCACGCCGCCCCGGCCGGCGTGACCGCGGCCGACCTCTTCGAGGGACCCGCCTGACCGGGGCCGGCGCGTCGGTCACCGGCCGCCGGTCAGCTCGGCCGGGCGGGCGGAGGGGGCGGCGCGTTCGGCGACGGAGAGCGAGCCGGAGGCGGCCGGGCCGGGGTCGGTGAGCCAGTGCTGGGACGGGGAGCCGTCGCGGAGCCTGACGACGATGTCGGCGCCCGTCTGCGCGGCGGTGGGCGACAGCGCGAGCCGTACGTCCCGGCGGGGCAGCAACTCGCCCCGGGCGGTGAGGTCGTAGCGCACGTCGCCGCCGCGCGCCTGTCCCGCATCGGCGCACGCGCCGAGGACGACGACGCCGGCGTCCGCCCGCGAGTCCAGGCACAGCCCCGGGTCGGCGGCGCTGCGCAGCAGCCCGTCGGTCTCGTACGACCACCGCTGGGTGAGGTCGTCGGAGCAGGCCGCCAGCTGGGTCCCGGCGCCGGCCCGGGGCTCCCCGGCGACGTCGAGGCACAGCCGGGACGGGAGGCTCCGCAGCCGCGTCTGCGGGGGGCCGGCGGGCAGCCGGGCGGCGCCGGGCGAGGTGCTCGACGGGGCGGGCGGGGTTCGCGGGCCGGCGCCCGGGGCGACGGCGCCGTCGGTGGCGCCGGACGAGGCGGCGGGGTCGGTGCCGGCGTCGGAGGACGACAGGGCGGTGGCCAGGACCGTGCCGAGCAGGGCGGCGGAGGCGATGCCGACGCCGGTGCGCAGGGCCCGCGAGGAGCGTCCGGCGAGGCCCGGGACGCGGTCCAGGACACGGGGGCGGCCGGCGTGACGGGCGCGCGGGCGGTGCGGGGTGCGGCCGGGCCGGGAGTCGAGATAGCGGCGGGCGCCCCAGCCCAGGACCGCCTCGGTGAGCAGGATGCCCAGCCGGTCGTCGAAGTGGCCGAGCTGGTCGGCGGCGTCACGGCAGTGGCGGCAGTCGTCCAGATGGCGCTGGACGTCCGGCAGCAGGCCTGCGCCGCGGCGGATGGGGACGTCGAGGAGACGGTTGTGGAACCGGCAGTCGTCGCTCGGCGCGAGTTCCCGGTGGGCGCGGGCGCAGGCCCGGCGGAATTTCTCCCGTGCCTGTTCGGCGGTGGCCGTCGCGGTGTCGGTGTCCGTGCCGATCAGGGCGGCGGCGAAGTCGGCGGTCTCCGCCTCGACCTCGATGTGCCACAGCAGCGTGCGCAGCGGTCCGGGAAGGGAATGGAAAGCGCGTTCGGCCAGCTTGCGGTTTTCCGGTGTCATGGAGTGGGCCGCGCGCATACCTCGTCCCCCCGCGGGTTTGCGCAACACCCCGAGCGTCGCGGATATCCGTTCGTCGGCGGCCCAGGCGCGGACGGTGTCCCGCACGGCGACCAGGAGGGCGGGGCGCAGCGCGGCGGCCGGTTCTCCGCGGGTGAGGCGGTCGAGAACCTGGTGGAAGGCGGCGGTGGTGACCGTGTCGGCGGCGTGCGCCGAGGAGGCGAGGCAGATCACCGCGTAGTCGTGCGCGGCCTGCCGGTGCCGGGCGATCAGCAGGGCGGTGGCATGGGCGACGTCGGCGTCACGGGCGCCGCGCAGCCGGGCGGCGAGGGACTCGTCGGTCGCGCCGGGCGCCCCGCCGGGCAGGTGCGGAGAGCGGGCGGGGTGGGGGGTGGGCACTGAGCGGATTCCTTCCCACGCTGGACGCACGAGGGTGGTCGTTCGCCGAAAAGGGGCCCGGGCTTGGTGCGTACCTTTTGGCGGCGCGGGGGCGCGAATCCGCCGTCCCGGCTTTTTCCTCCCCCGCCGGGAGGGCTCACCTTTTCACACGACGCTCACGGCCAACAAGGCGCTCGGGTGATATCGGCCTTGTGGAAACGGTGTCGAATAGGCGGCGGGCCGGCGCGGGTCACGGACGCTTCGGTTATTGACGGAAGTGGATTCACCCGCCGTTCGCCGGGTTTCGCGGCGCAGCCCGGGCTTTGCCGGCAACCGTCAGATCTGCCAGGAACGCAGCCGGTCCGCGGCGCCGTAGACGTCGGTCCTGCCGTCGATGAGGTCGCGGACGAGGTCGACGAGCGCGCCGTAGGGCGGGTCGATGCCGACGCCGCTGACGAACATGTAGGCCACCGCGGTCGCGCAGGCGAAGCGGGCGTTGGCCGCCGGCAAGGGCTTCAGCAGCGCGATGGTGTGCAGCAGGGCCGCGGCCCGCCAGGCCGGGTCGGAGTTCACGCCGAGCCGGGGCGGGTCGACGCGGTGCCGGGCGACGGCGGCGACGAGCGCGGAGAAGTCGTTGACGGTGGGCTGGTCCGGCAGGACCTCTTCGTGCCGCTGGAGCAGCCAGGGCACGTCGATGTGGATGACAGGCGCCATCGGTCAGGCGGCCCGTCCCTCGCCGCCCGCGGGCGGCTCGTCGTCGGGGAAGGCGGCGGCGAACTCGTCGGCGTGCGCCGAGAAGAACCGGCGGAACGCCTCGGCGCCCTCCTGGAGGGCACGGTGCCGCGCTATGTCGGCCGCGGCCGCTTCCCGTACGAGGGCCTTCATGGACGTACCGCGCTCCTTGGCGATCTGACGCAGGTCCTCCAGCTCACGATCGCTGAACTCCACGTTGAGGGCTGGCATGCGTTCCACGGTACCGCGCCGGTACTCGGCAGTAAATGGCCGCAGCTCACAGCGGTGGGGGCACGGTACCTCCGGGCAAACGGGAGCGGTCGGAATGTGACGGCGTCGGGTCGTTTCCGACCGTCCGCCGCCGCATTCCGACCGCTCAGGGGACTACTCGCGAACTATCCGCGACTGCTGGTGCGGATCAGGCCTGGTCGGCGACGAAGGCCGCCATCCGGGCGAGCGCCGCGTTCCAGTTGATGGTCAGCTCGTTCGTGGACCACGACTGGATGTCGTCGATGAAGCAGAACTGGGCGACGCAGCCCTGGAGCTTGCTCTGCGCGACGGGGTCCTGAATGCTCGAGTTCGGACCGCCCGAGAGCGAACCGGCCGGCGGGTTGGGCAGGTTCGGGTCGAGCTGGTGGGCGTACCAGCGGCTGTGCTGGTTGCGCACGTCGGCGTCGCCGTAGCCGGTGACGTACGACACGTTCAGCGCGTTGCGGCCCAGCACGTAGTCCATGCTCTGGACCGCGCCGTCCCGGTACTTCGAGCCGCCGGTGATGTCGTAGGCGGTGGCCAGCACCACGGCGTTGTTGAGCACCTGGTGGTTGGAGCCCCAGTCGTACCGGTTGCCGTCGGGCGCGTACGGCAGGCCGTACGGGTGCGCCTTCAGCGTGGCCAGGTAGCGGTCGGCGCCCTTGACGACGGACTGGCGGACCTTGTCCCGGCCGGGGAGCCGGTTGGGCACCAGGGCCAGGTCGAGCCGGCCGGCGGCCGCGGTGCGCGCCCAGTCGAACCCGGTCGGGCCCCAGATGTCGGCGGTGTGCACCGGGGAGCTCAGGATGTGGTCCTGGAAGGCCTTCTCACCGGTGGTGAGGTACAGCTGGGCGGCCGCCCAGTAGAACTCGTCCGCCACGTCCCGGTCGGGGTACGCGCCGCCGCCGATGCCGTCGTTCTCGTCCGCGTAGACGTCGGGGTGCTTCAGCGCCGCCGCCCAGGCCTTGCGGGCCGCGGTCAGCGCCCGCGCCGCGAACTCGCGGTCGTAGGGCTTGTAGAGCCGGGCCGCCTGGGCCGCGGCGGCGGCCAGGTTGAGGGTGGCCGCGGTGGTCGGCGGGTGCAGCTCCCGCTTTTGCGGGTCGTCGCTCGGCATCAGCGGCAGCCCGGTCCACGCCTCGTCGTGGATCTTGTGGTGGGCCATGCCCGCCAGCGGCTGTCCGTCCGGGACCTGCATCTTCAGCAGGAAGTCCAGCTCCCAGCGGGTCTCGTCCAGGATGTCCGGGACGCCGTTGCCGCTCTCCGGGATGTTCAGGGTGCCGTCGCGGAACTTGCCCGGCTCCCCGGTGCGGGCGTACAGCGCGCGCTCGTAGGTGCTCAGCAGCTCCCAGGCGGATATGCCGCCGTTGACGACGTACTTGCCGTGGTCGCCGGCGTCGTACCAGCCGCCGGAGACGTCGAGCCGGTAGTCGCACACGCCCGGCTGGCACGGCACGTCGGTGTCGCCCTGGTTCGGCGCGACGCCCACGTGGCCGGCCTCACGGCCGTAGCCCGGGCGCAGGTCCTCGCGTATCGGGGTGCCGCTGCGCTGGGTGTAGTAGAACTTCACCGAGTCCAGGCGCAGCCGCTCGTAGGCGCGGGTCCCGATGTCGAACGGGCGGCTGGTCTCGCCGTCCGCGACGAGCGTGAAGCCCTTGCCGGCCCGGCGGTAGGCGCCGAAGTCGATGGAGTGGACGTTCTGCCCCGAAGAGGCGTCCAGACCGCGCGGCACGCTCGCGCCCCGCGCCACCACGACCCCGTCGGCGTTCTTGAGCTGCCAGGGCAGCGGGTCGGCGGCGTCGGTGACCACGGTGGCGTTCTTCGGGCCGGCCGGCAGGTAGGCGAGCTGGTTGACGCGCACCCTGGGTCCGGTGTCGGGCTTGTACTCCTCCGGCGGCACCCCGCCGAGCAGGGACACGTCGTCCATGCAGAAGCGCCAGTCCTCGGCGGCGCCGCCGAGCTGGAAGCCGACCTGTCCCTGGGGGGTGTCGACGGGCGAGGTGAAGGTGTAGCTGTAGGTGTTGCCCGAGACGCTCAGCGCCGGACTGACCTCGAAGTACGTGTCGTACGGCGACACCGACAGGCCGACGATCGCCCGGACCACGTTGTCGGCGGGGGTGCCGGTGGCGCTGAAGGAGAAGCGGTACGACTCCCCCTTCACCAGCGCGATGTCGTTCTGGCCGACGGCCGCGTCCCAGCGGTTGGTGGTGCCGCCGGGCACGTCGGCGCAGAGCTTGCCGTCGGAGACGCCCGCGGTGACGTTGCTCGACGTCCACCAGGACTCGGTGCCGGAGTCGAAGGTGCCGTTCTTGACCTGTTCGACCTCGTCCGCCCCGGCCGGCGCCGCCGGGAGCGAGACGAGCCCTCCGGCCATCACGGCCGACAGGGCCAACAGGGCGGTCTTGCGTTTTCTCACGTCTGGGCTCCTCGTCGGAGATGCGGGTGACGCTGATGGGAGCGCTCCCATGCGCTGACGCGCCCCATGCTTGCCGTACTCATGTCATGGAGTCAACGGTCCGGACAGGACGGGATGGGAGCGCTCCCAAAAGCTGACGCCCGACATGCTTGTTGCACTCGTGTCGTGTCGTCAACGGTCGTGACGCGACAAATTCGACGAGGGCTTCGACGGAGCGGACGCACTAGGCTGGACCCGAGTGACTCTCTGTTCACTGTGGGTGCGCGCGATGGAGTGGCGACGATGAGCCGGGGCTATCCGTTCGACGAGGCCGCGACGGCCCGCGCTGTCATCGACGGCGAGGGCGTCGTGACCGAGTGGAGCGAGGGCGCCCGGCGGCTGCTGGGCTGGACGGCCGAGGAGGTCGTCGACCGCCCGGCGGACCGGCTGGTCGAGGGCCCGCTGCCGCCGCTGCGGGGCTCGCGCCGGCACGGGACGGTGACGCTGCGCCACCGGGACGGCCGTACGGTCCGGGTCTGGCTGCTCGCCCACCACCGCTCCCCGCGCTACGGCGGCGCCGGCGACTGGCTCGTCGTCACCCCGCTGGAGGCCGGCCGCGACCGCCCCGCGGACCGTGCCCTGGACGACGCCGACCTCACCCAGTACCCGTGCGCCCTCGCCGTCTACGACGACCGGCTGCGCCTGTACCGGATGAACGACGCGCTGGCCGAGGTCGTCGGACTGCCCGAGGAGCGGCTGCGCGGTCTGCGGCTGCCCGAGATGAGCGTGCGGCTCGCCGGCGACGAGATCGAGCGGCAACTGCTCCAGGTCCTCACCACCGGACGCGGGCACGACATGCACACCTATGTGCCGATCGGCGACCACGGCCGGGTGCACGCCTGGCTGGCCCGGATGACGCCGCTGAAGGACGAGGCGGGCCGGGTGCGCGGGGTGTGCGTCGCGGTCCACGACTTCTCCGAGCAGTACCTGGCGCGCGAACGGCTGCAGCTGGTCAACGAGGCGAGCAGGCGCATCGGCACCACCCTGGACGTCACCCGCACGGCACAGGAGCTGGCGGACGTCTGCGTGCCCGCCCTCGCCGACTTCGCCTGCGTGGACCTGCTCGACCCGCCCGAGCCCGGGACCGACGCCGCGCCGGGTCCCCTCGCCGCGCCGCTCCGGCTGCGCCGGGCCGCCCACCGGGCCGTCGGCCCCGAGGGCTTCGAGACGGTGGTCAAGCCCGGCCGGGTGGAGAGCTACCCCGCCGGCTCGCCGCAGGCCGATGCCATGACGGCCGGCCGCACGATGGTCGCCTCGGCGCCGTCCGACGAGCTGGAGCGCTGGACGGGCTGGGACGAGGCCCGGCTGCGGCACGCCCGGCAGTACGGCATCCACTCCACGATGTCGGTGCCGATCCGGGCCCGCGGCACCACCCTGGGGGCCGTCGTCCTGCACCGCTTCAGCCGCCCCGACGCCTTCACGCCGGACGACCGGCTGCTGGCCGAGGAGATCACCGCGCGGGCCGCCGTCTGTGTCGACAACGCCCGCCGCTACTCACGGGAGCGCGAGACCGCCCTCGCCCTCCAGCGCAGCCTGCTGCCCCGCTCGCTGCCGCGCACGGCGGCACTGGAGGTGTCCTCCCGCTACCTTCCGGCGGCGCGCGCCGGGGTGGGCGGCGACTGGTTCGACGTGATCCCGCTGTCCGGGATGCGGGTGGCGATGGTCGTCGGGGACGTCGTCGGCCACGGGGTGCAGGCTTCGGCCACCATGGGGCGGTTGCGCACCGCCGTGCGCACCCTCGCGGACATCGACCTCGCCCCGGACGAGCTGCTCACCCACCTCGACGACCTGGTGGTCAGGCTGTCCGCCGAGTCGGGCGGCGAGGGCAGCCCCGGCGAGCTGGGCGCCACCTGCCTGTACGCGGTGTACGACCCGGTGTCCCGGCGCTGCGCTCTCGCCCGGGCCGGCCATCCGCCGCCGGTGGTGGTCCCGCCGGGCGGCGCGGCGCGGGAGCTGGAGCTGCCCGCGGGCCCGCCGCTGGGCCTGGGCGGGCTGCCGTTCGAGGCGGCGGAGCTGTACCTGCCCGAGGGGACCGTGCTGTCGTTCTACACGGACGGCCTGGTGGAGAGCCGCGAGCGGGACGCCGGGACCGGCCGTGCGCTGCTGTGCGCGGCCCTGTCGGAGTCGGCCGACTCCCTGGACGGCGCCTGCGACCGGGTGCTGCACGCGCTGCTGCCGCCGACGGGCGCCTGCGACGACGTGGCCCTGCTGCTGGCCCGCACCCACGGCCTGTCCGCCTCGCAGGTGGCGACGTGGGACATCCCGGCCGACCCCGCCCTGGTCGCGCCGATCCGCAAGCAGGTCGTGGACCAGCTGGACGCCTGGACGCTGCAGGACGCCACCTTCACCGCCGAGCTGGTCGTCAGCGAGCTGGTCACCAACGCCATCCGCTACGGCGCGCCGCCCATCCGGCTCCGGCTGATCCATGACGCGGCCACGCTGATCTGCGAGGTCTCGGACACCAACCACACGGCCCCGCATCTGCGCCGCGCCAAGACCTGGGACGAGGGCGGCCGGGGTCTGCTGCTGGTCGCCCAGCTCACCCAGCGCTGGGGCAGCCGGCACACCCCCGAGGGCAAGACGATCTGGGCGGAACTGGCGCTGCTGGAAGAGGGGTGATGTTGTCCGGAGCCGGGCACATCGAGTTACATGTTCCTTACGTCCCCCTCCGTGCGCCCGCCGTCGCTCCTCGTGGGCGCGGTCGCGGTCCTGGGCCTGCTGACCGGGTGCGGCGGCGAGAGCGGCGGAACCGCGAGCGACACCGCACGGCCCTCGGCCACCGGCACGCCCACGAGTCCGGCCCCCGCGGCCCCGTCCGCCTCTTCGCCCGCTTCCCCGTCGGCCACCGCCCCGGCGTCGTCCCCGGCCTCGGCTCCGGAATCGGCGTCCGGATCGGCACCGGGATCGGCGTCCGCCCCGGCCTCTGCGCCGGCCGGCGCCCGCTGCCGCACCTTTGAGCTGAACGCGTCCCTCGGCACCCCCGACTTCGGCGCCGGGCAGCGGAACTTCCCGATCGTCCTCACCAACACCTCCTCGCGCTCCTGCACGGTGTACGGCTTCCCGGGCGCCGCCTTCGCCGACGCCGCCGGCCGTCAACTGGGCCCCGACCCCGAGCGCGGGCCCGAGTCGCCGGCCCGCGTGACGCTGGCCCCGGGCGGGCACGCGTGGGCCGGGCTGTCGTACTCCAACCCGGAGCTGAGCGGCGCGCCCACGGCGACCCCGGCGGCTCTGATGGTCACGCCTCCGGACGAGCGGGAGCCGTTGAGGGTGCCGTGGACGGCGGGCGCGGTGCCCGTGGGCGGCGCCGAGGGAGAGGTGACCCTCACCCCGTTCCGGGCGGGCACCGCGGGCTGATCGGTCAGCGGTGGGCGGCCCGGTGGGCGCCGGGCGGGGTGCCGTAGCGGGCGCGGAAGACCCGGTTGAAGTGGAACGGGCTGGCGAACCCGGAGGCGGCGGCCACCCGCTCCACGGACAGGTCGGTGGCCTCCAGCAGCTGGGCGGCGTGCCGCAGCCGCGCCTCGCGCAGGGCCCGCATCGGCGACCGGCCGAGCTGCTGGGCGAACAGATGGGCGAGCCGGGACGGTGACAGGGCGACCGCCTCGGCGAGCGAGCGGACGGTGTGCGGCGCGCCCGGGTCGGCGTCGATGAGCGCCTGCGCCCGGCGCACGCGCTCGTCCACGCCCGGCGCCGGGGCCGGCTCGCGGGCGGCGGAGGCGGTGAGCAGCACCACCTCCGCCAGCGCGCACAGGGCGAGTTCGCGGGCGGCGGTGCCGTGCGCGACGGCGACCCGGTCGTCGGCGGGCACGGTGTCGGGCGGGGGTCCGGCGCCGGTCCAGCGGGCGTCGGCGCGCATCCGGCGGAACGCCGACTCGATCCGGCCGTGCAGCCCGGCCGGCACCGGCCCGACGACGTACATGCCGTCCCCGGCGTCGTACGGGCGCAGCCAGGACTGCCAGGTCGGGCGGGGCGGGCAGTGGGCCCACCAGAACCGCCAGTGCGGGGCGTCCGGCGCGACGGCGTACTTCTGCCGCACGCCGGGCGCGAGCACGACGAGGTCGCCGGCGCCCGCGCGGGTCTCGGCCCGGCCCTGACGCAGCCTGCCGTGGCCGCCGGTCGTCCAGGTGAACAGCCAGCTGTCCGACCCGCGCGGCCGGTCGACGGCGTAACCGGGGGCCTGGTCGAAGTGTCCGACGACCACCAGGCCGGGCGGCGGCGACGGGGCGCCGCCGCCGGCAGCAGTCCCGGGCAATTCGTCAGCGCTCATGGGCATCCTCCCGGGCGGCGTACCGGCCTAGCGTGGGTGCACCGGGACACCTCAGCGAGGAGTGGACGCATGACAGCCACGGACATCGGCGCCGCCGGTACCCCCATGCTTACCCCGGAAGGGCTCGCACGGTTTCGCGACGACGGCTTCACCGTGGTGCGGGGGCTGTTCGGGCCCGCCGAGATCGCCCTGCTGTGCGGCGAGTTCGCGGCGCTGCACGCGGCCGGCCCGGTGCCGGGCCACTTCGAGCCGCGGGCCGTCGAGGCGGGCCGGCCCGCCGATCCGCTGGCGGAGTATCCGCGCGTGATGCACCCGCACGAGATCAACCCGGTGGCGCGGGGCTTCCTGCTGGACCCGCGGCTGCGCCGGATCCTGGAGACGCTGCTGGGCGAGGAGGTGCTGGCGGCGCAGAGCATGTTCTACTTCAAGCCGCCGGGCGCGCGCGGGCAGGCGCTGCACCAGGACAACTTCTATCTGCGGGTCGAGCCGGGCACCTGTGTGGCTGCCTGGGTGGCCTGCGACGACATCGACCGGGAGAACGGCGGTCTGGAGGTCGTGCCGGGCACCCACCGGATGGACGTCTTCTGCCCGGAGGAGGCGGACGCCGAGGTGTCCTTCGCTCGGGAGTACGTGCCGCCGCCGCCCGGCCTGAGCCCCGTGCCGGTCGACATGGCGCCGGGCGACGTCCTGTTCTTCAACGGCAGCCTGGTGCACGGCTCGGGGCCCAACCGCAGCGCCTGCCGCTTCCGCCGCTCCTACATCGGCCACTACGTGGGCCGCTCCACCGAGCGCATCGGCGGCTACTACCGCACCCTCGCCATGAACGGCGACCGGGTCCCGCTGCCGGAGAGCGAGGGCGCCGGGCCGTGCGGCACCGAGTTCGCGCCGGGAGGCCCGCACTGAGGATTGCTGCCCGCAGGTGACGGCCCGGCGTGGGAACGCGGGCTCGGCGCGGACCGTCGCGCATCCTCGGAGCGGACGACCGGCGACCGGCCGGTCCCCCCGGCGCCACGGCAGACCCGTGGCGCCGGCAGGTCCGGGAGGAACGCGATGCCGACACGTCCCACCACACGCAGGGTGCTGCGGGCACTGACCGCCACGACCGCCTTGACCCTCGCCCTCGCGGCGCCCGCCGTCGGGAAGTCCGAACCACCGGCCGCCGTCGCACGTCCCGAACCGGTGGCCGCCGTCGGGAAGCCCGAACCGGTGGCCGACCCCCTGCCCGGCACCCCCGCGACGCTGTGCGCGCCCGCCGGGACGCTGCGGGGCGCGGGCGGACAGCGCGCCTCGGTCGGCCTGTGCGCGAGCAGCGGCACGCCGACGATGGCCGTCTCGGCGCCGGCGACCTGCCACGGCAGGGCCGCCTGTCTGACGTCCGGCACCTGGACGGCGCTGCGCGGCGGCCGCACGGTCGCCTCCGGGACGCTGCCCGGATCAGGGCCGTACCCGGGGCCGGGCACGTACGACATCGAGGCCGACGTGCGGGTGCGCTCCGCCCCGGTCGGCGTCGACCTGACCGGCACCGTCCGGGCGCGGCTGACCTTCACCGCGCCGCTGCCGGAGCCGACGCACCGCGTCGAGGTCGCCGGGGGCCCGCTGCGGACGGGCGCCACGACCACGCTCACCTACACCGTCGCCCGGGACAGCGAACAGGGCGACGGCAGCGCCCGGTTCGGACTCATCGGCGAGGAGGGCAGCGGCGTACGGCTGGCCACGGACGACGCCCGCTGCGTCAACCCGCTGGTCGGCAGCCACCCGTCGAGGACCCGCCTCGGCCACGCCCTCGACTGCGCCCTCACCGACCTCCAGCCGGGCCGTCCGTCCACCGTCGTCGTCCGGGTGACGCTCGGCGGGTCCTGCTCGACGGTGGTCTCGAAACTGGGCTACTGGATGCCGCGCGGCCAGGCCCTGTACACGGGCGGGATGCTGGCGGGTCCGACGGTGCGCTGTGGCTAGCTACCGCTCGATCAGGTCCAGCGCGCGGGTCCAGGGGAACGCGGGTCGGCGGCCGTCGGGACCAGGGTCCCCGGAGTACGGGTCGCCGAAGCGGACGTTCATCGCGCGCAGCCGGGTCAGGCTGTCGCCGTACGCGGGGTGGGCGGCCAGGGCGTCGGAGACGCAGGGCAGGGCGGCGACGGGGACGCCGAGGCCGAGGGCCTCGCACAGGGTGGCCAGGGCCAGGGTGTCGGCGATGCCGGCCGCCCACTTGTTGACGGTGTTGAAGGTGGCGGGGGCGACGATCACGGCGTCCGGCGGCGGGAAGGGACGCGGCTCGCCGGGCCTGCGCGGAGCGCAGCGGATCGGACGGCCGGACAGCGCCTCGACGGCGGCGGCGTCGAAGAAGCCGTCCATCGCCGCGGGGGTGGCGATGACGCCGACCGTCCAGCCCCGCTCCCGGGCGGCGGCGACGAGGTCGCCGACGCCCGCCGCGATCCCGGCGGCGCAGACGACGACGTAGAGGAAGGGCTTCTCGTCCTGTTCGTTCACCCGGGCAGCCTAGTGCGGCCCGGTGGACGGAAAAGGGGAGGCCGAGGCTCGTCGACGGTCGCCGCGGCGGGGCGCCTCGGTAACGGCGTGGAGCGGATCGGCGGGCGGACCTCGGAAGCGGCGTGAAGCGCATCGGCGGGCGGTCTCGGAAACGGCGTGAAAGGGCGCATCGGCGACGCTCGCCGCCCCGCCCGCCGCCGCCGTCGCCGGGACGCCGACGGCGGCGGGCCGAGCGCGTCAGCGGGAGGCGGCGAAGGCGTCGGCGACCGCCAGGCTGTCCTCGTAGACGTGGTGGCGCACGATCCGGCCGTCCTCGACGGTGAGATGGAGGGCGAAGCGAGCGCGGTAGGGGCGGCCGGTGGAACGCGCCGTCTGGCGGATCTCCCCGAGCAGCACGGCGTCGGTCCCGTCGACCAGGATGCGTTCGACGCGGGTGTCGGCGGTGTCGGGGAGGTGGTGGGCGGCGAGCTCCCGGTAGTGCTCGGCCGCCTCGGCCCGGGTGCCCCGTCGCCGGATCCACGGGGTCTCCGCACGCCCGTGCTCCGCGTCCGGCCAGCTCAGGCGCCAGTCGACGGAGTCCGCGTACAGGTCGGCGATCAGGTCGGGCTCGCCCCGGCCGATCCTGCGCAGCAGTTCCTCGACCACTGCGCGGGTGCTCTGACGGGGGGTGTCGGTCATGCGGGGCACTCTCCTTCGACTTCGGGGGGGGGTGACGTGCGGGACGATGTTCCCAAACCCGACTGTGCCGCGTGCCGCGGTCGTGGCGCCGCTCCCTGCCGACGTAATCGGCCACCGTCGCCGGCCGGGACGGCCGATGCGCGAGTCGCGGAGGAAACCCGGGGCGCCGGGTGTTGCATGGGAGGACAGGAGCAGGAGCAGAGCCAAGGAAGCTAGTGGATGAGGGGACGGTGACCATGCCTCTGGAAGGCGAGTACGAACCCAGCCCGACGCAGTGGGTGCGGGAGCAGGTGGAGCTGTACGAGAGCTCCGGCGGGACCGAGGGCACGACCCTGGGGGACACGGGGATGCCGGTCGTCCTGCTGACCACGCGGGGCGCCAAGAGCGGCAAGCTGCGCAAGACGCCGCTGATGCGGGTCGAGCACGAGGGCCGGTACGCCGTCGTGGCCTCGTCGGGCGGCGCGCCGAAGCACCCGGTCTGGTACCACAATCTCAAGGCGGATCCGAAGGTGGAGCTGCAGGACGGGCCGGTGAAGCAGGACATGACCGCCCGCGAGGTCACCGGCGCGGAGAAGGCCGAGTGGTGGGAGCGGGCCGTCGCGGCCTATCCGCCGTACGCCGAGTACCAGGAGAAGACGGACCGCGAGATCCCGGTGTTCGTGCTGGAGCGGACCGAGGGCGGGAACTGACCGCGCCACCCCGCTGATTTCCGCCAGTTCCATGCATTTTTCTGCCCGGCACGCATGAACCCGTGCGGGCCGGGCACCGGATTAGCAGGCCCCGCCGCGCTCCCCCGTCGCGGCGGGGCTTTCCGCTGCCTCCCGTGCGCGCCGGTCGGTGACGTCGAGGAAGATCCGGTCCGCCTCGGGCACGGTGCGGGCGATCGACCGTTTGATGCGCACGGCCACCTCCTCGACCCGCTCGCTGTCGAGCCCGGGCACGAGGTCGACGCGGGCGGCGACCAGGGTGGAGTCGACGCCGGTCTTCATGGTGAACAGCGCCTCCACGCTGTCGATCTCCGGCTGGGCCGCCAGCAGGGCGCGGATCCGGGCGTCGGCCCGCGGGTCCGCGGCCTCGCCGATCAGCTGGTCACGGGCGTCCCGGCCGAGGCGGTACGCCACATGGACGAGCAGCGCGCCGATCGCCAGCGAGGCCGCCGCTTCCCACGCCATCCGCCCCGTGGCCATGTGCAGGCCCATGCCGGCCAGGGCGATGACGACGCCGAGCACCGCGGCGCCGTCCTCGGCGATCACCGTGCGCAGCGCGGGGTCGCGCAGCCCGTCGGCGACGCCCTGGACGCGCAGCTGGTGCAGGGCGCGCAGCAGTGAGGTCCCCTCGGCGAGCAGGGCGACGCCGAGCACCGCCATGCCCGCCGTGTAGCCGCCGAACGACTCCTCCCCGCCGTCGCGGAGCGCCTCGACACCCTGGAAGACGGAGAAGCAGCCGCCCATCACGAAGATGCCGACGGCCGCGAGCAGCGCCCAGAAGTACCGTTCCTTGCCGTAGCCGAAGGGGTGCCGCCGGTCGGCGGGGCGGCGGCTGCGGCGCAGGGCGGCCAGCAGGAACAGCTCGTTGACGCTGTCGGCCACCGAGTGCGCGGCCTCGGACAGCAGGGCGGGCGATCCGGCGACGAGACCGCCGGCCGCCTTGGCGGCGGCGATCACCAGATTGGCGGCGAGCGCCACCAGCACCGTGACCCGCGTCCTTCGATCGGCCCTGCGGGCCGCCTCGCTCCTCGGGGCGGCTTCCCGCGGGGTCTGCGAGGGGGTCTTCGGCGAGGTCTTCGGGGAAGTCGACATCACCACGCCGTTTGCCCCGGCCCCCGGCGATCACACCGGTGCCGGAGCCGGAAACGGGGGAACTCGTGCACGCGACGAGCGGGACGCCCCGGGGCGGCGTGCCCGCAAGGCGGAGGAGAGGGCACCATGCGCGGCGAGGGCGACGGCAACAGCGCCTACGGAAGGAAGTCGTTCAGCCGGTCCAGGAGTCACTTCGGGGACCGGATCACCGCCGACGGCCGGGACGGGTGGCCGGTGGCGGCCGGACGGTACCGGCTGGTGGTCAGCCGTGCCTGTCCGTGGGCGAGCCGCGCGGTGATCTCCCGGCGGCTGCTGGGGCTGGAGCCCGCGTTGTCGCTGGCCATCGCCGACCCGCTGCAGGACGACCGCAGCTGGCGGTTCACCCTGGACCCCGACGGCCGCGACCCGGTCCTCGGCATCCGCCACCTCAGCGAGGCCTACGACAAACGGGAGACGGGATATCCGGGCGGCGTCAGCGTCCCGGCGATCGTGGACGTGGGCAGCGGAGAACTGGTCACCAACGACTACCAGCGGATCACCCTGGACTTCGCCACCCAGTGGACGGCCCTGCACCGCGAGGGCGCTCCGGACCTGTATCCCGAGGCGCTGCGGGACGAGATCGACGACGTCATGGCGGGCGTCCACGAGGACGTCAACAACGGGGTGTACCGGGCCGGGTTCGCCACCGGGCAGGAGGAGTACGAGGCTGCCTGCACGGACGTCTTCCGGCGGCTGGACCTGCTGACGCAGCGGCTGTCCCGGCGGCGGTACCTGGTCGGCGACACCATCACCGAGGCGGACATCCGGCTGTTCACCACACTGGTCCGGTTCGACGCCGTCTATCACGGGCACTTCAAGTGCAACCGCTACAAGCTGACGGAGAACCAGGTGCTCTGGGCGTACGCCCGTGACCTGTTCCAGACACCCGGCTTCGGGGACACCGTCGACTTCGACCACATCAAGCGGCACTACTACCAGGTGCACACCGGCATCAACCCGACCGGGATCGTGCCGCTCGGTCCGGATCTGTCCGGCTGGACCGCGCCGCACCACCGCCAGGAACTCGGCAGTCGCCCGTTCGGGGACGGCGTGCCGCCCGGACCGGTCCGTCCGGGGGAAGAAGTGCCGCAAGCGGGCCGCCCCTGAGCGACCGGGGACGGCCGCCGGGAATCACCATCGGGAAACGACCAGGAGCAGGAGACACCCACGTGGGCAAGAAGAGCAAGAAGCAGAAGCTGCCGTTCGCGTATCAGCCGGTCGGCTGGCTGTTGGGCTACGCGGGCGGCATGCTGGCCGGCATCGCGTTCCGCAAGACGTGGATGGCGATCCGGCACGAGGAGGACGCGCCCGACGCGCTGGACCCGGACCGCGGCTGGGGCGAGATCCTGCTGGCCGCCGCGATCCAGGGCGCCATCTTCGCCACGGTGCGCAGCGCGGTGGACCGCAGCGGCGCAAAGATCATCGAGCGCCGGACCGGGGTGTGGCCGGCCGGGGAGAAGGGCGGCCGGGACTGACCCGGCGGCGCCGACCGCCTTGGAGGCCCCGGCCGGTGCCGGGGCCTCAGCCCTGTTTGGGGGCCGTCGGGGTGGTCGTCCGCAGGATGAAGGAGTGGCCGGCGGGGTCGGCGTAGCCGCGCTCCTCGAAGGGGCCGGAGGCGTCCTTGGTCTCCGTGGGGCGTCCGCCGAGCGAGACGATCCGGCGTTCGGCGGCGTCCAGGTCCGTGACCTCGAATTCCAGGTGGGTCTGGAGGGAGTTCTCGGGGCGCGGCCAGCTCGGCGGGGTCGCGTTGACGTCGCGGCGCAGCGCCAGGCGGATGCCGTCGGCGCCGCGGATCTCGACGCGGTTGGCGCTCGCCTCCGTCTCCTCGGCATCCAGCAGCTGCCGGTAGAACTCGGCGAGCTTCTCGGGCTCGGCGCAGTCCAGCACCACCACGCCCGCGGTCACCAGTGCCATGTCTCCTCCGTGGGGCTTGCCGCTCTCCGGCCGCGCGGCGGTCGGCCCCGCGGCCCTGCACCAAGCGGATATCCCGGCTCGGTGGATTCAGTCGGCGGGGCGGCGGGGCCCGGCGGGGCGCGCGGGTGGGAGGGGGCGGCTCGGGCCGGGCGCCGGGTCCCCGACGGCGTCGAGCGCGGGTGCGCCGCACCGGTGCGCGCCCGCCCCGTCAGCGGGTCGTCTGGAAGGTGCGCCGGTAGGCCTGCGGGGAGACGCCGATCGCCGCGTGGAGGTGCTGGCGCAGGGACGCCGCGGTGGCGAAGCCGACCTGGCCGGCGATGCGGTCGACGGGCAGGTCGCTGGACTCCAGCAGGTGCCGGGCGCGGGCCACGCGCTGCTGGACGAGCCAGCGGCCCGGGCTGAGGCCGACCTCGTCGTGGAAGCGGCGGGCGAAGGTGCGCAGGCTCATCCCGGCGTGGGCGGCGAGCCGCGTCAGCGTCAGGGGTTCGCCGAGGCGTTCCAGCGCCCAGGCGCGGGTCGCGGCCGTGCTCGCGGCGCCGGCCTCGGGGACGGGCCGCTCGATGTACTGGGCCTGGCCGCCGTCGCGGAACGGGGGCACCACGCAGCGGCGGGCGACGGTGTTGGCGAGGCTGCTGCCGTGGTCCTTGCGGACGAGGTGCAGACAGACGTCGACGCCCGAGGCGGCCCCGGCGGACGTGAGGATGCGGCCGTCGTCGACGAAGAGCACGTCCGGGTCGAGGTCGACGTACGGGAACCGGCGCCGGAACTCGTCGGCGAGCTGCCAGTGGGTGGTGGCCCGGCGGCCGTCGAGCAGGCCCGCCGCGGCGAGCACGAAGGCGCCGGTGCAGATCGACACGATGCGCGCGCCGGGGCGGATCAGGCCGAGCGCGGCCCGTAGTCCGTCCGGCAGTCCGTCGGGTACGGCCGCGGGGGCGACCGGCGCGATGACGACCGTGTCGGCGGTGGCGAGGATGCCGGGGCCGTGCTCGACGGTGACCGAGAAGTCGGCGTCGGTGCGGACCGGGCGGCCGTCGACGGTGCAGGTCAGCACCTCGTACCGGCCGTCGGCCGCGCCGAATATCCGGGCCGGGATGCTCAGTTCGAAGGGGTAGACCCCGTCGAGCGCGAGGACGACGACCCGCTGCGCCCGCCGCCCGTCCTGTCCGCCGTCGTCACACCGCATGGCAGGATCCTATCGGACCATGACCTTCATGCCATTTCCCGAACGGGCGGATCGGGGCAGGCTGGGTGACCATGAGCGATGTGAACACGATGCGAGCCATCAGCCAGGACGGCCTCGGCGGCCCCGAGGTCCTCCGCGAAGTGCGCGTGGAGCGGCCCGCTCCGCGGCCGAACGAGGTGCTGGTCCGGGTGCGGGCCGCCGGCGTCAACCCGACCGACTGGAAGCACCGGGAGACGGGCGGCTTCCTGGGCGAGCCGCCCTTCGTGCTCGGCTGGGACGTCTCCGGCGTCGTCGAGGAGACCGGGATCGGCGTGTGCGCCTTCCGGCCCGGCGACGAGGTCTGGGGCATGCTGCCCTATCCGTTCGGCCACGGCTCCCACGCCGAGTACGTCACCGTCCCGGCCCGCGCCCTCGCGCCCAAGCCGGCCGGGATCGACCACGTCCAGGCGGGCGCGCTGCCCCTGGTGTCGCTGACCGCGTGGCACGCCCTGGTGGAGAACGCCGGGCTGCGGCCCGGACAGCGGGTGCTGATCCACGCCGCGGCGGGCGGGGTCGGGCATGTGGCGGTGCAGATCGCCAAGGCGCTCGGGGCGCACGTCATCGGCACGGCGAGCGCGGGCAAGCACGATTTCCTGCGGGAGCTGGGCGCCGACGAGGTGATCGACTACCGGGAGACCGACTTCGCCGAGGCGGTGAAGGACGTCGACGTGGTGCTGGACACGCTCGGCGGCGAGACCTCCGTGCGCTCGCTGCGGGTGCTGCGTCCGGGCGGGATCGTGGTGTCGATCCTCCCGGTCGGCTCCGACGACTTCTACGAGGAGGCCGAGCGGCTCGGCGTCCGGGCGGTGAGGATGCTGGTGGACGCCGACCGCGCCGGGCTGAACGCGCTCGCGGAGCTGGTCGGGGCGGGGAAGCTGCGCGCGACGATCGCGGGAACGTTCCCGCTGGCCGAAGCCGCCGAGGCGCACCGGCGCGGCGAGACCGGGCGGACCGCGGGCAAGCTGGTGCTGGTGGTCGACTGAGCCGCCGTCCGGCCCTCCGGCCGATTCTCCGCCCGCCCGTCGGCCGACTCTCCGGCCGGCGGGCGAGCGACTTCGTCCAACCCTTCGTTCACACCTCGAACGAACTCGGCCGAACTCCGCCGTAATTCGGCGACATATGTCAACCGAACATGCTGGAATTCACTCGATCGGGGGTAACTTGCTGAGCGGGGCACCTAGTTGGGCGCCCCGCCCGGGCCAGCTGGAGGGACGTCGTCGTGGAGCAGGGGGCTGCGCCGCTCACCCGGCATCTGCGGGTCCACCGGGGCGAGGGGCACACGGTCCTGGAGTTCCGGGGAGAGATCGACATCATCGCCGCGGAGGAGATCCTGCCGCACCTCGACGCGGCGACGGCGACGCCCGGCGCCCGGATCGTCATCGACCTCGGCCCGGTCGAGTTCTTCGACTGCTCCGGCCTGCGGCTGCTGTTCCGGGCGCGCAGCCGGTGCCAGGCGCACGGCGGCCGGCTCCACCTGGTCTGCGCCCACCCGCTGACACTGCGCGTCCTGCGGGTCACCGGCCTGTCCGCGCTGGTGCCCCCGCAGCCCACCCTGGACGCGGCCCTGCGGCGCCCCGGAACGCCCGCGGTCTGACTCCCCGCGCTGCCGCGCCCTCCGTGTCTCCGACGGGTCGTGCATTCCGCCAACCGATCGGTCTGTCACGGCATTTGATGGGCATGCGCAGCACAGGGAAGGAGGACAGCCGCCATGACGACTTCCGAACGTTCCACACGTTCCACACGTTCCACGCGTTCCCCACGGCGCGTGCCCGGCTGGGCCAAGGCGGTGAGCGCGGTGGTGCTCGTGCTCGTCGTGCTGTTCGCCGGACTCCGGCTGACCGTGATGCCCGCGCTGGGGGACCTGTTCGGCACGGAGACCCACGACCGTTCCGGTCCGGCGCTGCTCAAGTCCATCAAGGACATCAGCCGTTACGACGCCGCGTCCGGCAACTTCCAGGTCGTGGTGGACCTGGAGAAGGACACCAAGTACCTGCCCGACGCGATCCGCGGCAGCCGCACGCTCTACGTCGGCGCGGGCACCGTGGACGCCTACGTCGACCTGGGCAGGGTCGGCGAGACGGACGTCACGGTCGACGATGACCGCACCTCCGCCACCATCCGGCTGCCGCACGCGGCGCTCGGCGAGCCGGCCCTCGACCCCGACCGCTCCTACGCCGTCTCCAAACAGCGCGGTCTGCTGGACCGGCTCGGGGATGTGTTTTCGGACAACCCGAACAGCGAGCAGGCCGTGCAGAAGCTCGCGGTGCGGCACATCCGGGACGCGGCGAAGGAGAGCGAACTGACCGCGCGCGCCGAGTCCAACACCACCGGCATGCTCCAAGGACTCCTGGGTTCCCTCGGGTTCAAGGAGGTGCGGGTCGTCTACGGACCCTGACCGCTCCGCACGGCATCGAGGACAGGTTGCCGGGTAAGCGGCTCTCACCCGGCGGCCGTCGACGACTGGAGGACCGACCATGTCCCTTACCGCCCTGCGCGCCCGCCTCCTGCCGCGCCCTCGCGCACGGCAGGCCGAGGCGCCCCGGACCCCGGAGCGCCGGACCCCGGAGCGCCGGCCGCCGCGGCGGCTGCTCGCGCTCCTGCTCCGCGGGCTGGCCGTGGCGGTCGCCTTCGTGGCGATGGTGGCGTTCGCGGTGGTCCTGGCCCGGCTCACCCTGCAGCCCTCCCCCGCCTCCGAGTCCCTGACCCACAGCAACGTGCGGCCGGGCGACTCCCTGCGTGCCTACGTGGACCAGCCGTCCCTGCGTTACGCCGTCAAGCAGATCGGCGGCAACCTGCTGCTCGGCGTGCCCTTCGGCGTCCTCGTCCCCGTCCTCGCGCCGCGCACCCGGGGCTTCCTGCGCGTCCTGCTGCTGACCGCGACGGTCATGCTGCTGGTGGAGCTGGCCCAGGGCGCGATGGTGACGGGCCGCGCCTTCGACATCGACGACGTCATCCTCAACACCACGGGCGCGCTGATCGGTTACCTGCTGCTGGGGCGGCGCATGAGCCGGGCGGTGCACTCCCGCACCTGAACGGCGAGGGCGGCCGGGGCGGTCGCGGGGACCCCCCGGATCCCGGTCTGTACCAAGGTATTGACGAGTCCTTAGTTCAGTCCTTGAATCAAGGGGAAACCTCACCTTCACCCCCCACCACAGGCGGCGCCCCGGATCCTTCCTGGGCCGCCGCCCGGAAGGGAATGCCCGTGGCCGCCTCCCCGCGCCTGCTCCGCAGATGTCTCCTCGGCGCCCTGTCCGCGCTCCTGGTCGGCTCCGCCGCCGTCGTCCCCGCGCACGCGGAACCGGTCGGCGTCCAGGCCGTGACGTTCTCCGACACCTTCGACGGGCCCGCCGGCGCGGCGGTCGACCCCGCCAAGTGGCAGCTGGAGACCGGCGACAACGTCAACAACCACGAGCGGCAGTACTACACGGCCGGCACCCGCAACGCCGCCCTGGACGGCCAGGGCCACCTCGTGATCACCGCCCGCCGCGAGAACCCCGCCAACTACCAGTGCTGGTACGGCACCTGCCAGTACACCTCGGCGCGGCTGAACACCGCCGGCAAGTTCACCGCCCAGTACGGGCACGTCGAGGCACGCATGAAGATCCCGCGCGGCCAGGGCATGTGGCCGGCGTTCTGGATGCTGGGCCACGACCTGGGCCAGGTCGGCTGGCCGGCCTCCGGCGAGATCGACGTGATGGAGAACGTCGGATTCGAACCCTCCACGGTCCACGGCACCCTGCACGGCCCCGGCTACTCCGGCTCCGGCGGCATCGGCGCGGGCTACACCCTGCCCGGCGGCCAGGCCTTCGCGGACGGCTTCCACACCTTCGCCGTCGACTGGGCGCCCGACTCCATCACCTGGTCGGTCGACGGCAACGTCTACCAGCGGCGCACCCCGGCCGACCTGAACGGCAACCCCTGGGTGTTCAACAAGCCGTTCTTCCTGATCCTCAACCTGGCGGTCGGCGGCTACTGGCCCGGC
The DNA here is from genome assembly GCF_040611575.1 of Streptomyces sp. NPDC006610. NCBI lineage: Bacteria > Bacillati > Actinomycetota > Actinomycetes > Kitasatosporales > Streptomycetaceae > Streptomyces > Streptomyces sp. NPDC006610. The sequence goes on from NZ_JBEXOP010000010.1 coordinate 23,503, forward strand.
GACCCGGACGGCTCCACGGTCTTCCCGCAGCAGCTCGTCGTGGACCACGTGTCCGTGACGACCGGCGACTCCCCGGCCGGCGCCGCGATCAGGGGCCTCGCGGGCAAGTGCGTCGACGTGGCCGCGGCCAACACCGCCAACGGCACTCCCGTACAGCTCTACGACTGCAACGGCACCGCCGCGCAGCGCTGGACCGTCGGCGCGGACGGCACGATCCGGGCGCTCGGCAAGTGCCTCGACGTCTCGGGCGGCGCCACGGCGGACGGCACTCCCGTGCAGCTGTGGGACTGCAACGGCACCGGCGCCCAGCGCTGGGTGGTGACCGCCGCGCGGGACATCGTCAACCCGCAGGCGAACAAGTGCCTCGACGTCACCGGGAACAACTCCGCCAACGGCACCCGGCTGCAGATCTGGACCTGCACCGGCGGCGCCAACCAGAAGTGGACGGTCGGCTGAGCCGACGCGTCGGTGCGCGGTCCGGGGCGGACGTCAGTGCACGGTCCAGGTGAACTTGTCGCCGCCGACCCAGCGCACGACGTCCGGATCGTCCAGGTCGTGGACCGTGATGCCGAAGGCGGCGGCGGCCGTCAGGACGTCGGTGACGGCCCTGGCCGCACCGACCACCTCGCCGTCGATCTCCACGATGCGGAACGGCGGGATGCCGGGCTGAACGCCGAGCACCATGATCCGCGGGTGGGACATGTAGGGGCTCGCGATTTCGGTCATGACATAGAGCGTAGAGCGGAATCGGCCAACTCGGCCGGATGACGGCGGCGGCCCGGGACCGGTTCGGTCCCGGGCCGCCGTGCGGCCGGGGCCGGGCCGGTGCGCGGCCGGGGCCGGGCCGGTGCGCGGCCGGTGGACTGGGTCTCAGGGCCGCCGCCAGTCGTCGTCGGTCAGATGGGACCCGGCCTGCGGGCCCATCCGCAGCATCCCTCCGTCCACGGTCCACGAGGCCCCGGTGACGTACGAGGCGTCCGGCCCGGCGAGGAAGGCGATCACGGCCGCGACCTCCCGTGCGTCGCCCGGACGGCCGAGCGGCACCCCGGGGCGGCGCTCGGTGCGCACGTCGGTGTCCTCCTGCCCGGTCATCGGCGTGGCGATCTCGCCGGGCGCCACGGCGTTGACGGTGATGCCGTGCTCGGCCAGCTCCAGCGCCATGACCTGGGTGAGGAGGCCGAGCCCGCCCTTGGCCGCGCAGTACGGGGCCGCGCCCACCCGCGGCTGGTGCTCGTGGACGGACGTGACGTTGACGATCCGGCCCCCGTCGCCCTGCCGGATCATGTGCCGGGCCGCCCGCTGACCGCACAGGAACGGCCCCACCAGGTCCACGTCGAGGACCTCGCGCACGGTGGCCAGGTCGATGTCGAGGTACGGCGTGGCCGTGCCCGTGCCGGCGTTGTTGACCAGGACGTCCAGCCGGCCGAGCCGCTCGCACAGCTCGTCGACGACGTCGGCGGCGTCCGGCAGCCGGGTCAGGTCCATCCGCGCCACCTCGGCGCGCCGCCCGTGGGAGCGGACCTCCTCGGCGGTCTCCTCGGCGCCCTTTTCATCGCCGTGCCAGGTGATCCCGACGTCCAGTCCCGCCTCGGCCAGCCGGACGGCGGTGGCCCGGCCGATGCCGGAGTCGGCGCCGGTGATCACGGCGACCCTGCGGGACGGATCGGACGCGGGGGACGCGGGGGTGGGGGCTGACATCGGGGCCTCCTGGAGGGCGGGGGTACTGACGCTGGGTGCGCTCGCGCGCACGTCCCGTCGTCGTTTCGGTCGGGGCATCGCAGTACCCGTGGCGCGTACCGGGCAAACCGCCCTGACCGCCGTGCGGGCGGCGCGGCTCTGGGGAACCCTTGAGGGACCGAGGAGGTGACGATGGAGCCGGTCGAGGCACTGGAGCGGATCGCGTTCCTGCTGGAGCGGTCCCTGGCGCCGACCTACCGCGTCCGAGCCTTCCGCACCGCCGCCAGGGTGCTGTCCGGGCTGCCCGCGGACGAGGTGCGCGAGCGGGCGGGCAACGGCACCCTGGAGTCGCTCAAGGGCATCGGCCCCAAGACGGCGCAGGTCGTGCGCGAGGCGCTGACCGGGCAGCCGCCGGGTTATCTGGCCCAGCTGGAGGCCGAGGCCGCCGAGGAGCGGCCGGACGACCGGGCCGGCGCGGCGTTGCGGGCGATGCTGCGCGGGGACTGCCATCTGCACTCCGACTGGTCCGACGGCGGCAGCCCGATCGAGGAGATGGGCCGGGCCGCGGCGGCGCTCGGCCACGAGTGGGCCGTGCTGACGGACCACTCCCCCAGGCTGACGGTGGCGCGCGGCCTGTCGGCGGAGCGGCTGCGTGAGCAACTGGACGTGGTGGCCGCGCTCAACGCCACCTGGGCGCCGTTCCGGCTGCTCACCGGCATCGAGTGCGACATCCTCGAGGACGGCTCGCTCGACCAGGAGCCGGAGCTGCTGGACCGGCTCGACGTGGTCGTCGTCTCGGTGCACTCCAAGCTGCGCATGGACGCCCGCTCGATGACCCGCCGCATGGTCGCCGCGGTGAGCGATCCGCACGCGGACGTCCTCGGGCACTGCACCGGGCGGCTGGTGACCGGGCGCGGGCGGCCGGAGTCGCAGTTCGACGCGGACGAGGTGTTCGCGGCGTGCGCGCGGTCGGGCACCGCCGTGGAGATCAACAGCCGTCCGGAGCGGCTCGACCCGCCGCGCCGGCTGCTGCGCCGGGCGGTGGACGCGGGCGTGCTGTTCTCGGTCGACACCGACGCGCACGCGCCGGGCCAGCTCGACTGGCAGATCCTCGGCTGCGCCCGCGCCGAGGAGTGCGGGGTGCCCTCGGAGCGCGTGGTGACCACCTGGTCGGCGCCGGAGCTCCTGACCTGGACGAAAGAGGGGCGGGTGCCGGCCCGGGCGGCGTGAAGAGGGGGGCGGGTGCCGGCCCGGGCGGGGTGAAACGCGAGGCGGGTGCCGGCCCGGTGGGGTGCTGAAGGGCGGATGCCGGCCGGGGCGGGGTGAGACGGACCGCCCGGTGGTACTCGGGAGCCATGAACCGTGCCGCTGTCTTCGACGTCGACGGAACCCTCGTCGACACCAATCACCTGCACGTCGTCACCTGGTGGGAGGCCTTCCGGCAGGCGGGCCACCGGGTGCCCATGCACGCCGTCCACCGGGCCGTGGGCCTCGGCTCCACGGACCTCGTCGCGCATCTGCTGGGCGAGGACCGGGACAAGGAGAAGGACGCCGACCTGAGCGCCGCCCACAAGGCGCTCTACGGACAGTACTTCGACCGGCTGCCCGCCCTGCCCGACGCCGGCCGGCTGCTGCGCCGGCTGCACCGGGACGGCTGGACGGTGGTCCTCGCCACCTCGGCGGGCGGCGCGGAACTGGACGCCCTGCGGCGCGCCCTCGACGCGGACGACGCCATCGCGGCGACCGCGAGCGCGGACGACGTGGACGAGGGCAAGCCCGCGGCCGAACCGGTGGAGCACGCCCTGGAGCTGGCCGGGGCGCCCGCCGCGCAGTCGGTGTTCGTCGGCGACACGGTGTGGGACATGCGGGCGGGCAGCAGGGCCGGGGTGCGCTGCGTCGGCGTGCTGTGCGGCGGGGTGCCTCGGGCCGACCTGGAGGAGGCCGGGGCCGACGCGGTCTACGCCGACCCCGCCCATCTCCTCGCGTCTCTGCCGGGCGACGGCATCTGGTGACCGACGTCACTCGGGGTCCCGGCCGTGCGGCGGAACGCCCGACGCCGTCCGTCCGTTGCACCCCTCGGACCGCCCCGACCGGAATCCCCCGTCCGGTCGGGGCTTTTTCGCGCCCTCACGGGTACTCGGTCCGTCCCTCCCCGCAGGACGGCCGAAGGAGACGGAAGTGAGCAGCGCAGCGGGCCGAAGGATCGTCGTCACCGGCGCCACGGGCAACGTGGGCACCAGCGTGGTACGGGCCCTCGCCCAGGATCCGCGGGTCGGATCCGTGCGGGGACTGGCCCGCCGGCTGCCCGACGAGGCGCCGGCGAAGACCGACTGGTCGGCGGTGGACATCGCCTCGCAGCAGGCCGATCTCGTCAAGGAGTTCACCGGTGCGGACGCCGTGATCCATCTGGCGTGGGCGTTCCAGCCCACCCACGATCCGGCGACCACCTGGCGCACCAACGTCCTCGGCGGCATCCGCGTCTTCGACGCGGTGGCCGAGGCGGGCGTACCGGCGCTGGTCCACGCCTCCTCGGTGGGCGCGTACTCGCCGGGTCCCAAGGACCGGGCGGTGGACGAGTCCTGGCCGACCCACGGCTGGCCGGACGCCGCGTACTGCCGCGAGAAGGCCTACCTGGAGCGCACCCTCGACACCTTCGAGCGGGACCATCCGGGGGTGCGGGTGGTGCGGATGCGGCCCGCGTTCCTGTTCAAGCGCGAGTCGGCGAGCGAGCAGCGGCGCATCTTCGGCGGCCGTTTCCTGCCGGGTCAGCTGGCGCGCCCGGAGCTGCTGCCGTTCCTGCCGGACATTCCGGGGCTGCGGGTGCAGGCGCTGCACACCGACGACGCGGCGGAGGCGTACCGGCTGGCGGCGCTCTCCGAGGTCCGGGGCGCGTTCAACATCGCCGCCGATCCGCCGGTCGACGCGCGGCTGCTGGCGGAGCACTTCGGCAGCCGTCCGGTGCGCCTCCCCCGTTCCGCTGCCCGTTCGGCGGTCGCGGCGGCCTGGGGGCTGCATCTGCTGCCCGCCTCCCCGCACCTGTTCGACGCGGTGCTGCGGCTGCCGCTGATGGACTGCACCCGTGCCCGCACGGAACTGGGCTGGAGCCCTCGGCGCACGGCGACCGAGGTCATCGAGGAGTTCGTGCAGGGGATGCAGCAGGGAGCGGGGGAACGCACCGCGCCGATGCGGGGGCGCAAGGTGGGCTAGCCGGTCAGGCCGGGGACTCCTGCGGTCCCTCGTCGTCCCCCGGCTCCGGCTGCCGGCCGGTGCCGCCTTCGTCGGTGTCGGGGACGTCGGCGGAGGGGTCGGTGGGACTCGCCTTCTTCCCGGCCTCCCTGGCGATGCTCTGCGGGTTCACGTCCCACGGGTCGTCGCCCTCGTAGGTCTGCTGGTCGGGCAGGTCCCGCGGCAGCGGGTCCTCGCTGCGGCCCGGCTCCTCGTTGCGGTGGTCCGTCACGGTGTGCTCCCTCGGTACACGGGCCCGGGCGGTCCGTGCCCGGGCCCACGCGAGTACCTCCCGGGCGGGCGCGCGAAACAGCGTTCCGGGCCCGGGTCCCGGGGCTCAGTGCGAGGCCCGCTCCTCCAGCACCGCGTGCCACGCCGGGAGCGGCCCCTGCGGCGCGGGCTCGGGACGGCGGCCGCCGCGGGCGAAGAAGTCGGCCAGCGGGAGGATGGCGGCGCCCACGGTGACCGCGTCCGGACCGAGCCGGCCCAGCTCGATGGCGACCTTCTCGGCCGGGTGGCGCAGCGCGTAGGCGGTGGCGTGGCGGCGTACGGCGGGCAGGAAGCCGGCGCCGAGCTGGAGGCCGGCCCAGCCGCCGATCAGGATGCGCTCGGGCTGGAAGAGGTTGATCAGGTCGGACAGGCCCGCACCCAGGTACTCGGCGGTCTCCTCCAGCACGCCGAGCGCGACCGGGTCGGGCGCGGCGCCGTCCGGCGGGTAGGCGGCGGCGAGCATCGCGGTCAGCGCGGTCTCCTCGTCGGCGTCCCGGGGCGGCCGGCCGCCCGCCTCGCGCCAGCGCTCCAGCAGGGACTCGGCGCCCGCGTAGGCCTCCAGGCAGCCGAGGGCTCCGCAGCGGCACCGGCGTCCGCGCACCCGGACGGTCAGGTGCCCCCACTCGACGGCCCGGCCGTGTTCCACCTCGGGCGTGACCAGGCAGGCGCCGACGCCGGAGCCGAACAGCACCACGACGGCGTTGTCGGCGCCGCGTCCGGCGCCGAACCACATCTCGGCCTGGCCGAGCGTGCGCGCGCCGTTGTCGATGAAGTACGGGACGCCGTCGGGGAGCGGGGACGAGGAACGCAGCAGGGCCTCCAGCGGGACGGCGTCCCAGCCGATCGTCTGCCCGTGCACGACCGCGCCCCGGTCGTCGGTGCGCTCGACTATGCCGGGCACGCCGATGCCGGCGCCCAGCAGCCGCTCGGGCGGCACGCCGGCGCCGGCCAGCACCTCGGCGACGCCGTCGCGGATGTGGCCGACGATGACCTCGACGTCGTAGCGCTGCTGCTCCAGCGGGCGCTCGGTGCGGGCCAGCTCGGTGAGGGCGAGGTCGAACAGCTCGACGCGGACCCGGGTCTCGCCGACGTCGACGCCGATCATGTGGCCGCTGGCGGGCGAGACCCGCAGCAGGGTGCGCGGCCGGCCGCCGTCGGAGTCGACGCTGCCCGCCTCCTCCACCAGCCCGTCGGCGACCAGGTCGGCGACGACGTTGCTGACCGAGCCGGAGCTGAGGCCGGTCGCCGGGCCCAGCTCGAAGCGGCTGAGCGGCCCGTCGAAGTACAGCCGTTGCAGCACGGCCGTGCGGTTGGCCCGCCGCAGATCCCGCACCGTGCGCCCGTTGCGCCCCGCCATGTGGCTCCCTCCGAAACCCTGCCCGACCTGCAACATACCCCGCCCGGGTCATCGGGGACACTATTGCCCCACCCCTTAATTCACGCCGTGAGCTAAGCGGGGCGGTGCGAACGGCCGGGCCTGGCGGTGCGGCTCCAGGCTACGGCGTCGCCGACGGCCCGCCCGTGGCCGCCCCGGAAAATCGGTTGGCCCGGGCGCGCGGACGCCGCCTAACCTGGCCCGGGCCCGGAGATTCCGGGCCCTTTGTGCGGCGTTCTCCGGAGACCCCCCTCATGCGACCACTCACCGAGCAGGACATCCGCGGTTCGTTCGTGAACTGCTCGAAGGGCGAGGCCAAGCGCCTGCCCGTGCCGCGCGATCTCGCCGACCGGCCCTGGGAGGACCTGGACTTCCTCGGCTGGCGGGACCCGGGGGCGCCGGACCGCAGCTACCTGGTGGTCGAGGGGGGAGAGCGCCTCGTCGGGATCACCCTGCGCTTCCCGCCCGCGCAGCGCGGCTATCTGCACCGGAGCCTGTGCTCGCTGTGCCTGACGACGCACCCGCGCGGCGGCGTGTCCCTGATGACCGCGCGAAAAGCGGGAGCGGCGGGCCGCGAGGGCAACTCGGTCGGCGTCTACATGTGCACCGACCTGGCCTGCTCCCTGTACCTGCGCGGCAAGAAGATCTCCGAGTCCGGCGCCCGCTTCGAGGAGAGCCTCACCCTCGACGAGCAGATCGCCCGCACCACGGGCAACCTCTTCGCCTTCCTGGACAAGCTCGGCGCCTGACCGCTCCCGCCCGGCGTTGCGCCACGTGACGGCAGTGCACTGGCGGGACGTTCGAGGTCCCTGGGGAACGGGAACAGGCCAAAGGATGCAAGTAGTACGAAAGTGGCCCGCCTCCCTTGCCCAGTCGCTGAAGCGGCATCGAGAACCCGTGGTCGTCCAGGCGTTCCGGTCGACCTTCGGGGCGACGCTCGCCTACGTCATCGCCCTACGGCTCAGTCCCGAGGCGGCCCCGCTGACCGCGCCGCTCACCGCTCTGCTGGTCGTCCAGGTCACGCTGTACGCCACCCTCACCAACGGCGTGCGCCGGGTGAACTCCGTGGTGGCGGGGGTGCTGGTCGCCATCGCGTTCAGCATGCTGGTGGGCCTGACGTGGTGGAGCCTGGCGCTGCTGATCATGGCGGCGCTGGCGGTCGGGCATCTGGTGCGGGTCGACGAGTACGTGCCCGAGGTGGCGATCAGCGCCATGCTGGTGCTCGGCGTCACCGCGCACGGGGACACCGCCTGGGCGCGGATCCTGGAGACGCTGATCGGCGCGGTGGTCGGGATGGGCGTCAACGTGCTGCTGCCGCCGCCGGTCTGGGTGGGCGAGGCCGGCGAGTCGATCGAGGGCCTGGCCCGCCGGATGCGGCAGCTGATGCTGCGCGTCGGCGAGCAGGCCGCCGGGCGCACCCCGTACGAGCGCGCGGCCGAGCGGCTGCACGAGGCGCGCCGGCTCGACCACGACATCGTGCAGGTGGACGCCGCGCTGCGGCAGGCCGAGGACAGTCTGCGGCTCAACCCGCGCGTGCGGGAGGGCGTGCTGCACCGGGTGGTGCTGCGCACCGGTCTGGACACGCTGGAGATCTGCACGGTCGTGCTGCGGGTCCTCGCCCGCTCCCTCACCGACCTGGCCAAGGAGCGGGAGCCGGAGCCGCTGTTCGAGCCGCCGACGGGCGCCGTGGTGGAGCAGTTGCTGGCGGAGATCGCCGACGCCGTGGTGAGCTACGCGGTGCTGGTCACCACGCATGTCAGCGAGAGCGCCGAGTCGGCGGAGGAACGGCTGACGGCCGAGCTGCACACCGCCCGGGCCACCCGCGACAAGCTGGCCGACCTGTTCCTCGACGAGGTCCGCCGCGACCCCAGCCAGTGGCAACTGCACGGCGCGGTGCTGACCGAGGTCAACCGCATCCTGGACGAGATGGACACCGAGCACCGCTCCCGCCGGCTGCTGGAGGAACTGGACCGCTCCACCCGCGAGCAGCGCGAGCGGCTGCCGCGGCTGACCCGGCTCCAGGACCGGCTGCGCGCCCTGCGCCGGTCGCGGCGGAACCGCGGGGCCGCCGCGCGGCGTGCTGAGTGACGAGGTCGCGGGCGCCCGCCCGCGGGCGAGAGGGCGACGAAGGGGAGCGTGGGATGGCCGACGGCGGCGGCGTACGGATCGACGGGAACACTCTGCGGCTGCCGGGCGGGGCGGCGGTGCGGTTCATCCGCACGCTGCGACTGCCCGAGACGGGCACGCACGCCCTGCCGCCCGGGCTGGGCGAGTTCCCGGTGCGCCGGGTCGCGGACTACCCGGACACCGTGCCGGAGCAGTGGCGGGCGCGCGGTGGCGTGATGCTGCCGGTGTACCTGCGCGAGGCGATGTGGCTGAGTTTCTCCGGCACGACGGAGCCGGCCGCGCTCCAGGTCGGGGTGGGCAAGGTGTGCGCGGTGTCCGGCCGGCCGTGGAGCGACCGGCTCTCCCGCGATCCGCAGAACTACGTCGTGCTGCCGCGCCAGCCGTGGCTGGACGGCATCAACTCGGGCAAGGGCACGGTGCGCCAGTTCGTCGCCGTTCCGCTCGGGCTCGGCGCGACGGTGGAGGGCCAGGTCACCGGCGAGGAGGTGTGGGGCGGCGTGCAGCTGCAGTCGTTCCCGCTGGGCGAGGGGGCGCTGGCCGTCTGGCGCGAGGCGCAGCGGCGGCTTGCGGAGCGTGCGCCCGCGGCGCCGATGATGGCCGCCGGTTTCGGCGCCCCGCCGCCCGCGCCGGGCGCGGCGCCCGCGGGCCGGCCGCGGGGCGCGGCGGCCATGGGGCTCGGCGTCGGCGGCTCGATGCGCCAGGAGGTGTACCGGGACGACCGGCCGCTGTCGGACTGGGCCGGCGAGCCGGCGGGGCGGGTCTTCGTGCATCTGGTGACGCCGCCCGAGTGGCGGCGGATCACCGGCGAGGCGCCGCCGCCGTCTCCGGTGGACCGGGCTGCGTACACGCGGGCGGGGCTGCCCTGGTTCGAGTACTACGACGAGGACGCGCTCGATCTCGACCCGACGCACACGCTGGGCGGGGCGAAGCCGGTGGGCGACTGGCTCGGCGACGACCACGAGCCGTGGCAGGACCCGGCGCCGTACCAGGTGAAGCCGCTGGGCGACGCGCCGGGCAAGCCGGTCCAGGACGGCGACTGGTAGCCGGCCGGCGGGCGTCAGCCGTCGCCGTCCGTGCGCTGCCGGTGCAGGGCGCGCGGGCAGGCGGCGGCGCTCGCCCGGGCCAGCAGGACGTGCATGCGCTCGGCGAGCTGGGCGACCCCGTCGGCGGGCGCGTGGAAGGCCAGGCGTACGTCGCCGTGGGCGCGGCGGCGTTCGATGCGCAGGGTCAGTCCGTGCCGGTCGACGGCGAGCGGCTGGACGCGGACCGCGCCGTGCCGGCTGCCCGGTTCCACGAGCCGGGTCAGCCGCTCGACGGCGTCGGGGTGGGCGTCGGCGAGGTGGGTGAGCAGTCCGGCCTCGGCGGTGGCCAGCGGGTCGGGGCGGGCGGCGGCGAACTCGTCCGGGTCGACGACCTCGGCGCCGGCGGTGCCGTGCAGCACGACGCGGGTGGGCCGGAAGGCGAGGCGGCCCTCCTCGACGGCGAACCAGCCGGCGAGCAGGACGCGGGCCCGGATGCGGTGGCGCAGCGGGACGGGCGCGACGTCGGCGAACTCCAGGACGGCGGACGGCTCGCCGCGCGGTGCGCACAGGGCGACGGCGAGCAGCGCGCTGTCGTCCGGCACGCGCAGGAGCACCCGGCCGTCGTCGGCGACGTCGTGCGCGCCGACGAGTTCCTCCCGGACGCCGTCCGTGCTCACGGCGCACGACCAGGCGGCGGCGAGCACCGAGCGGGCCCGTTCCGCCGCGGCGGGTGCGGCCGTCCGGGCTTGGCTGTCACGCATCCTCGACTCCTCATGATTAGGTAAGGCTCACCTAACCTATCGAAGATCGCGGCGCACGCCAACCGGGCACGTCCCAGGATTCCTGTTGAGGGATGGGGCGTTACGACCAGTGCGCGGGCCGGCGCAGCGACCGCGGCAACCGGGTGCCGGCCGTGCCGCGGGCCGCGTTGAGCTGCGGCTGGGTCAGGAAGAAGGCGCCGGTCAGATCGGCGTCCGTGAGGTCGGCGCCGCGCAGGTCGGCCCCGATCAGGTCCGCGCCGCGCAGATCGGCGCCGGTCAGGTCGGCGGCGATGAGACAGGCCCCGCGCAGGGTGGCGCACCGCAGGTCGGCCCGTCGGAGCCGGGCGCCGATCAGGTCGGCGCCCCGGCGCATCTTCCCGCGCCCGCGGACCCCCGCGCGGGCCAGCTCACTGGCCTTCAGCAGCAGGACGTCGACCTCCTGCCGGTGCGCGCCCACGTCCAGGGCGGCCAGCTCCTCCGCGGAGCGCAGGGTGAGTTCTTCGGTCCGCTCCAGGGCGTCGCGCAGATCGCCGTACAGCGGGCGGGCGGCGGGCAGGGCGAGCGCCTCGGTGAGATACCAGAGCAGCTCGTGGAGATGGCGTACGACGGGAAAGACGTCGAACATCCGGCGGGCGTGCTCACGGGAACCGGTGCGCCAGTCCTCGCCGCCGAAGGTGATCCGCGAGACCTTCTGGCCGGCGCCGAAGCAGTCGTAGACCGTGCACCCGGCGAAGCCCTCGGACCGCAGCCGGGCGTGGATGCCGCAGCGGTGGTCCTCGCGCAGGTTGCGGCAGGGCGTCCCGGCGGCCTTGTCCACCGCGAAGTCGGCGGAGGCGGCGAAGGGCAGGGCGACGCAGCACAGCCCGAAGCAGTTCGCGCAGTCGCCGCGCAGGGCGGCGGATCCGGCCGGGTCGCCGGGGTGGTCGTCGTGCATGGCGGCCAGCCTAATCGGCGCCGGAGCCCCGGAACGCGCCGGTGGGCCGCTGTCAGGGGCGCGAACGGCACGGCCGGCGTCAGCGGCCGGACAGGCTGGAGCGCCGTACCACCAGTTCGGGCTGGAGCACGACCCGCCGGTGCTCGTGCCGGACCGACCCCTCGATGCTTCCCGTCTCCTGGAGCAGCAGTTCGGCGGCGAGCGCCCCCAGCGTGACGGCGGGCTGCCGTACCGAGGTGAGCGGGACGGCGGCAGCGGCGGCGAACTCGATGTCGTCGTAGCCGACGATGGCGAGGTCGTCGGGGACGGAGACGCCGGCCGCGAACATGGCCTGGAGCACGCCGAGGGCGAGCAGGTCGTTGACGCAGAACACCGCCGTGGGGCGGTCGGCGAGGCCGAGGAGGCGGGCGCCCGCGTCCCGGCCCGCGGCGACGTCGAGCCGGTCGGTGGGCAGTTCGCGCAGCGCCTCGGGGCCGAGGCCCGCCTCCGCGAGCGCGTTCAGCGCGCCGGTGCGCCGGTCGCGGACCTGGTTGAGGGCGGGCGGCCCGCTGACGTACGCGATGCTGCGGTGCCCGGCGTCCACCAGGTGGCGCACGGCCAGCGCGCCGCCGGCGACGTCGTCCACGGAGACGGAGCACTCGGTGGCGCCCTCGGCGACCCGGTCGACGAGCACGAAGGGGATGTTGTGGCGGCGGAACGCCGCCATGTTGCGGCCGGTCGCGTCGGCCGGGGTGAGCAGCACCCCCCGCACCCGCTGCTCGGCGAAGAGGGAGAGGTACTCGGCCTCCTCGGCCGGGTCCTGGGCGCTGTTGCAGACCATCACGCCGAGTCCGGCGTCGCGGGCGGCCCGCTCCGCGCCGCGCGCCACGTCGACGAAGAAGGGGTTGCCCATGTCGAGGACGAGCAGGCCCATGATCCGGCTGCGGCCGGCGCGCAGTTGACGGGCGGACTCGCTGCGCACGTAGCCGAGCCGCTCGATCGCGGACTGCACGCGCGCGCGGGTCTCGGTGGCGACGGTCTCGGGCCGGTTGATCACGTTCGAGACCGTGCCCACGGAGACGCCGGCGGCGCGGGCGACGTCCTTGATACCCACGGACTGGGCCATCAGGCAGCGACCTCCAGGGAGACGAGGGGCGACGGGAGGGCCTTCACACTACCCGCACGCCGCCCCGGGCCGGTCACGCTCACGCGGGCAGCCGGAAGTCGACGACGCGGAGCGCGGACGGCGTCGTGCCGGTGGACCGCTCCTGGTACATGAACGACAGCACCCCGTCCTGTGCGACGCGGGTCTCGTCGGTCACGACCTCGCCGAAGGCGTTGAGTCCCGCCCCGTCGAACAGCAGCCGCCAGTCGGTGTGCCCGGATGCCTTGGAGGCGCCGGCGATCCGGCCGAAGGGGAGGATCGCGTAGGCGTTGTCGTACCTGTCCAGGATCAGCCGGGTCCGCTGGCTGGAGTCGAGCGGGACGGGGATCTCCGTCTTCTGCCAGGCGCCGGAGGCGGCCCTGCGCAGGTGGAACGCCCTGCCGCCCGCGGTGCGGTCGGCTACGTAGTTCGTGGTGCACTGGCCGAAGCGGCCGGGCACGTAGCTGATGATCGCGTGCGGCAGTCCGGCGGAGTCGGTGAACTGGCTCTCCTGGTTCATCAGGGAGTGGTCCGGGTTCAGCGCGTCCACCACCAGGCCGGGGTCGGTGACCTGCACGCGGTCGGCGCCGGTCGTGCCGACGACCGTGCCGGCGCTGTTGCGCCAGGTGCGGCCGCGGTCGTCGGAGTGGACGTAGCCGGTGTCGTGGTTGGTGATGCCGCCGCCGGAGCACATGACGGCGGCGTTCTGCTCGCGCCAGGTGAAGAACGCGTGCAGCCGGCCGGCCCGGTCGTAGTCGATGCCGTGCAGGTACATGTTGCGGGCGGTGCTGGAGCCGTGCTCGCTGGTGTACGTGCCGGTGGAACCGGACCACTCCCCCAGCGCGGTCCACCGCGAACCGTCGTACTCCGCCAGGCCGTTGCGGCCGTTGCCGGAGACGCCGGCCCGGTAGCTCAGCTGGAGCCCGCCCTCGGGGGTGGCGACGAACTGCGGGTAGGTGAACTGCGAGGTGAGGGCGAGCCCGTCGAGGGTGTTCCGGGGCGCGCCGAAGCGGCTCGCGGTCCAGCTCAGCCCGGTGGGGTCGTCCATGAGCCCGGCGGCGGACCTGACGTAGGTGAAGCCGTCGCTGTGGGAGTCCATGTTCAGATGCAGGCGGCCGTCGACGCGGGAGACGCCCATGGAGATGACGTTGTGGGAGTCGTCGTAGCGCAGGGTGTGACCGATCCTGACGGTCTGCCAGGTGGTCGCGCCCAGCGCCCGGCGGGCGACGACGGCGTTGCGGTCGGCGGTGTACCAGGCCGCGTACTGGTGGCCCTTGTAGGTGAGCAGGCCGTTCTTCTGGAACGCGTTGTTGTTGACCAGGCCGTTGTACGACACGAAGAACAGAGCCCGGGCGTCGAGCGTGGAGGTGCCGGTGCGGGTGACCGACGGGCCCGGGGCGGCGGCGCGGGCGCTGCCCGGCGCCGCCAGCGGGGCCAGCAGGGCGCTCGCCAGGACGGTGCGTCTTCTCATGAACGGACCTCTCTCCCGAACGGACCTGTCAGGCGAGGTGGAACACCTCGGTGAGCGGTTTCATCGCCTCGTCGGGGCGCGACCCGTCGAGGGACTCGAAGAAGGGCGCCATCTCCGCCTGCCACCGGGCGTTGACCTCGGTGGCCTCCATGCCGGCCCTGGCGGCCTCGAAGTCCTCGGTCTCCAGGTAGCCGACGAGCAGGCCGTCGTCGCGCAGGAAGAGGGAGTAGTTGTGCCAGCCGGTGGCCGAGAGCGCCTCGCGCATCTCGGGCCACACGTCGGCGTGGCGTTCGCGGTACTCGGCGATGCGGTCCTCGCGGACCTTGAGAAGGAAACAGACACGCTGCATGACGTACCGCCCCGCTGCTAGAAGTCGTACTGGTCGATGTTGTCGGCGTTGAACACGGTCGGCTTGCCGAGGCTGATGACGCCGTCCTCGCCGATGGTGTACTCGCCCATGCCGCCGGCCGTGAAGGTCTCGCCCTCCTTGCCGGTGATCTGCCCCGAGACCAGCGCGACGGCGGTGCGCGCGGCCAGCTCGCCGAGCTTGGCCGGGTCCCACAGCTCGAACGCCTCGACGGTGCCGTTCTTGACGTACTTGCGCATGTCGTTGGGGGTGCCGAGGCCGGTCAGCTTGACCTTGCCCTTGTACCGGGAGCCGGACAGGTACTGGGCGGCGGCCTTGATGCCGACGGTGGTCGGGGAGATGATCCCCTTGAGGTTCGGGTACTCCTGGAGCAGGCCCTGGGTCTGCTGGAAGGACTGCTGGGCGTCGTCGTTGCCGTACGCGACCTCGACCAGCTTCATGTCCTTGTACTTGGGGTCCTCGAGCTCGTCCTTCATGAACTCGATCCAGGTGTTCTGGTTGGTCGCGGTCTGCGCGGCGGACAGGATCGCGATCTCGCCCCTGTAGCCGATCTGCTCGGCGAGCAGCTGCACCTCGGTGCGGCCGAGGTCCTCGGCGGAGGCCTGGGAGACGAAGGCGTTGCGGCAGTCGGGCTTGGTGTCGGAGTCGTAGGTGACGACCTTGATGCCGTTGCTCATGGCCTGCTTCAGGGCGGTGCACAGGGCGCCGGGGTCCTGGGCGGAGACGGCCATCGCGTCGACCTGCTGCTGGGTGAGGGTGTTGACGTAGGAGACCTGGCCGGAGGTGTCGGTGGCGCTGGAGGGGCCGACCTCCTTGTAGCCGGAGCCCAGCTCCTTCAGGGCCGCCTCGCCGCCCTTGTCGGCGGAGGTGAAGTAGGGGTTGTTGACCTGCTTGGGCAGGAAGCCGACGGTCAGGCCCTTCTTGAGCTCGGCGTTCGGGTCGGCCCGGCCGGCCGCGGCGGCCGAGCCGCCCTCCCGGCTCACGTCCTCCTTCGTGGTGCCGCCGCAGGCGGTGGCGGCGAGGGCGAGCGAGGTGACGGCGGCGAGCGCGGCGCAGGCGCGACGCAGCGATGACTTGCGCATGACGGGGGTCCTTCGCGGAGGGAGGGTCAGGGGGTGGGTGCGGGCGTCCTGCCCGGCGGTTTCGAGGCGGCCGCCCGCCCGGCCCGTGCCGCCGCGATCTGCCGGGCGGCGCGGGGGCCGAGGACGGACAGGACGAGCAGGACGCCGGTGACGACGATCTGCGACTGAGCGGAGACGTCCTGCAGACTCATCACGTTCTGCAGCGCGCCGAGCAGGAACACGCCGGCGATCGCGCCGCCCAGCGTGCCCTTGCCGCCGTCGAAGTCGATGCCGCCGAGCAGCACGGCGGCGACGACGGACAGTTCGAGGCCGGTGGCGTTGTCGTAGCGGGCGCTGGCGTAGTGCAGGGCCCAGAAGACGCCGGTGAGGGAGGCCATGAGGCCGGTCGCCGTGAACAGGATCAGCTTCTGCCGCCTGACCCGGATCCCGGCGAACCGGGCCGCCTCCTCGCTCGCGCCGATCGCGAACAGCGACCGCCCGAACGGGGTGGCGTGCAGGACGACCACGGCGACGATCAGCAGCGCCAGGAAGGGCGGGAAGGCCCGCGGCACGAACGTGTCGCCGATGCGGCCCGCCGCGAACTCCAGGTAGGGCGTGGGGAAGTCGGTCACCGCGTCCGCGCCGAGGACGATCTGCGCGATGCCCCGGTAGGCGGCCAGGGTGCCGATGGTGACGGCCAGGGACGGCAGCCCGAGCCTGGTCACCAACAGCCCGTTGACCAGCCCGCACGCCGCACCGAGCAGCAGGCACACCGGGATGATCGTCTCGATGGTCATGCCCTGGTTCCACAGGGCGCCCATCACCGCGCCGGACAGCCCGGCGGTGGAGGCGACGGACAGGTCGATCTCGCCGGAGACGACGAGCAGCGTCATCGGCAGCGCGATCAGCGCGATGGGCAGGGTGTTGCCGATCAGGAAGGACAGGTTCAGGGCGTTGCCGAAGCCGTCCACGAAGGTGAACGACGCCAGCAGCACGGCGACGAGCAGCGCGCCGACGACCGTGTCCCAGCGGACCGCGCGCGTGAGGGACTCAGGCATGGCGGGCGTTCCTCTTCTTGAGGGCGGTGGCCACGCGCAGCGCGACCATCCGGTCGACCGCGATGGCGAGGAGGAGCAGGATGCCGTTGATCGCGAGCACCCAGACGGAGCTGACGCCGAGGGCGGGCAGCACGCTGTTGATCGACGTCAGCAGCAGCGCTCCGAGCGCGGCGCCGTAGACGCTGCCGGAGCCGCCGGTGAAGACCACGCCGCCGACCACGACGGCGCTGACCACGGTGAGTTCGTAACCGGTTCCGGTGCCTGAGTCGACGTTGCCGAACCGGGCCAGGTACATCGCCCCGGCGAGGCCGGCGAGGGCGCCGCAGAAGGTGTACGCGGCGAGGATCCGCCTGCGCACCGGGATGCCGGCGAGGCGGGCGGCCTCGGGGTTGGAGCCGAGCGCGTACAGCTCCCGGCCGCCGCCGAAGTGCCTGAGGTAGTAGGCGGTCGCCGCCAGCACCGCCAGCGCGATCATCGCGAGCCAGGGCACGGCCCACAGGCCGCCGGAGCCGAAGTCGACGAAGCCGCCGGGCAGGTCGGCCGCGGTGATCTGGCGGGATCCGACCCACAGGGAGTCGATGCCGCGGATGATGTAGAGCGTGCCGAGGGTGACGACGAGGGCGGGCACCTGGCCGAGGCTGACCAGCAGGCCGTTGAGGAGGCCGAAGCCGATGCCCAGGAGCACCGCGAGCGCCACGGCGACGACGGGGTCGCCGCCGCCCTGGAGGTGGGCGCCGGCGGCGAAGGCGCTGATGCCGAGGGTGGAGCCGACGGACAGGTCGACGTTGCGGGTGATGACGACCAGGGCCTGACCGGTGGCGACCAGCACCAGGATCGTGGCGTTGAGCAGCAGGTCCTTGATGCCCTGTTCGGACAGGAACGCGCTGTTGCCCGCCTGGGTGACGCCGATCATCACCAGGAAGACGGCCAGGATGGCCAGTTCGCGCATCTTGAACGCGCGGTCGACCAGCCGGGTGGCGCCGGCCCGGGGGGTCTCGGCGACGGGGGCGGGGGTGGTCACCGTCATGAGGCGGTCCTCCCGGTGGCTGCGGCCATCACGGTTTCCTCGGTGGCTTCGGAGCGCGGGATCTCGGCGGTGAGCCGGCCCTCGTGCATCACCAGCACGCGGTCGGCCATGCCGAGGATCTCGGGCAGGTCGGAGGAGATCATCAGGACGGCCACGCCGTCGGCGGCCAGTTCGCCGAGCAGCCGGTGCACCTCGGCCTTGGTGCCGACGTCGATGCCGCGGGTCGGTTCGTCGACGATCAGCACCTTGGGGCCGGTGGCGAGCCACTTGGCGAGGACGACCTTCTGCTGGTTGCCGCCGGACAGGGTGGAGACGGCGTCGGCGATGCGGGCGTACTTCACCTGGAGCCTGACGGCCCAGTCCACGGAGCGGCTGCGCTCGGCGCCCCGGTCCACCAGGCCGGCCCGCACGGTCGTGCGCAGCCCGGTCAGGCCGATGTTCCGCTCGATGGACATGTCCATCACCAAGCCCTGGGCGCGGCGGTCCTCGGGGACGAGGGCGAGGCCCGCGGCCATGGCGGCGGACGGGGCGGCGTTGGGCAGCTTCCGTCCGTCGACCACGACCTCCCCGGCGTCGCGGCGGTCGATGCCGAACACGGCCCGGGCCACCTCGGTGCGCCCGGCGCCCACGAGTCCGGCGAGGCCGACGATCTCGCCGCGCCGCACCTCGAAGGAGACGTCGGTGAAGACGCCCTCGCGGGTCAGCCGCCGTACGGCGAGGGCGACTTCGCCGGGGCGGACGGCCTGCTTGGGGTACAGCTCGTCCAGGTCGCGGCCGACCATCCGGCGCACCAGGTCGTCCTCGGTCATGCCGTCGAGCGATTCGCCGGCGATCCGGGCGCCGTCGCGCAGGGTGGTCACCCGCCGGCAGAGCTCGAAGATCTCCTCCAGGCGGTGGGAGATGAACAGCACGGCGGCGCCCTGGTCGCGCAGGGTGCGGACGACGCCGAAGAGGCGGGCGACCTCGCTGCCGGTGAGGGCGGCGGTCGGCTCGTCCATGATCAGGACGCGGGCGTCGAAGGAGAGGGCCTTGGCGATCTCGACGATCTGCTGGTCGGCGATGGACAGCCCGCGGGCCGGCCGGTCCGGGTCGAGGTCGACGCCGAGGCGGCGCATGAGGGCGGCGGTCGCGGCGCGGGTGGCCCGGTGGTCGATCCGGCCGAAAGCGCGCCGCATCTGGCGCCCCATGAAGATGTTCTCGGCGATCGAGAGGTCGGCAAAGAGCGTGGGCTCCTGGTAGATCACGGCGATGCCGGCGTCGCGGGCGTCGCCGGGGCCGTGGAAGACGACGGGCTCACCGTCGAGCAGCACCCGGCCGGCGTCCGGCCGGTGCACTCCGGCGAGCGTCTTGATGAGGGTCGACTTGCCCGCGCCGTTCTCTCCGGCGAGGGCGTGCACCTCGCCGGGGAACAGTTCCAGGGACACGTCCCGCAGGGCCCGTACGGCGCCGAAGGACTTGGAGACGCCCTGCAGCGCCAGCACCGGGGCCGGTCCCGTGTCGGACGGGTGGGTCATGAGGGCTCCTCGACGACGCACAGGGGGGACGGCCGAGGCGACCCACACAACGCCGTGAAAGGTTTCAACAGGGTTGCCGGGACGTTAGGCGCGCCGGATGCGTCGCGTCAATGGGGCCCTGTCGAAAAATTTTCGAGAATCAGGGGCCGGGAGCGGTCACGAGAAGCAGGGTCTGTCACAACGCTTGACACCCCTCCGAGGGACTCATAGCTTGCCTCTTGAATCGTTTCACATCGTCGTTCGCAGACCGTTCAGCCACCGTCGTGTGCGCGGACTCGTTCCGACCTATGTCACAGGAGCCCAGCAGTGACCGATCTCGCCGCGGTGAAGGCCGCGCTCAGGACCCAGGCCGTCGAGACGCCGTCGTGGGCGTACGGCAACTCCGGGACCCGGTTCAAGGTCTTCGCGCAGGCCGGCGTGCCCCGCGACCCGCGGGAAAAGCTGCAGGACGCGGCCAAGGTCCACGAGTTCACCGGGGTCGCGCCGACCGTGGCGCTGCACATCCCCTGGGACCGGGTCGAGGACTACGCGGCGCTGGCGAAGTTCGCCGAGGACCACGGCGTCCGGCTCGGCGCGATCAACTCCAACACCTTCCAGGACGACGACTACAAACTGGGCAGCATCTGCCACCCGGACGCGGCGGTGCGTCGCAAGGCCGTCGACCACCTGCTCGAGTGCGTCGACATCATGGACGCCACCGGCTCGCGCGACCTCAAGCTGTGGTTCGCGGACGGCACGAACTACCCGGGGCAGGACGACGTCCGCGCACGTCAGGACCGGCTCGCCGAGGGCCTGGCCGAGGTGTACGAGCGGCTGGGAGAGGGGCAGCGGATGCTGCTGGAGTACAAGTTCTTCGAGCCGGCCTTCTACACGACCGACGTCCCGGACTGGGGCACCGCCTACGCCCACTGCCTCAAGCTCGGCGAGAAGGCGCAGGTCGTGGTCGACACCGGGCACCACGCGCCGGGCACCAACATCGAGTTCATCGTGGCCACGCTGCTGCGCGAGGGCAAGCTCGGCGGGTTCGACTTCAACTCGCGGTTCTACGCGGACGACGACCTGATGGTGGGCGCGGCGGACCCCTTCCAGCTGTTCCGGATCATGTACGAGGTCGTGCGCGGGGGCGGCTTCTCCTCCGACGTGGCGTTCATGCTCGACCAGTGCCACAACATCGAGGCGAAGATCCCGGCGATCATCCGTTCGGTGATGAACGTGCAGGAGGCCACGGCCAAGGCGCTGCTCGTGGACCGGGACGCGCTCGCCGCCGCCCAGGCCGCCGGGGACGTGCTGGAGGCGAACGCCGTGCTGATGGACGCCTACGACACCGACGTCCGTCCGCTGCTGCGCGAGGTGCGCGAGGAGATGGGGCTCGACCCCGAGCCGATCGCGGCGTACAGGGCGTCCGGGTGGGCCGAGAAGATCGTGGCCGAGCGGGTCGGCGGTGAACAGGCCGGATGGGGGGCGTAGCCGCCGAGTTCCGCACGCCGGGGCGTGACCGGCCCCGGTCCCCCGAGGGCGTCCCCCCGGCCTTCCTTTCGCTCCTCCTTCGACCGTCGTCGTGACCCTCGTCTGAAAAGGACTGAACCCACATGGCACCCCATCCCGAAGCCGCCGCCCTGCTCGCGCGGTCGCACCGGCTCGGCTCCGATCCCCGCAACACCAACTACGCCGGCGGCAACGCCTCCGCCAAGGGCACCGACACCGACCCCGTCACCGGCGGCGACGTCGAGCTGATGTGGGTCAAGGGGTCCGGCGGCGACCTCGGGACCCTGACCGAGGCCGGGCTGGCCGTACTGCGCCTCGACCGCCTGCGCGCGCTGACCGGCGTCTACCCGGGCGTCGACCGCGAGGACGAGATGGTCGCCGCCTTCGACTTCTGCCTGCACGGCAAGGGCGGCGCCGCGCCGTCCATCGACACCGCCATGCACGGTCTGGTGGACGCCGCGCACGTGGATCATCTGCACCCCGACTCCGGGATCGCGCTGGCCTGCGCGGCCGACGGGGAGAAGCTGACCGCCGAGTGCTTCGGCGACAGCGTGGTGTGGGTGCCGTGGCGCCGGCCCGGTTTCCAGCTCGGCCTGGACATCGCGGCCGTCAAGGAGGCCAACCCGCAGGCCGTCGGCTGCATCCTCGGCGGGCACGGCATCACCGCCTGGGGCGACACGTCCGAGGAGTGCGAGCGCAACTCGCTGCACATCATCCGCACCGCCGAGAAGTTCCTCGCCGAGCGCGGCAGGCCCGAGCCCTTCGGTCCCGTGATCGAGGGCTACGAGGCCCTGCCCGAGGCCGAGCGGCGGGAGCGGGCGGCGGCGCTGGCCCCGTACGTGCGGGCCCTGGCCTCCCAGGACAAGCCGCAGGTCGGGCACTTCACCGACAGCGACGTGGTGCTGGACTTCCTGGCGCGCGCCGAGCACCCGCGGCTCGCGGCGCTGGGCACCTCCTGCCCAGATCACTTCCTGCGCACCAAGGTCCGCCCGCTGGTCCTCGACCTGCCGCCCGCCGCGGACCCGGACGAGGCGATCGCGCGGCTGAAGGAACTGCACGCCGCCTACCGCGAGGAGTACGCCGCCTACTACGAGCGGCACGCCGAGCCCGGCTCCCCCGCGATGCGCGGGGCCGACCCGGCGATCGTGCTGATCCCGGGCGTGGGCATGTTCAGCTTCGGCAAGGACAAGCAGACGGCGCGGGTCGCGGGCGAGTTCTACGTCAACGCGATCAACGTGATGCGCGGGGCCGAGGCGGTCTCCGCGTACGCGCCGATCGAGGAGTCGGAGAAGTTCCGCATCGAGTACTGGGCCCTGGAGGAGGCCAAGCTGCAGCGGATGCCGAAGCCGAAGCCGCTGGCCACGCGGGTGGCGCTGGTGACGGGTGCGGGCAGCGGCATCGGGCGGGCCATCGCCGAGCGGCTGGTTGCCGAGGGCGCCTGCGTGGTGATCGCCGACCTCGACGGGGAGAACGCCGCCGCGGTCGCCGAGGAGCTGGGCGGCCCGGACAAGGCCGTCGCCGTGACGGTGGACGTCACCTCCGAGGAGCAGATCGCCGAGGCCTTCAAGGCGGCGGCGCTCGCCTTCGGCGGCGTGGACCTCGTCGTCAACAACGCCGGCATCTCCATCTCCAAGCCGCTGCTGGAGACCTCCGCCAGGGACTGGGACCTCCAGCACGACATCATGGCGCGCGGTTCCTTCCTCGTCTCGCGCGAGGCGGCCCGCATGATGATCGCGCAGGGGCTGGGCGGCGACATCGTCTACATCGCTTCCAAGAACGCCGTCTTCGCCGGCCCGAACAACATCGCGTACTCCGCGACCAAGGCCGACCAGGCGCACCAGGTGCGGCTGCTGGCGGCCGAGCTGGGCGAGCACGGCATCCGCGTCAACGGCGTCAACCCGGACGGCGTGGTGCGCGGCTCCGGGATCTTCGCGGGCGGCTGGGGCGCCCAGCGCGCGGCCGTCTACGGGGTCCCGGAGGACAAGCTCGGCGAGTTCTACGCCCAGCGCACCATCCTCAAGCGGGAGGTGCTGCCGGAGCACGTGGCCAACGCGGTGTTCGCGCTGACCGGGGGCGAGCTGACGCACACCACCGGTCTGCACGTCCCGGTCGACGCGGGCGTCGCCGCCGCGTTCCTGCGGTGAGTCCGGGCATCAGGTCGTACGCCGCGGTCGACCTCGGCGCGTCCAGTGGACGCGTCATGGTCGGCCGCGTCGGGCGGCACGAACTGGAACTGACCGAGGCGCACCGCTTCCCGAACCGGCCCGTGCGCGTGCCGGAGGGGCTGCGCTGGGACGTCCTGGGGCTGTACGCGGGCGTGCTGGAGGGCCTGCGGGCCGCGGGCGACCGCTGCGGGGGACGGCTGGACTCCGTCGGCATCGACAGCTGGGCCGTGGACTACGGGCTGCTGGACGCGGACGGGGCGCTGCTGGGCAATCCGGTGCACTACCGGGACGCGCGCACCGACGGCATCGCCGAGCAGGTGTGGGCGGCCGTGCCCGCCGACGAGCTGTACGCGGCGACCGGGCTGCAGTACGCGCCGTTCAACACGCTGTACCAGCTGACCGCGGCGAAGTCGTCGGCGCAACTGGCGCACGCCGAGCGGCTGCTGCTGATCCCCGACCTGCTGGCGTACTGGCTGACCGGGGAGCAGGGCACCGAGCTGACCAACGCCTCGACGACGCAGCTCGTCGACCCGCGCAGGCGCGACTGGTCGTACGACGTCGCGGCGCGGCTGGGCATCGACCTGAGCCTGTTCGCGCCGCTGCGCCTGCCGGGCGACCCCGCGGGGCTGCTGCGGCCGGAGGTGCTGGAGGAGACGGCGCTGACCGGTCCGGTGCCGGTGACGGCGGTCGGCTCGCACGACACCGCCTCCGCGGTGGCCGCGGTGCCGGCGTCCGGCGAGCGGTTCGCCTACATCTGCACCGGCACCTGGTCGCTGGCCGGCCTGGAGCTGACCGCGCCGGTGCTGACCGAGGAGAGCCGGGCGGCCAACTTCACCAACGAGCTGGGGCTGGACGGCACGGTCCGCTATCTGCGCAACATCATGGGTCTGTGGCTGCTCCAGGAGTGCGTGCGCGCCTGGGGCGAGCCGGACCTCGGCGAGCTGCTGCGGGCGGCGGCCCGGGAGCCGGCGCTGCGGTCGGTGGTGGACGCGGGCGACGCGGCGTTCCTCGCGCCGGGCCGGATGCCGGAGCGGATCGCCGAGGCGTGCCGCGCCTCGGGGCAGCCGGCGCCCGGGACTCCGGCCGGGATCACGCGCTGCATCCTCGACTCCCTGGCCCTGGCCCACCGGCGGGCCGTGGCGGACGCGCAGCGGCTCGCCGACCATCCGGTGGACGTGGTGCACATCGTCGGCGGCGGGGTGCGCAACGCGCTGCTGTGCCAGCTGACCGCCGACGCCTGCGGGCTGCCGGTGGTGGCGGGCCCGACGGAGGCGGCGGCCCTGGGCAACGTCCTGGTGCAGGCCCGGGCGCACGATCTGGTGGGCAACCGGGCCGACATGCGCCGCCTGCTCACCCGCACCCAGCCGCTCACCCGGTACGAGCCGCGCGGCGACGCACAGGCGTGGCGCGCGGCCGAGGCACGGCTCGCCGGATCGTGAACCGGACCCCCCGGCCCTCGCGGCCCGCACTAACCTGCCCCCATCCGACCATCGACGACGAGGAGCCGCGATGCGTGTCGCCCTGTTCCTGACCTGCGTCAACGACACGCTCTACCCGGACACGGGGCGCGCCGTGGTGACGCTGCTGAACCGGCTGGGCGTGGAGGTCGACTTCCCGATGGCCCAGACGTGCTGCGGCCAGGCGCACTACAACACCGGCTACCGGCACGAGACGGAGCCGATGGCACGCAACTACGCCGAGGTGTTCGGCGGGTACGAGGCGATCGTCACGCCGTCCGGTTCGTGTGCGGCGATGGTGCGGGAGCTGTATCCGCGGATGGGCGAGCGGGCCAGGGCCGAGGGCCGGGGGGACGCGCTGGCGGCGACGCTGGCGCCGGTGGTGCCGAAGACGTTCGAGCTGACGGAGTTCCTGGTGGACGTGCTGGGGGTGACGGACGTCGGCGCGTACTACCCGCACACGGTGACGTACCACCCGACCTGTCACGGGTTGCGCGGCCTCGGGCTCGGGGACCGGCCGCGGCGGTTGCTGGAGGCCGTGAAGGGGCTGGAGCTGGTGGAGCTGCCGGGGGCGGAGGAGTGCTGCGGTTTCGGCGGCACGTTCTCGCTGAAGAACGCCGACGTCTCGGCGGCGATGGGCGCCGACAAGGTGCGCGCCGCCGAGTCGACGGGCGCCGAGGTGCTGTGCGCCGCCGACAACTCCTGTTTGATGCACATCGGCGGCACCATGACGCGGCTGCGCACCGGGATGCGGCCGGTGCACATCGCGGAGATCCTGGCGAGCACGGAGGAGGAGCCGGCCGTATGAGCGGGACGTTCGTAGGGATGCCGGCCTTCCCGAAGGCCGCGCGCGAGGCGGTCCACGACGAGACGCTGCGCGGCAATCTGCGCCATGCCACCCACACCATCCGCGCCAAGCGGGCGGCGGCCGTGGCCGAGGTGACGGACTGGGCGCAGCTGCGGGAGGCGGGCAAGCGGATCAAGGATCACACGCTGCGCCATCTGGACCGCTATCTGGTGCAGTTGGAGGAGGCGGTGACCGCGGCGGGCGGCGTGGTGCACTGGGCCGCCGACGCCGACGAGGCCAACCGGATCGTGACCGAACTGGTCCGGGCGACCGGCGAGTCGGAGGTCGTGAAGGTCAAGTCGATGGCCACGCAGGAGATCGGGCTGAACGAGGCCCTCCTGGAGGCGGGCATCCACGCCTACGAGACCGATCTGGCCGAGCTGATCGTGCAGTTGGGCAAGGACCGGCCCTCGCACATCCTGGTCCCGGCGATCCACCGCAACCGGGGCGAGATCCGGGACATCTTCCGCTCCGAGATGGGCGAGTGGGGCCGCCCGGCCCCCGAGGGTCTCACCGACACGCCCGCCGAACTCGCCGAGGCGGCCCGGCTGCACCTGCGGGAGAAGTTCCTGCGGGCGAAGGTCGGCGTCTCGGGCGCCAACTTCATGGTCGCCGAGACGGGCACGCTGGTGGTCGTGGAGTCCGAGGGCAACGGCCGGATGTGCCTGACCCTGCCCGAGACGCTGATCTCGGTCGTCGGCATCGAGAAGATCGTGCCGACCTGGCGGGACCTGGAGGTGTTCCTGCAGACCCTGCCCCGCTCCTCGACGGCCGAGCGCATGAACCCGTACACCTCGACGTGGACCGGCACCACGGACGGTGACGGGCCCCGCGCGTTCCATCTGGTGCTGCTGGACAACGGCCGCACCGACACCCTCGCCGACGAGGTGGGCCGGCAGGCGCTGCGCTGCATCCGCTGCTCGGCGTGCCTGAACGTGTGCCCGGTGTACGAGCGTGCGGGCGGCCACGCCTACGGCTCGGTCTATCCGGGCCCGATCGGCGCCATCCTGAGCCCTCAGCTGCGGGGCACCGGCAGCGAGATCGACGCCTCGCTGCCGTACGCCTCCTCGCTGTGCGGCGCCTGCTACGAGGTGTGTCCCGTCGCCATCGACATCCCCGAGGTGCTGGTGCATCTGCGGGAGCGGGTGGCGCAGGGCGGGGAGGTGATCCGCGAGGGCAACAAGGCCGTGCTGAAGCCGGCCAAGGGCCATGCGATGGAGCGGGCGACGATGCGGGCGGTGCGGTGGGCGTTCACCCGTCCGGGGCTGCTGCGCTCCGGCCAGCGCATCGCGTCGCGCACCCGCCGGATGCACCCGCGCACCCTGCCGGGCCCCGGCCGGGCGTGGAGCGGCACCCGGGATCTGCCGCCGGTGCCGGCGGAGCCGTTCCGCGACTGGTGGCAGCGCACGCACGGCGGAAAGGACGGCGGCAAGTGAGCAGCAGGGAGCGGATTCTGGGCCGGGTGCGGCGCGCGCTGGCCGACGTGGAGCCGGACGGCACCCCGTACGAGGAGGCGGTCGGCCGCGCGTACGCGCACGAGCACGGCGGGCTGAGCCCCGAGCGGGCGGCGGATCTGCTGGCCGAGAACCTGGCCGACTACCGGGCGATCGTGCACCGCTGCACGGACGCCGAACTGCCCGTGCTGCTGGCGCGGTTGCTGACTCGGCGCGGCTCGGGCAGCGTGCTGGTCCCGCCGGGTCTGCCGGCGCACTGGCTGGAGGGCGTGGACGCGACGCTCGTCCCCGACCGCGCGGACGGCTCGCCGGCCGAACTGGACCGGGTGGACAGCGTGGTGACGGGCTGCGCGGTGGCCGTCGCCGAGACCGGCACCGTCGTCCTGGACGGCGGCCCGGACCAGGGCCGGCGCCGGATCACCCTGGTCCCCGACCATCACGTCTGCGTGGTACGGGTTCCCGACCAGGTCGTCTCCTCCGTCCCGCAGGCTCTCCCCCGGCTGGATCCGGCCCGCCCGCAGACCTGGATCTCCGGCCCCTCGGCGACCAGCGACATCGAGCTGGACCGCGTGGAGGGCGTGCACGGTCCGCGCACACTGGAGGTGGTTCTGGTGACGGCGTCGGTGTCAGACGTGGGCGAGGGGACAGCCGCGCCGCAGTGAGTGCTGGGCGGCGCGCAGATACAGCGCGACGTAGAAGGCCGCGTCCAGGTCGGCGGCCCACGGGCCGGGCCGGGCGGCGGCGGTCCTCCTCGCCCCGCCCTCCCGGAACCACATCGTGAGATCGAGGTTGTCGCAGGCGGCGGGCAGCGCGTCGACGGGCAGGGCGACGGCGGCGGCCAGCCGCTCCATGAGCGCGAGGACCCGGGGCGCTCCGGCGACCACCGTCTCGTTGTCGTGGGCGGAGGGGACGGGCAGCCGTATCGCCTCTTCCAGCGGGAGCGGGACGAGGATGGACCAGGAGCCCATGAAGTCCCCGTCCGCCGGCGACAGCCGGGAACGGCACAGGGCCGCGAAGCCGTCCATGGGCGGTATCAGCTTCTCCTCGAACCGCAGCCCCGAGCCGCGCACGACACCGGCCTGCTCCGGCAGGCCGTCGTAGGGCGGCAGGCCCCGCGCGCGCAGCTCGGCGTCGAGGGCGTCGGCCACTTCGCCCATTCCGTCCTCGGTCGCGTCGCACCACTCCCGCGCACCGACGTCGACCAGATAGATCCCCATGCGGCCAAGGTTAAGGAGCGCCGCCGACAATCGACGGGGACCACTGACAACAGCGATGAACAAGCGCTTAGATAGGAGGGCTGACCGCCCCTTGCGCGCCTCGTCGCGCGCCGACCGCCGGAGGCCCGGTTGTTCTTCACGTCCGTCGACGATGTCTCCGCCCGGCTCGCCGGGGCCGGCTATCTCCCCTCCCCGGCGGTCGCCACCACCGTCTTCCTCGCCGACCGCCTCGGCAAGCCGCTGCTGGTGGAGGGGCCGGCCGGGGTCGGCAAGACCGAGCTGGCCAAGGCCGTCGCCGAGGTCGCGGACGTGCGGCTGATCCGGCTGCAGTGCTACGAGGGCGTCGACGAGTCGCGCGCCCTGTACGAGTGGAACCACGCCAAGCAGTTGCTGCGGATCAGCGCCGGGCGCGACGAGAGCTGGGAGGAGACCCGCACCGACGTCTTCGGCGAGGAGTTCCTGCTTCCCCGTCCGCTGCTCACCGCGATCCGGGGCGACGACCCCAAGGTGCTGCTGATCGACGAGACCGACAAGGCCGACGTCGAGGTGGAGGGCCTGCTGCTGGAGGTGCTCAGCGACTTCCAGATCACCGTCCCGGAGCTGGGGACGATCCGTGCGACGCGCCGCCCGTTCGTCGTGCTCACCTCCAACGCCGGCCGCGAGCTGTCCGAGGCGCTGCGCCGCCGCTGCCTCTTCCTGCACATCGGGTTCCCGGAGGAGGAGCTGGAGCGGCGGATCGTCCGGCTGAAGGTGCCGGAGATCGACGCGGTGCTGGCCGAGTCGGTGGTGCGGGTCGTGAGGGCGCTGCGGGCGATGGACCTGCGCAAGGCTCCGTCGGTCGCCGAGACCGTCGACTGGGCGCGCACCCTGCTCGCGCTCGGCGCCGGCACGCTGGACGAGACGGTGGTGCGCGACAGCCTCGGCGTGGTCCTCAAGCACCAGGACGACGTCCTGAAGGCCGCCGCCAAGCTCGACCTGGACGCCGTGTGACCGCGCCGGACTCCCCCGTCGCCGCCCGGCTGACGGAGTTCGTGGCCGCGCTGCGGGCGCACGGGGTGCGCGTCGGCACGGGCGAGACGGTGGACGCGGCACGGGCCGCGGCCGAGCTGGGATTCGCCGACCGGACGCTGCTGCGCGAGGGGCTGGCCGCGACGCTGCTGCACACCGCCGGCCAGCGGCAGGTTTTCGACCCGGTCTTCGACCTCTACTTCCCGCGGGGCGTGGGCCATCCGCGAAGCGGCCCCGCCGACCGGGAGGAACTGCGCGAGCGGCTGGCACGGGCCCTCGCCGCGAACGACACCGCGCTGCTGGGCCGGTTGGCGGTGGAGGCCGTGGACGGCTTCGGCGGGTACGGGAGTTCACCGGGCTCGGGCGGCTGGTCGTCGCACCAGACTCTCGACCGGCTGCGCCCGCAGACGCTGATCGCGCGGGTGCGCGACGGCGTCCGGGCGCAGGGCGGGCCGGGGTTCGCCGACCGGCTGCTCGAGGACGAGATCCGGCGGCGCGTGGAGGTGTTCCGGGGCCTGGTGGCGGCGGAGGCGCGGCGCCGGGTCGCCGAACGGCGCGGGCGGGAGGAGATCGCCCGGCGGGCCGTCGCCCCGACCGCGGACCGGGTCGACTTCCTGTACGCCGGGAAGGACCGGCTGGCCGAGCTGCGGCGGACCGTGCAGCCCCTCGCGCGCAAGCTCGCGACCCGGCTGGCCGCCCGCCGGCGCCGGGCCTCCCGGGGCAGCATCGACCTGCGGCGCACGCTGCGGGGTTCGCTGTCGACGGGCGGGGTGCCGATGCGGCCGGTGCTGCGGCGGCGCCGCCCGGCGCGGCCCGAACTGGTGCTGCTGTGCGACGTGTCGGGCTCGGTGTCCGGGTTCTCGGACTTCACGATGCTGCTGGTGCAGGCGCTGCACGACCAGTTCGCCCGGGTACGGGTGTTCGCCTTCGTCAACCGGATCGACGAGGTGACCGGCCTGCTGGTGCACGGCGCCGCCGACCCGGAAGGGCTGGGTGCGCGCATCCGCGCGGAGGCCACCCTCACCGGCTGGCACGGCAGCAGCGACTACGGCATGGCGCTGGGCGAGTTCGCGGAGCGGTACGGCGACGCGGTGGGCCCGCGCACGACGGTGTTCGTGCTGGGGGACGCCCGGACGAACATGAGCGACCCGAACCTGCCCGCCGTACGGCGCGTCGCCGAACGGGCGCGCCGCGTCCACTGGCTGAACCCGGAGCCGCGCGCCCTGTGGGGCACGGGCGACTCCGCGGCGCCTCAGTACGCGGAGCTGGTCGGGATGCACGAGTGCCGCAACGCGCGGCAGCTCGGTGATCTGGTGGCGCGGCTGCTGCCGGTGTGAGCGCCGGGCGGGCCGCGGCCGGTCCGCCCGGCAGGGGCTCACTGGTCCGACTTGGCGTACTCCCGGGCCATGCTGCCCGCGAAGTCGTAGGCCACGCACTGTTCGTCGCCCACGACCCAGGCGTCGTGCCCGGGCGGGCAGACGAAGACGTCGCCGGGGCCGACCTCCTGTTCGGCCCCGTCGTCCATGCGGATGTGCAGCCGGCCCTGGACGACGTAGCCGTTGTGGTGGATCTGGCAGGAGTCGGTGCCCGCGATGGGGCCGACGGACTCCGACCACCGCCAGCCCGGCTCGAAGGTGGCCACCGCGAAGTCGAGGCCCGAGAGGTGGACGGCCTCCAGGTGCCCGCGCGGGAAGTCGCGCCGTTCGTCCGGCTTGTCGAGCGTCTTGATCTCCAGCATGACGCCCACTCCTTTCCGGCCGCGTACCGAGCGGCCGGGGCCGGTCTCCGTCCGGCGTTCCCACCGACCGGGAGCGCCGCCGGCGGGGGCCGTGCCCCACGTACTCCATCGTCCGCCCGCCCGGCCCGGCGGGCCACCGCTCGGCGCACGAGGCGCCGGCGTCCGCGGGGTCGGTCGGGTCCCCGAGCCGATCATGCCGCCCCGAGTCCCCCGCTCAGCCGACCCCTCCCGCGCACAGCAGCGCGAAGCGCTCCGCGTCCACATTGCCGCCGGAGACGATCACGCCCACGCGACGCGGGAGGCGTTCCACTCGGCCGGAGAGCAGGGCGGCCAGCGGGGTGGCCCCGCTCGGCTCGGTGACGGTCTTCAGCCGCTCGAAGGCGAAGCGCATCGCCGCCCGGATCTCGTCGTCGGTGACCAGCGCGATCTCGTCGACCAGCCGCCGGTTCACGGAGAAGGTCAGTTCACCGGGGGTGTCCAGTGCCTGCCCGTCAGCAATGGTGTGCGGCACCGGGACGGTGACGCGGCGGCCCGCCGCCAGCGACCGCCTGGTGTCGTCCCCGGCCTCCGGCTCGACGCCGATCATCCGGATTCCCGGGTGCAGCGCCTTGGCCGCCGTCGCGCTGCCGGCCATCAGCCCGCCCCCTCCGACCGGGACCACCAGGGCGTCCAGGTCCCCCGTCTCGTCGAGCAGTTCGAGCGCGGCCGTGCCCTGCCCGGCGATCACATGGGGATGCTCGTAGGGCGGGACGACGGTCAGCCCGCGCTCGGCGGCCAGGGCCTCGGCGATCGCCGCCCGGTCGCCGGTGTAGCGGTCGTACGTGACGATCTCCGCGCCGTACCCGGCGGTGGCGGCCCGCTTGGCGGCGGGGGCGTCCTCGGGCATGACGATCACCGCCCTGGTCCCCAGTTCGCGGGCGGCGAGCGCGACGGCCTGGGCGTGGTTGCCGGACGAGTAGGCCGCGATGCCCCGGGCCAGTTGCTCCGGGGCGAGCCGGGAGGCGGCGTGGTAGGCGCCGCGGAACTTGAAGGCGCCGACGCGCTGGAAGTTCTCGCACTTGAGGAACACCTCGGCGCCGACCCGCGCGTCCAGCGTCCGTGAGCGCAGCACCGGCGTGCGGTGGACGACGCCCTTCAGACGGGCGGCGGCGTCCTGGACGTCGGCGAGTGTGAGCGGCATGTACGTCCTCCCCGGGGTTTCGGGGCGGCCCGTCCGCCGCCCCCCGGGGAGCCTACGTCCGAGCCGGGCGGGAAGCCGCGCAGATCATGCCGCCGAGCGTGGCCCCGGCAGCGCGACGCCCCCGGCCGGGTGGTCCGGCCGGGGGCGTCGGGCGGTTCGTTACGCCGGTTCCTGGGTGAAGACGGCGTGGAAGCGGCGCGTGTGGTCCACGTACCGCTCGTCGCCGGTCAGGGCGACCTTCGCGACCAGGCGCGGGTCGGTGCTGGAGGCGGACAGCCGCAGTTCCAGCGCGCCCGGCTCGATCACGCGCCGTCCGTCGCGGCCGGTGAAGGAGGCGAGGTCGGCCGGGACCGTCACCTGCACCCGTCGGGCCTCGCCCGGCGCCAGCGGCACGCGGGCGTAGCCGATGAGCCGCTGCACCGGCTGGACCAGCGACGCGACCGGGTCGTGCAGGTAGAGCTGGACGACCTCGGTGCCGTGGCGCTCGCCGGTGTTGCGCACGGTCAGCGCGAGCTGGAACTCGCCGTCCGTGGGCGCCTCGTCGGCGGCGACGGAGAGGTCGCTCCAGTCGAACCGCGTGTACGACAGGCCGTGCCCGAACCCGAAGGCGGGCGTCGGGTCGATGTTGGACACCTCGCTGAGCTGCGCCAGCCGCGCGCCCAGGTAGGTCGTCGGCTGGGCGCCCGGTCCGCGGGGCACGCTGACCGGCAGCCGTCCGGAGGGGTTGGTGCGCCCGCTGAGCACCCCGGCGATGGCGGTGGTGCCC
Organism: Streptomyces sp. NPDC006610; assembly: GCF_040611575.1. NCBI lineage: Bacteria > Bacillati > Actinomycetota > Actinomycetes > Kitasatosporales > Streptomycetaceae > Streptomyces > Streptomyces sp. NPDC006610. The sequence goes on from NZ_JBEXOP010000010.1 coordinate 55,832, forward strand.
TCGACGCCGGGGAAGAAGGACTGCACGATCGCGGCGGACTCGGCCGTGGCGCGGCCCAGGGCGTACGGGCGTCCGGAGATCAGCACCGTCACCAGCGGGGTGGAGGTGTCGAGCAGGGCGTCGAGGAGCTGCTGCTGGGCGCCGGGCAGGGCGAGCGACTCGGCGTCGCAGCCCTCGCCGCTGGTGCCGCGCCCGAACAGGCCCGCCCGGTCGCCGAGCACGGCGATGACGACGTCGGCGTCGCGGGCGGCGAGCACGGCCTCGGGGATGCCGATGACGTCGTTGTCGTCGATGCCGGTGCCGCGGACGACGGTCAGCTCGGCGTCGGGGAACTCCCGGGCCAGCGCGTCGCGCAGCGTGGGCAGTTCGAGGCCGACCGGGATCTGCGGGTGGTGGACGCCGACGTGCAGCGGGAAGGAGTAGCAGCCCAGTGCGGCAGTGGGCGTGTCGGCGTTGGGGCCGATGAGCGCGATGCGGCGGGGGCGCTCCAGGGGGAGGGTGCCGTCGTTGCTGAGCAGCACGACCGCCTCCTCGGCGACCGTGCGGGCCAGCTCGCGGTTCTCCGGCGTGTCCAGGTCGATCCGGCCGCGCAGGGCGTCGGGGTCGTCCTGGTCGGCGCCGACGAGGGCGGGCGGCACCGGGTCCCAGTCCGGGTCGAGCAGGCCGAGCCGGGCCTTCTGGGTGAGCACCCGGCGCAGGGCGCGGTCGACGAGCTCCTCGGGCACCCGGCCCTCGCGGACGGCGTCGGCGAGGGGCCGGCCGAACGTCTTGACGGTGGGCAGTTCGATGTCGACGCCCGCCTTGAGCGCGGCGCCGGCGGCCTCGGCCCAGTCCCCGGCGACGCCGTGCAGCGTCTTGAGGAAGGCGATGCCGAAGTAGTCGGCCACGACGGTGCCGTCGAAGCCCCAGGTGTCCCGGAGAAGCCCGGTCAGCAGCGTCTCGTCGGCCGCCGTGGGGACGCCGTCGATGTCCGTGTAGGAGTGCATGACGGACTCGGCGCCGCCCTCGCGCACGGCCATCTCGAACGGCGGCAGCAGGACGTCGGCGCGTTCGCGGGCGCCCACCGAGACGGGGGCGAGGTTGCGTCCGGCGCGGGAGGCGGAGTAGCCGACGAAGTGCTTGAGGGTGGCGACGATGCCGGCGGACTCCAGGCCCTGCACATAGGCGGTAGCGACGCTGCCGACGAGGTACGGGTCCTCGCCGATGGTCTCCTCGACCCGGCCCCAGCGGGCGTCGCGCACCACGTCGAGGACGGGGGCGAGGCCCTGGTGCACTCCGAGGGAGCGCATGTCGCGGCCGATCGCGGTGGCCATCCGGCGCACCAGGTCCGGGTCGAAGGTGGCGCCCCAGGACAGCGGGACCGGGTAGGCGGTGGCGCCCCAGGTCGCGAAGCCGGCCAGGCACTCCTCGTGGGCGACGGCGGGGATGCCGAAGCGGTTCGCCGAGACGATCCGGGCCTGGGTGCGGGCCAGGGACAGCGCGCCGAGGGCGGGGTCGACGGGGGCGGTGCCGAAGGGCCGGGTCAGCTGGCCCAGCCCGGCGGGCAGGAGGGCGTCGAGGTCGACGGCCTCCTCCATGTCGTGCTGGTGCGGCGCGACTTCGCCGCCCTCGTCGGAGGCGCCGACCCAGACGCCGTACAGCTGGGCGATCTTCTCCTCCAGGGTCATCGCCTCGATGAGGGCGGCGACTCTGGTGGCGATCGAGTGGGCGGGGTCGTTCCAGAGGGGGACTTCGGGGGTGGTCTCAACGGCCACGTTGGCGGTCACTTTCCTCCGACGCCCATGAGGCCCTGGACGAGGGCTCGGCGGGCGAAAAGATAAACGAGCAGGACAGGCGTCATGGACAGCACGACGGCTCCCAGCAGGCCGGGAATGTCGACGCCGTACTGGGTCTGGAAGTTGTAGAGACCCAGCGTGATGACCTTGGTCGAGTCGGACTGGGTCAGCACGAGGGGGAACAGGAAGCCGTTCCACGCCTGGAGGGCGGAGAACACGACGATCGTCGACATGCCGCCGCGGGACAGCGGCACCACGAGCTGGAAGAACATCCGCCGGGGGGTGGCGCCGTCCATGGCCATGGCCTCGAACAGCTCCGGGGAGATGTCGCGCATCGCGCCGCTGAGGATGAGCGCCGACATCGGGAGGCAGAAGGCCGCCGTGGGCAGGATGACGCCCAGCAGGTTGTCGTACAGCCCGGCCTCGCTGATGAGGTAGAACATCGGCACGATCACGGCCTGGGCCGGGATGGCGAGGCCGAGCAGGAACAGCCGGAAGACCGCCGAGGTGACCTTGGAGCGGCTGCGCACGATCGCGTACGACAGCGGCGGGACCAGCAGCAGCACGATGCCGACCACGGCGACGGTGACGACGATGGTGTTGAAGAAGTACCGCCCGAAGCCCGAGTCGAAGGCGTTCAGGTAGTTGTCCAGCGTGAACGTGTCCGGGATGGACACCGGACCGTCCTGCGCGTAGTCCGCGCGGGTGCGCACCGTGGCGGCGAGCATCACGTACAGCGGCAGACCGACCAGGATCAGCCAGACGATCGACCCCGCGCCTGCCAGGTAATTGGGGCGGCGCCTCATGACACACCCTCCATGGAGCTGCGCATCTTGTCGTAGCCGGAGACCCGGACGACGATGAGCGAGATGATGGTGGCCGCGACGACCAGGGCGAGCGCGATGGCGGCGCCGGCGCCGAAGTCGAATCCCTTGAAGGCCTTGTCGTACATGTAGTAGGCGCTGATCGTGGTGTCCGTGCCCGGTCCGCCCTGGGTGAGGATCAGCACCGTCTCGAACGTGGTCAGGCCGCCGACGATCATCATGATCATGGAGGTGATCATGGCGTTGCGCAGCTGCGGCAGCGTGATGTGGAAGAACTGCCGGTAGCGGCCCGCGCCGTCGATCTCCGCGGCCTGGTAGAGCACCTGCGGGATGGCCCGCGCGGCGCCCTGGTAGATCAGCGTGTGGAACGGCGTGAACTGCCAGGTGCTCACGAACGCCAGCACGCCGATGGCGGTGGCCTGCTCACCGAACAGGTTGCCGTCGCCGAACAGCCAGGTCATCCGGCCGGGGATGCCGAAGTTGGGGTCGAGCAGCGCCCGCCACAGCACGGACACCGCGGTCGCGGACAGCAGGAGCGGGATGAAGTAGATGACCGACAGCACGGCCCGGTTGCGCTGGTAGCCGGCGGCCCACACGCCCAGGACGATGCTCAGCGGCGTCTGGATGGCCACGCCGAGCACGGTCAGGAGCAGGGTGAGCCAGATGCTGTTGATCATCACCGGGTCGTCCAGCAGACGCGACCAGTTGTCCATGCCGACGAACTCGGGCGAGCCGAGCCCGTTCCAGGTCATGAAGGACAGCACCGCCACCATGACCAGCGGGGCGATCGCGAAGAGGGCGAAGAACACGGTGGCGGGCAGCGCCCAGGCGAAGCCGGGACGTCCCACGTTCACTGCGGATGAGCCGCCGGCCGGCCGCCGCCGGGCGCCCTTGCGGGGCCCAGCGGCAGCGGGAGCGCTCGTGATCTTGAGAGTCATGAGCCGTTCATTCGGTCGGGAGGCCCTGCATGGCCTTGATGAAACCGTCCTCGTCGATCTGGCCGTTGAAGAACTGCTGGATGGCCTGGTGGATCGGCGTGATCGCGGCCGGCGGGTACGCCTGGTCCCACGACAGCTGGAACGACGGGGCCTTCTCGACCAGCTCGTACTGGAACTCGGTGTACGCGGGGTCGGCGGCGGTGTCGAAGAACTTCGGCGTGTTCGTGGTGGTGGGCAGGTTGCCGATGGACATCTGCGCCTTCACGAAGTCGTCCGAGTACATGAGCTTCAGGAACTCGGCGACGGCCTCCGGGTGCTTGGTCTTCTTCAGCACCGAGTAGTAGTTGTTCGTGTTGCCCGCGACGTTGGCCGGGTCGCCCTTGCCGCCCTCGATGGCCGGGAAGGCGGTGTAGCCGAGGTCCTTCTCCGCGAACTCCTTGGCGTCGTTCTGCTGCTGGGAGTAGTACCAGGAGCCCATCAGCTCGAAGCCGGCCTTGCCGGAGGCGAGCAGCGCCGGGGAGGCGCCGTTCGTGTACTTCACGGAGTCGTAGTTCTTGCCGAAGGCGCCCGCGTCGACCAGCTCGCGGATCATGCTCAGGGCCTTCTTGCTCTCCGGGCTCTCCCAGACCTCCTTGTTGCCGTCCAGCGCCTGCTGGAACAGCTCGGGACCGGCGATGCGGTCGTAGAGGTACTGGAACCACATCTGGGTCGGCCAGCGGTCGCCGCCGCCCAGGGCGATCGGGGTGACGCCGTCGTCCTTCAGCTTCTTGACCGCGTCGAGCAGCTCGTCCCAGGTCGTCGGCGGCTTGACGCCCGCCTCGTCGAGGACCTTCTTGTTGTGGAAGAGGAGGACGGGCTGGGTGCCGCGCATCGGGATGCCGTACGCCTTGTCGTCGACGACGGCGGTGTTGAAGACGGACGGCAGGAAGTTGTCCTTGAGGCCCGGGTCCTTCTTGATGAAGTCGTCCAGCGGCATCAGCAGGTCGGCCTTGACGAACGGCTTGATGCTGCCGCCGCCCCAGTTGAAGAAGATGTCCGGGGCCTGCGGGGTGTTGATGATCGTCTGCAGCTTCTGCTGGTAGTCCGCACCGGGGATGGTGTCGAGGACCGCCTTGACCTTCGAGGTCTTGTTGAACTTGTCGATGATCTGCTGTTCGACCTTGTTGTTGGCGTCCCCGTAGACCAGGACATGGATCTTGCCGTCACCGGACGACGCCCCGCCGTCACCGTCACCACAGGCCGCAAGGCTCAGGGCCATGGCGAGCGTCGCACCAGAGGCGACCAGTCTGGGCAAGCGCGCACGTGTCTTCATCGTTCGCCTTTCGAAAGTTTCGGCATCATCGCCGAAAGTCCATGCCTCGGGACAGTAGGGTCACATCCGAGTTTCGGTCAACGGTCGTGCATGCACTCGCCCAAACCGTTACCCGACACTCGTGGCCTATCCTGCGTGCATGCACGAAGACGACGAGGTGAGCCCACGGGTGACACTGGCCGAGGTGGCGAAAGAGGCCGGGATATCCCTCCCGACAGTTTCGAAGGTCCTCAACGGGCGTTCGGATGTCTCCAACGCGACCCGGGCCAAGGTCGAGCGGCTGCTGGAGCTCCACGGCTACCGCCGTCGGCCCCAGGGCGCGCCGCCGTCGCCGCTCATCGAGCTGGTCTTCCACGAGCTGGACAGCGTGTGGGCGATGGAGATCATCCGGGGCGTGGAGAACGTCGCCAAGGCCAACCGGGCCACGGTGGTGCTCACCGAGAGCGGCACCCGGCACGCGCCGTCGCCGGAGTGGATCGAGGGCGTGCTGCGCCGCAGACCCCTGGGCGTGGTCCTGGTCTTCTCCTCGCTGCCCGAGGACGTCAAGCGCCGCCTGCGCTCGCGCGCGATCCCCTTCGTCATCATCGACCCGGCGGGCGACCCCGACCCGGACGTGCCGTCGGTCGGATCGGCGAACTGGGCCGGGGGTCTCGCGGCCACCCGCCATCTCACGGACCACGGGCACGAGCGCGTCGCGATCATCACCGGCCCCGAGGACATGCTCTGCTCGCTGGCCCGCCTGGACGGCTACCGCTCGGCCATGGCCATGGCGGGCCTGCCGATCGACCCGCGCCTGGTCCGCCACGGCGACTTCCACGTCCAGGGCGGCTTCGAGCACGCCATGGACCTCCTGACCGGCCCCGACCGCCCCACGGCGATCTTCGCGGGCAGCGACCTCCAGGCGCTGGGAGTGCTGGAGGCGGCCCGGCTGAAGGGCCTGAGCGTCCCCCGGCAATTGTCGGTCGTGGGCTACGACGACGTCCCCCTGGCCCAGTGGTCGAGCCCCCCGCTGACCACGGTGCACCAGCCCCTCCTCCAGATGGCCGAGGAGGCCTCGCGCATGCTCCTGCGCCCGGAGACCCCGGGCAAGGCGGCCCAGCGCATCGAGCTGGCGACGAACCTCGTGGTCCGGCAGAGCACGGCGCCGCCGGGCGAGTGAAGGGTCCCGCCGGGCGGGGCACTCCCCCTCGGGGGCGTTGAAGGCGAGGGAGCTGCCGCGGAGCCGGCCAACGGGTCCCTCGTTCGCGGGTTCCGGCGCGCGCCGAGCCCTCCGCTTTCCGCCGACGGCACGCGGGACCGCCAACGGTCACCGCGGCACCGGGCCCACCCGCCGCGGACGGTGCCCCACGCCGGCTGGCCTCCCCCGGGCGACACGCCCGCCGTCACCCCGGCTCCCCCGCACCGACCGCCCCCGTCCGGGCACGCCGAAGGCCGGGCAGGGCGCGAAGGCGCGCCTGCCCGGCCGGATGGTCGCGGGTGGCCGGAGGGCCGGTGCGGCGGGGGGCACGGCGGGGGGTCGGGGTGCCGCCGCGCCGGGGTGAGCCGCCGCGCCGGGCTGCCACCCTGCGGGGCAAGTCGCCGCACGGGGCCGGGGCCCTCCACGCGGGGCGCGTGGGTCCTCGACGCGGGGCGAGGCTCGGCGTACGACACGGAGACCACCGCCACGAAAACCCCGCCCGAGACGGGCCTCCACCGCGACGCGCACGAAGCGGGACTCCCGCCGACCCGAGACCCCGCACGAGGCGGGACCGCCGGTTACCGCAGCGTGGCGCGGGACGAGTCGGCCAGGGTGGACTGGAGGGTGCGGTAGGCGGGCTTCGCCTGGTAGTCCTCGTCCAGGATGTTCGCCGCGCCCTCGCCCTCGAACGTCCCCGGCACCCACGAGTACTTGTCCGTGAAGCCCCACACCGTGAACGAGACGCAGTGCCGCGCCCGCAGACAGGCGTCCAGCATCCGCCGGTAGCCCTCGGCCTGCGTGGCCAGCTTCTCCTCGTCGGCCGGCATGATCATGCGGACGTCCGCCTCGGTGACGGCCGTCTGCACGCCCAGGTCGTCGAACCGCTTGAAGTTCTCAGCCACGCCGCCGGGAAGTCCGTACTGGATCCCCCAGTGCCCCTGGAAGCCCACCCCGTGCACCGGAACGCCCTCGGCGCGCAGCGTGCGCACCAGGTCCAGCACGGCGTCGCTCTTCGGGCCGGCCCACTCGATGTTGTAGTCGTTGTAGAACAGCTTGGCCCGCGGATCGGCCTGGTGCGCCCAGCGGAACGCGTCCGCGATGTAGCCCGGCCCCAGCTCACGCAGCCAGATGCTCTCCCGCAGCGTCCCGTCCTCGTTGAACGCCTCGTTCACCACGTCCCAGTGCCACACGCGCCCCTTGAAGTGCCGCACGGTCTCGGTGACGTGCCGGCGCAGGATGCTGCGCAGTTCCTCCTTGGTGAAGTCGCCCTGGGTCAGCCAGGACGGCAGCTGGCTGTGCCAGACGAGCACGTGGCCGCGTACCTTCTGTCCGCGCTGCTCGGCGAACCGGACCAGCCGGTCGGCCGCGGCGTAGTCGCGCTCGCCGCGCCGCGGTTCCAGGGCGTCCCACTTCATGACGTTCTCCGGCGTCACCGAGGAGAACTCCGACCCGGCGATGCTGCGGTAGGGCACGTCCTCGGCGAGGGCGTTCATGTCGACGGCGGTGCCCACCCGCAGCCGGTCGTCGGCCGCGAGCTCCCGCAGCGACCGGTCCCACGGAACAGGCTCCTCCGCCCCGGCGGCCGGGCCCGCGGCGGTGAGGGACAACAGGGCGAGAGACGAGGTCACGGCGGCGGCCGTGACAAGGCGCAGAGCCTTCACGAAGAGCACTCCTTGCATGGGTGTGGCGGCCCGAACGGCCGCGAATACCAAGCGAATGCGAATGTTTCGAAGATCTCGAAAACGCGCTGCGCCAAGCTATTGGCCGCCCCCCACACCGTCAACCAGGCGGACGCCACGGACTTTTCCCACCCGGTTCGTACGCCGATTCGTGCGCAAGTGGTTGACCAAGGGACCAGCTGGCCGTACCTTCTGGCCGAGCCATTCGGAAATGCATCCGAAACTTTCGACAAGCACTTTCGCAACGCGTCTGAGGTTTCATCCACCCTCCCACTCAGGCCCCGCCACCGGCGACGGCCGCCCAGAAGGGGATGACATGCGCATGAGTACACCACGGGGTTCGTATACGACCCGGGCTCGCAGAGCCCTGGGCGTCGGCATGGCGAGCCTCCTCGCCATGGCCGGCGTCACCGCCCTCGCGGGGACCGCCGAGGCCGCCACGACGCTCGCGTCGGCGGCCAACGCCAAGGGCCGCTACTTCGGTACGGCCGTCGCCGCGAACCGTCTGAGCGAGACGGACTACGTCAACACGCTCAACACCGAGTTCGACCAGGTCACGCCCGAGAACGAGATGAAGTGGGACGCCCTGGAGCCGTCCCGCAACTCGTTCAACTTCAGCGCCGCCGACCGCATCGTCGACCACGCGCAGGCCCGGAACATGAAGGTCCGCGGCCACACCCTCGTGTGGCACTCCCAGCTGCCCAGCTGGGTCGGGAGCCTGAGCGCCACGGATCTGCGCGCGGCCATGGTCAACCACATCAACCAGGTGATGGGTCACTGGAAGGGCGAGATCCACAGCTGGGACGTGGTGAACGAGGCGTTCCAGGACGGCACCAGCGGCGCCCGCCGCAGCTCGCCGTTCCAGGACAAGCTGGGCAACGGCTTCATCGAGGAGGCGTTCCGCGCCGCACGCGCCGCGGACCCGGCGGCCAAGCTCTGCTACAACGACTACAACACCGACGGCGTCAACGCGAAGAGCAACGCCGTCTACAACATGGTCAAGGACTTCAAGGCGCGCGGCGTACCGATCGACTGCGTCGGCTTCCAGTCCCACTTCAACAGCCAGTCCCCGGTCCCCTCCGACTACCAGGCCAACCTGCAGCGCTTCGCCGACCTCGGCGTCGAGGTGCAGATCACCGAGCTGGACATCGAGGGCTCCGGCACCGCGCAGGCCACCAACTACAGCAATGTCGTCAAGGCCTGCCTCGCGGTGACCAAGTGCACCGGCATCACCGTCTGGGGCGTCACCGACAAGTACTCGTGGCGCGCCAGCGGCACGCCGCTGCTGTTCGACGCCAACTACAACAAGAAGCCGGCGTACCACGCGGTCATCGCCGCGCTCGGCGGCACGCCCGACGACGGCGGCGGCGACCCGCCCGGGGGCGGCACCGGCGCCTGCACCGCCACATACGCGCGCACCGCGGACTGGAGCAACGGCTACAACGGCCAGGTGACGGTCAAGGCGGGCAGCGCCGCGATCAGCGCCTGGACGGTCACCCTGACGCTCCCCTCGGGCCAGCAGCTCGCCGCCACCTGGAACGGCACCGCCTCCACGAGCGGCCAGACCGTGACCGTGCGCCCGGTCTCCTGGAACGGCTCGCTGGGCGCCGGAGCCTCGACCAGCTTCGGCTTCACGGTGAACAAGAACGGCAGCAATGCCGACCCGGTCGTCGGCACCTGCACGGCGTCCTGACCCGCACGCACGTCCGAGGGGCCTCCCGGCGACCGCACGACACCGGGAGGCCCCTCGCCTTCGCCCGCGCCGCACGCCTTGCCTCCTCCGTCTCCGTACCTCCCTCATCCCTCCCCTGCCTCCCCTCTCCCCTCTGCACTGGAGCACGTCATGAAGAAGCCGCACCGGCTGTCCCTGATCGGCCTGACCGCGAGCGCCGTCCTCGCGGCCTTCGCCCTCACCACCACGGCCGAGGCGGCCCCCGACGCCCGGGGCGGCTGCCGCAACGGATACGTCGCCCTCACTTTCGACGACGGCCCGGCCGAGTCGACGCCCGCGCTGCTGAAGGCGCTCACCGCGAACCGGCTGCGCGCGACCATGTTCAACACCGGCGCCAACGCGGAGGCCCGCCCCGACCTGGTCCGCGCCCAAGTGGCGGCGGGCATGTGGATCGGCAACCACTCCTACAGCCACCCGGACATGACGCAGCTGTCCGAGGCGGAGTCGTACGAGGAGATCGCCCGTACGCAGGAGATCCTCACCGGCATCCTCGGCGAGGCCCCGACCCTGTTCCGTCCCCCCTACGGCGCGACCGACGACCGGCTGCGCGCCCAGCAGCGGGAGCTCGGGCTGACCGAGGTGCTGTGGACGGTGGACTCGCGGGACTGGGCCGCCGCGACGGCGGACGAGATCGTCCAGGCGGCCTCGACGCTCCGGCCGGGCGGCATCATGCTCCTGCACGACTGGTCGGCGAGCACGCTGGAGGCCGTTCCGGGCATCGCGAAGGTGCTGCGCACCAAGGGTCTGTGCACGGGCCGGATCGCCGCGGCCCCCACTCCGGTGGCGGTCAGGCCCTGACGGCGGACCGGTGAGGTTCCGGCGGCGGGGCGCGCCGCACGGCGCGGGACCCACGCGGGTTCCGCGGGAGTCAGTCGACGTACGACTCCAGCGTGCCCCGCCGCCGCACGTCGAGGGTGGCGCAGTGGAAGGAGCCCCCGAACGGCGCGTAGTGCAGCAGGTCGCACGGGATCGGTTCGAAGCCCCATGTCTCGAGTGCGCGCAGCATGCCGGTGTGATGCCGCTCGGCGACGACCCGTTTCCCGTCGATCATCAGAATGTTCATGCTGAGCCATTTGCCGCAGATCGAGGTGAACCGCAGCAGGCGCTCGTCGATCGGGTCCGGTTCCGGCGCGACCAGGATGTCCCATCCGTCCAGCACGTCGGGCAGTCGGTCCACGTCGATGTACTCGGGATTGACGAGCGCCCTCCCGGGCCCGAGCACGAGAAACGTCGTGTCGATGTGCATGGGCGTACGACAGCGGCTCTCGATCTCGTGGATGCGGTAACCGGGCCCGAGGTGCCGCCGCAGCCACTCGATCCCCATCCCGTTGGTGACATTGCTCCGCGTGACGAACAGATCGCGGCCGGCCCGCACGAAATCCGCCGCGTCGAACACCGGCTCGAACTCGGTGAGGATGTACCGCATGGGCTCGCCGGCCTCCGGAACACGGAAGTCCGGGTCGAACAGGTCGTCCGTGAGCTGCGGCTTCGGCGCGGCGGTCCAGCGGGCGCCGCGCCGGAAGTAGTCCTTGAGCAGCTCCCGGTAGGAATGCGTCTCGAAATACCGGCACGGCCAGGCCATCGGCGTCTCGATGATCTCGTCCCCGATCACCAGCAGACTGTCGCGGGGGCACGTATTGCAGAACCCGCGCGAGGACCAGTCGGGCGTGGCGAACCGCTTCCGATGGTCGACCGCGTCGGGCCGCCGGACGGTGACGCCGAGTTCCCGCAGCAGCGCGACGAACCCGTCGAGCTCCTCCTGCGCCCGCTCCACCAGCACCCGCGGATACCGCAGCCCGGCGGCCATCCCCTGCAGTCGCGCCGCCCAGCCGGGGATGTTGCAGGTCACCACCGGATGCCCGGAGGGAATCGTCGCCCCGTCGAGCCGCCCCACGACGACCTCCTCCAGCGGGTCCCATTCGTTGTGCGAACGGACCGGCGAGGCGTGCGTGTCAGCGGCGTCGGCACGCCGCGGCTCCCCGCCCGCCCCCGCCCGCGCCATGCCGGGTCTCTGCTCCACCGCCATGCCCAACACCTTCGGTCGCGGATGCCACCGGCTGCCGACGGGTCGGCGCCCGGTGACTCATGACTGACGACACCTGGCGGGTGTCGATGAGAGACCCAGTTCCCCGGTCCAGGCGAACCGAAGCAGGGCGCGTCAGTCCTCCTGTTCGTTGGGCACCACGCGGGTCACCTCGCCCCGGTGGTCCGCCTCCAGGAAGCCGGTCCCACCGTAGTCGTCGGTCAGGTAGACCGACATGCCCATGGGGTCGCCGGACGTCGGGTCGGCTCCGCTCACCACGAGGTAGCGGGAGGTGGCGTCCTTGACGTTCAGTTCCTTCTCCCCGCGTTCGAGCAGGCCCGGGAGGGCGTCCCAGTCGAAGTCGTCGACGCGGAACGGGCTGTCGAACGCGGACACCGAGCCGCTGATGATCCCCTTCTGCGCGCCCGTCCCCGACCGGTAGGTCCAGGAGTCGTAGCGCGTCCTGCTTCCGTCGACCATGACGTTGGCCGAGACGTGCTCCGGGTAGACGACGAGGCTGCACACCCGGTCCGTACCCGTCTCGGCCTTGATCGCCGCGACGGCGGTGCGGATGCCGTCCGGGGTGAGCAGGTCGGTCCGGGCCGCGTCCGGACCGGAGCTCTCCGAGTCGCCGGAACCGGCGGGGATGTCCACCGCGTGCGTCGGCGTGTGCGTGCGCGAGCCGGCGGCGTCCGAGACCGGTGTCTTCACGGCCCGGTCCTCCGCGTCGTCGTCGCCGGGCAGCAGGAAGGTCACGGCCAGCGCCCCGGCGACGACCGTCGCGGCGGCCGACGCGCCGACGGCGGCGACACGGCGGACCCGCGCACGCTCCCCCTCCTTGCGTGCCGGGCCGGCGTCCTGGACGGAATGCGCGTGCGGGAACGGCGGACGGAGCGGGTGGACCGCGGGAGGCGCCGGGTGCGGGCCGCCGTACGCGAGCGGGCCGGCCGGCGACGCCGCATCGGCAGGCGGTCCGGCGGACGAGGCCGACGGGACGGACGGAGCGGACGGAGCGGACGGAGCGGACGGAGCGGACGGAGCGGACGGAGCGGACGACGGTACGACCGGCGGTGCGAGGTGGAACGACGTCACCCCGGTGGACCTCGCCCCATGGGGCCGAGCCCCGCCGGCCCCCGTCCCGGTGAACGGGGCCGCGTGCGGGGTGGCGCCGGCCGCCGCTTCGGCCAGCATCGCGTCGGCCGCGGCCACATCAGGTCGCCGTGCCGGGTCCTTGACCAGGACGGCGGCGAGCAGCGGAGCGAGTGCGCCGGCACGCCGGGGCGGCGGCAGCTCCTCGTCCAGCACGGCCGCCAGGGTCGCCAGTGTGGTCGCACGGCGCAGCGGATGGCGGCCCTCGACGGCCACGTACAGCATCATCGCCAGCGACCACAGGTCCGACTCCGGGCCGCCCTCGCCGCCCCGGACGCGTTCCGGGGCCATGTAGTCGGGCGTGCCGATGACTGATCCCGTGGCGGTCAGGGCCGTGGACTCCCGGATCGCGGCGATGCCGAAGTCGGTGAGCACGGGGCGGCCGTCGGGGCGCAGCAGGACGTTCGCGGGCTTCACGTCCCGGTGCTGGATGCCCGCCGCGTGCGCGGCCCGCAGCGCGCCGATCAGCTCGTGTCCCAGCCGGGCGGCCTCGTGCGGCTCGACCGGCCCGCGCGCGAGCCGGTCGGCGAGCGAACCGCCGGTGACCAGTTCCATGACCAGCCAGGGGTAGGCGTCGCCGCGGCCGTCCACCACATGGTGGATGGTGACGACGTTCGGGTGCTGCACCCGGGCCAGCGCCCGCGCCTCGCGCAGCACGCGGGCGCGCAGGAGTGCCGCGGCCTCGGGATCGTACTCGGCGAGCGCCGGGTCGGGCGGGCGGACTTCCTTCAGTGCGACGGCCCGGTCCAGGACGAGGTCGCGCGCCCGCCACACCGTGCCCATGCCGCCGCCGCCGAGCCGTGCCTCCAGCTGGAAGCGGCCGTCGATCACCCGTCTGCCGGGGTCCCCCTCGTTCATGACCCCGGAGCATACGAGAAGGCGGTGAGAGCGGGCTGCGGGGGCCGCTCGCCCGTTCGGCACCAGATCTCGGCTTCCCGGCACTGAGTACCGCCGTAGGGTGGGCGTCCATGAACAAGGCACCCGCACGGATCCGTCTCGCCGACGCCGCGCTCGCGCTCTTCGACGAGCGGGGGTACGAGCAGACCACGGTGGACGACATCGCCGAGCGTGCCGGGGTGGGGCGCACGACGTTCTTCCGGCACTACGGGTCGAAGGAAGCGGTGATCTTCCCCGACCACGACCGGCTGCTCGACCTCATCAGGGACCGGCTGGCGACGTCCAGCCACAGCACCGCCCTGGTGGCCGTCTCGGACGCGGTCCGGCTGGTGCTGCTGCACTATGTGGAGGAGGGCGATCTCGCCCGCCGGCGGTATGCGCTGACGAGCAAGGTGGCCGTGCTGCGGGACCGGGAGATCGCCAGCGTCGCCCGGTATCAGCGGCTGTTCCGGGAGTTCATCGCCGACTGGATGGGCGATCCGACGGCATCGGCCTCGCTGCGCGCCGAGCTGATGGCGGCGTCCGTCGTCGCGGCCCACAACCATGTGCTGCGGCGCTGGCTGCGGGGCGCGTCGTCCGACCCGGTCACGGAGATCGACGAGGCGATGCGCGAGGTGCTGGCCCTCTTCCCGGCGCCCGGCGCCGGCGGGGGCGCGGCCGGCGGCACGACCGTGGTCGCCTTCCGTACCGGGCAGGATCTGGACGCGCTGCTGCCGGCGCTGAGGCGGGCCGTCGAAGGGGTTCCCGGCCCCTGACGCCCGACGTTCCCGAGGTGCCGCCCGGGGCCGCCGCCCGCACAATGGTCGGGACAGCGTGACCCTCCGGTGACCAGTGGTGTTCGAGGTGACGAGGCGGCCGAGTGACTGCGAGGACAGACGCCAACGGCTCGGGTGAGCCGCCGGGGGACGGCACGGCCGTGCTCCTGCTGGACGGCGACGGCGTCGTGCTGGGGTGCTCCGGGACGGTCGCCGGCCACTCCCTGGCCGGGCTGCGGGGTCGCCGTATCGCGGACGTGGTCACCGCGCCGGACTCCTGGACCGCGGCGCTCCGCGCGGTCTCCCGGGACGAGTGGCGGACGCTGCGGGCGTCGCTGGTCCACCCGGACGGCTCCGCGCCCGAGGTGGACGCGACGGTGCTGCCGCTGCCCCCGGACGGCCGGGCGCGGTTCGTGGTCTGTCTGACCGCCGCGTGCCGTGACTGGCCCGGCGTGGAGGACGAGTCGCTGCTGCGGGCGCTGTTCAGCCAGGACCAGATCGGGCTGATCGTCCACGACGCCGAGCTGCGGATCACCCGGGCCAATCCCGACCCCCGCCTCCTCGGCCAGTCCGGGACCCCTCGGCAGCCGCCCGGCCTGCGCATCGCGGACGTCCTGCGCGCGGAGGACGCCCGCGTGATCGAGGAGCGGCTGCGGCGCGTGCTGGCGACCGGTGAGCCGCTGATCGGCTGGGAGCGCTCGGCGCGGTTCCGGTCGGCTCCGGCGCGGGAGCGCGTGCTGGCGCTGTCCGCGTTCCGGCTGAACGACGCCCGGGACCGCGTGATCGGCGTGGCGGTGATCTTCGCCGACATCACCGAGAAGCACACGGCACGCCGGCGCCTGGACCTGCTGTACGCGGCCGCCACCCGGCTGGGCCGCACCCTGGACGTGACGCACAACGCCCGGGAGCTGACCGCCGTCCTCGTGCCGGAGGTCGCCGACCTGGTGAGCGTGGACCTGTCCGAGTCGGTGTTCCAGGGGCGCGAGCCCGGCCGGTTCCGCCCGGGCACGCATCTGCGCCGTACGGCGACCGCCGCCGCGTCGGGGACCTGGCCCGCGGACGTGTACCGGGACGGCGACACCGTGCGGGCCCGGGAGGCCGAGAGCGAGGCGCTGCGCGAGGGCCGGGCGGTGCTGGTGCCCGACATGGCCGCCTTCGCGCGGGTGCAGGACGTGGACGAGGAGCGGCGTCGGCTGCTGTTCCCCGCGGGGGCCTCGTCCGCGCTGTTCGTCCCGCTGCACGCCCGGGGGAGCGTGCTGGGCGTGGTGGGGCTGTGGCGCGTCGGCGACCGGTCGCCGTTCGCCGAGGGGGACGTGCCGCTGATCGAGGAGATCTCCTCCCGGGCGGCGCTGAGCCTGGAGAACGCCCGCCGCTACACCACCGAGCTGCGCACCGTGGAGACGCTGCAGCGGAGCCTGCTCCCGTCCTCCGGGATGGCGCTGAGCGCGGCGGAGTCCTCCGGCATCTACGTCCCCGCCGGCAGGGCGTCGGGCATCGGCGGGTGCTGGTACGACGTCATCGAACTGCCCGCCGCACGGGTCGCGTTCGTGATCGGCGACGTGGCCGGGCACGGTCTGGGCGCGACGGCCACCATGGGCAGGCTGCGCACGGCCGTGCAGACGCTGTCCGATCTCGAACTGCCGCCGGAGGAGCTGCTGACGCACCTGGACGACCTCGTCGTGCGGCTGGGGGCGACCGAGCCGGAGTCCCAGGTCGGCGGCGTCCTCGGCTCGACCTGCCTGTACTGCGTGTACGACCCGGTCACCGGCCATTGCGTGCTGGCGGGCGCCGGCCATCCGCCGCCGGTCCTGATCGGCCCGGACGGCTCCCGCGCCGCCGTGCCGCTCACCCCGGGTCCCGCCCTCGGTGAGGGGCATCTGCCCTTCGAACCACTGGAGTTGACGCTCGCGCCCGGCAGCGTCCTGGCGTTCGCCACCCGGGAACTGACGCGGGACGAGGGCACGGCGGAGCTGCTGCACCGGCACATGGCCGCCGCCGTGGCGGCGGGCGACTCCCCCGCCGACATCGGACGCACCGCCCTCGACCGGGCCCTGACGGAACCCCCGGCCGACGACGTGGCCCTGCTCGTGGCCCGGGTGCGGCGGCTGCCACGGGACGCGGTCGCCTCCTGGGAGTTGAAGGCCGACCCGAGCGTGGTCGGTGAGGCCCGGCGGCTGATCACCGGGCAACTCGCCGACTGGGGCCTGGCGGACCTGGCCTTCACCACCGAGCTGATCGTCAGCGAACTGCTCACCAACGCCATCCGGTACGCCGAACCGCCCGTCGGGCTACGGCTGATCAGGGACAAGAGCCTCATCTGCGAGGTCTCCGACGCCAGTCAGACCCAGCCGCGGCTGCGCCGTGCCAGACTCCTCGACGAGGGTGGGCGCGGCCTGTTCCTCATCGCCCAGCTGGCGCAGCGCTGGGGCAGCCGGTACACCCGCTCCGGCAAGACCATCTGGACGGAGCAGCCGCTGGAGCCGGCCTGAGTCCGGGCGGGCGTCGAGCGACACGCCCCGCCCGGCGTCGTGCCGCACGGGCCTGCGCCCCCTCCCCCGGCGTCGTGGGCATGCGCCCCGTCCGGCTCGTCCGCACGGGCGTTGGCCTTCGCCCGGCGTCGTGCCGCGGACGCGCCCGCGGGTCGGGATTCGGGGCCCCGGAATGTTCCGCCGCCCCCGCCGGTTGGAGTGCGCGAAGGAGGCACCAGTGGAGACGATCTACACGGCGGTGGGCGACCAGGCGTCGTACTACGACCACGGAACGCCGGCCGAGCGCTGGGAGCGGGCGCGGATGTTCTTCGACGCCAAGGAGTACGCCGCCGCGGCGCGCGTCCTGGACGGGCTGGTCGAGGAGGCGCCGGAGCAGACCGGGCCCCGGCTGCTGCTGGCGCGGGCCTACTACCACTCCGCCCAGCTGGGGCGTGCCGAGCGGGAGTTGCGGATCATCGTGGAGCGCGACCCGGTGGAGGGGTACGCCCGGCTGATGCTGGGGCGCACGCTCCAGCGGCAGGGCCGGGAGGAGGAGGCGGGGCCGCACCTGCGGATCGCCTCCGCGCTCGCGGGCGACTTCGAGCGGCCGTGAGGACGCCGTCGCGCTCCCCCGTCGCGGGCGGTGCGGGGCGTGGCATGCTGGCGGAATGCCGTCCAGCCTTTCCTTCCGTGCGTCCCGTGACCGTGTGCCCTACGCCGAGCTGGTCGAGGAACTCCTCGCCGCCGAGGGGCCGTTGCCCATCGTGACGGCGGGGGACCCGGTGCTGCGGCGGGTCGCCGAGCCGTACGACGGTCAGCTCGGGCCCGCGCTGCTCGCCCGGTTCGTCGCGGCGCTGCGTGCCACCATGCACGCGGCGCCGGGCGTGGGCCTCGCCGCCCCGCAGGTGGGCGTGGGGCTGCGGATCGCGGTGATCGAGGACCCGGCGCCGGTGCCGGAGGAGGTGCGGCTGGCGCGCGGGCGGGTTCCGCAGCCGTTCCGGGTGCTGGTGAACCCCTCGTACGAGCCGCTGGGCACGGAGCGGGCGGCGTTCTTCGAGGGTTGTCTGAGCGTGCCGGGGTGGCAGGCGGTGGCGGCCCGGCCCGCGCGCGTGCGGCTCACCTGCCAGGACGAGCACGGCGAGGCCGTGGACGAGGAGTTCGAGGGCTGGCCCGGGCGGATCGTGCAGCACGAGACGGACCACCTGGACGGCCTGCTGTATCTGGACCGGGCGGAGCCGCGCTCGCTGTCGTCCAACCGGGCCGTGGCCGAGCGCTGGACCCAGCCCACGCCGCTGGAGGCGGCGCGGGAGCTGGGCTTCGAACTGCCGGAAGCTCCCCCTCAGTTGTCCCGGTAGGCCTCCAGCAGGCGCAGCCACACCTCGCTGATCGTCGGGTACGACGGCACCGCGTGCCACAGCCGGCCGACCGGAACCCGCCCGACGACGGCGACGGTCGCCGAGTGGATCAGCTCGCCGACCCCGGGGCCCACGAAGGTGACGCCGCGCAGGATCTCCTCCTCCAGGTCGACCACCATGCGGGCGCGGCCCTGGTAGCCGTCGGCGTACAGACCCGCCCCGGCGACCGAGGAGAACTCGACGTCGACGGCGCGGACACGGTGGCCGGCCGCTTCCGCCTCGGCGAGGGAGAGGCCCACGGCGGCGGCCTCGGGGTCGGTGAAGACGACCTGGGGGACGGCGGCGTGGTCGGCGGTCGCGGAGTGCGCGCCCCAGGTCTCCCGGCCGACGCTCTCCCCGGCGGCGCGGGTCGCGATGGCGGCGCCCGCGATGCGGGCCTGGTACTTGCCCTGGTGGGTGAGCAGGGCCCGCTGGTTGACGTCGCCGACCGCGTACAGCCAGTCGGTGCCGGTGACCCGGAGGCTGTCGTCCACGGGGAGCCAGGAGCCCGCCTGCAGGCCGACGGTGTCGAGGCCGATGTCGTCGGTGCGCGGGGCGCGGCCGGTGGCGAAGAGGATCTCGTCGGCCTCGATCCGCTCGCCCGCGTCGGTGACGGCGACGACGGCGCCGTTGTCGCGGGCCACGGACGTCAGGGAGGTGCCGGTGCGCAGGTCGGCGCCCGCCGCGGTGAGCGCCTCGGCGACCAGTTCGCCGGCGAAGGGTTCCATGCGGGGCAGCAGGCCCTTGCCGCGGACCAGGAGGGTGACCCGGGAGCCGAGCGCCTGCCAGGCGGTGGCCATCTCGGTGGCGACGACGCCGCCGCCCACCACGATCAGCCGGCCGGGCGCCTCCTTGGCGCTGGTCGCCTCCCTGCTGGTCCAGGGCCGCACGTCCGCGAGACCGGGCAGGTCGGGCAGTTGCGCGCGGGTTCCGGTGCACACAGCGACGGCGTGCCGGGCGGTGAGGGTGCGCACCGCGCCGTCGGGGCCGGTCACGGCGACCGCGCGCGGTCCGGCGAGGCGGCCCTGGCCGCGGTACAGGTCGGCGCCGATGGCGTCGAGCCACCGGACCTGGCCGTCGTCCTGCCAGTGGGAGGTGTAGCCGTCGCGGTGGGCGAGGACCGCGGCGGTGTCGAGGGGGCCCTGTACGGCCTGGGCGAGGCCGGGGACGCGGCGGGCGTCGGCGCGGGCGATGGCCGGGCGCAGCAGGGCCTTGCTGGGCATGCAGGCCCAGTAGGAGCACTCGCCGCCGACGAGTTCGCTCTCCACGACCGCGGTGGTCAGTCCGGCGGCGCGGGTGCGGTCGGCGACGTTCTCCCCCACGGGCCCGGCCCCGAGCACCACGACGTCGTACGCGATGGTTTCCGTTTCCGTCATGGGGTCAGTGTGGTGGGTGGTGTGGCCCGGGGCCACATGGGTAAGCGCCGCGGAATACGGACCCGGGCCGCCGTGTTGTGCGGACGGCTTCACCCCCACCACCAGGAATGAGGGATTCACGCCATGAGCAGCAGCACCGTCGAGCTCACCAAGGACAACTTCGACGAGACGGTCAAGGAGAACGACTTCGTGCTGATCGACTTCTGGGCGGAGTGGTGCGGTCCCTGCCGTCAGTTCGCGCCGGTCTACGAGAAGGTGGCGCAGGCCAACCCCGACCTGGTCTTCGGCAAGGTGGACACCGAGGCGCAGCCGGAGCTGGCCGCGGCCTTCCAGATCCAGTCGATCCCGACGCTGATGATCGTCCGTGACCGGGTCGCCGTGTTCGCTCAGCCGGGGGCGCTGCCGGAGGCCGCGCTGACGGACCTGATCGGCCAGGCCCGCAACCTGGACATGGACGAGGTCCGCAGGTCGGTGGCCGCGCAGCAGGCGCAGAGCGGGCAGAGCGGCGCGTAACGCCCGTCGCGGGCCGATCGGGGTCCGGGGGCGTCGTCCCCGTGCGGGTGGGCGAGGTCGTCGCCCCGAGCGGTCCTGCCCTCGGCCGGCGCCTCCGAGACGGAGAAGCCGGGCGCGAGCACGCCTCGGCCGCTGCGGACGCAGGGGCCGAGGCGCAGTGCCGTCGCGGTACGGGCTAACAGACCGGCACCCCGGGAATCCGGTTCTCCGGCACGCTGAGATAGATGTTGGTCATGTAGCCGCCGTACTGCGGCAGACGAGCCCACCAGTCGTTGGTGTAGGGCGGGACGCTGACCTGCTGTCCGCGCGTCTGACAGCCGACCAGGACCTCGACGCCGGCGGGCAGCGTCGTGACCGCGCCCGAGGTGGTCGCCGCCTGGGTGCGGACCCGGACTCCGCTGCCCCAGGTGCCGATCCACGTGCCGGCCGGCTGCGAGGCGCCGGGGACGTTCAGCGACCGGGTCAGCCGCCCCACGTCCGTGTAGGCCTTGCCGTAGGGGGTTGCGGCGGGGTGCAGGGTGAAGACCGCCACGATGGAGCGGTCGCCCGCGCCGACCACGCCCGTGGTGTGCAGTGCCGGACGTGCGAGGTCCACGGCCTCGGCGCCCGCGGCCGTCCGTGCGGCGGACCCGGCCGGTCCCGCCGCCGCGGCGGTCGTCGCCGTGCAGCCTCCGGAGCTGAAGCCCGACCAGCCCTGCTTGACGGCCCAGGGGCGGTTGAAGGAACCCGCGATGCCGAAGTGCTGGTCGTAGCCGTCGGTGGCGCAGCGGGTGGACTGGCGCAGATTGCCGAGGACGTAGTCGCGTACCGCCGCGGGAGCCGCGTCCAGCAGGTAGCGGTAGATCTTCACGGTGTCGCGGGCCGAGAGGGCCGTGTAGCCCCAGTAGCCGGGATGGGTGGCCGGCGGACGGGCGGTGTCCGTCAGACCGAGCCGCGTGACCATCCGGTCGACGATCGCGCCGGAGCCGTTGTTCGCCCAGAACGTGCTCGCGGCCGCGTCGTCGCTGCCGCGCAGCATGTTGTCGACGCGGGACCGGTCGGCGGCCGGCAGGGCGTCGGGGCCGCGGTTCCAGAGCAGGTCCAGGGCGATCAGCAGCTTCACCACGGACGCCGACCGGAACTGCGCGGCGGTGTTCAGCTGCTCGGTGAAGGCGCCGGTGTGGCGGTCGAATACGGCGACGCCCGCCGTCACCCCGGCCGGCACGTCGGCCCGCACCGACACCGGGGGCGACGACGGGGACTCGGTGGGTGCGCCGGTCGCGGTGGGCGCGGTGGCGCACACCAGTGCCGCGAGAGCGGCGGTCAGCACTCCCGCCCGCACCGCCCCACGGCGTGCGAACCGGACGACCGCTCCGTCACGTGCGCTGCCCAGGCTCATCATGCTCATCCTCCCAGTCGTCGGTCCGCGCGGACGGGGTGAGGCCGGGGCGCGAGGGGCGCCGCGGCGACCGGGACGGCCGCCGCGGCACCCCTCGTCCCGGCGGGGACGCCGGTCAGCACGTACGCACGCCCGGCAGCCAGGCGTCGGGGTGGTCGATGTAGATGTTGCTGATGTAGCCGCCGAGCCCGGGGACGTAGGCCCAGGCGTCGTTGCTGTAGCCCTCGGCGTGGACCATGTCGCCGCGCTTCTGGCACTCCACGTAGACCGGCGTCGGCCCGGTCAGCGTGCGGACGACCGTCGCGGTCAGCCGTGCGTCGGCGCGCACCCGGACCGAGGTCCCCCAGGTGGTGAAGTTGCTCCCGGGCGTACCGCTGCCCGGCGTGCACGGCAGGCCCACCCCGCGCTCCCGCAGGTAGGGGACGGGGTCCATGCCGCGGGTGCTGGACGTGGAGCTGTGCGCCTCGAAGTGCAGGTGGGGCCCGGTGGACTGGCCCTCGGAGCCCATGCGGGCGATCAGCTGGCCGCCGCTGACCCGCTGGTTCACGGAGACGAGACGCTGGTACATGTGGCCGTACTCGGTGACCGTGCCGTCGTCGTGCCGGATGCGGATCCACTGGCCGTAGCCGCTGGCGGCGCCGGAGACGATGACCGTGCCCGGGCCGGTGGAGTAGATCGGCGTGCCGAGGGCGTTGGCGATGTCGACGCCGTCGTGTCCGGAGTGCCACCACTGGGTGACCCTTCCGGAGGTCGGGCAGGAGCCCGCGTAGGCGGTGGGCGCGGCCTCGGCCGCGCCCGCGGTGAGCGGGATCAGCCCGGTCGCGGCGACCGTGGCGAGGAGCATCCCGACGGACTTGGTGCGCTTGAGTACGCGCATGGCGAATTCTCCTTCGTGGGGTGGATGGGGCGAGGGCGGCTCGGCCGACGAGGTCGTCGTCGGCGAGGTCCAGGTGTTCTCCGTCTCGTCCCCCGTGGGTCCGTCCCGGACGTGCGGCCCGGCATGTACCCCGAGGGCCGCGGCGGCTACGGGTGGTTCAGCGAGGCGGGCCCGTACTTGGCCGCCGGCGCCTCGGTCATCAGCGCCCAGTACCGGTCTCCGTACGACCAGTGCCACCACTCGGTCGGGTAGTTGACGAACCCGGCCGCCGTCATGGCCCGGCCCATCACCTCCCGGTTGGCGCGGGCCTCGGCTCCGATGCCGGCCGCGGCGGTACGGCAGCCGCCCGCGCTCTCCTCGGGAGTGGCGTTGACCTGGGTGCCGAGGGGGAGTTCGGCGCCGTCCCCCGTGCACAGCGTCAGGTCCACCGCGCCGCCGCTGACGTGCGGGGCGACCTCGGGGGGCGAGATGTACGCGCTGGCCAGCTCGCGTATCCGCTCCGGCGGGGCGTCCGGGTGGGCCGTGCGCAGCGTGGCCGCGTACGCGTCGAAGTAGCGGCGCTGCAGCGCGGGCGGCCGGAAGCCCTCCACCATCAGCAGGCGGACGCCGGGGGGCAGCGCGTCCTGTGCGAGCAGCAGCCGGCGGAGCACGTCCGCCCTCAGGTGCGCGTACGAGCCGTCGTCGTCGGCCTTCCGCGTGTCGACCCGGAGCGCGGCGACCTCCCGGGCGTCGACCAGGGGTTCACCGTTGTCGGCGACACGCGTGGCTGCCACTCGGTGGTCCGAAAGCAGGATGATGTCCCTCACGCTCTCAGCGTGGCCGCGGGCTCTGCAGGAACGATGCAGATCTTCTGCAGGGCGATGCAGGACCGGCTCAGGACTGCTCGTGATTCCGGTGCGCGAAGCGCCGTGAGCCGAAGCCGTCGTCGCCCCGCGCACCGCCCGCGCAGAACGATTCCTCGGCCTTTGTCGGAAGCAGTCGTCGAATTCTGCGAAACACCCGGAATGGGCCCGAGTCGACGCCGCCGCCGACGCGGACCGCGCCGATCCGGCCACGGGGTCCGCCGACTTCCCACCCGGACCAGGTAATTGTTCACGTATTGCCCGCCTCTCACGGTGTCGCCGCGGCGGGCTCTCGGGTAACCGTCGTCCGGGCGCATCGACGAACCGGCCCCACCGGCCTGGAGGAGAGGCAGTCACACGAAAGGACCTGCGCCTCCGTCCGCAGGTCGAAAGCGGACAGTCCTTTCCTCGGATTGGGAGGGATTCACACAGGACACCCCACGAATTCCAGCCAAGTGCACGTGATACCGGCCTGCCGAGAAAAACGGGCAGTCCGGTGTGCGGCATGCCTTCCGCCCTGGCCGGTATGTTGTCCCCGACTGCGGGAGCGTGAAATCGGGGGACACGATGGACGTTCGCCTTCTGGGTCCGGTCGACGTGTCGAGCGAGGGACGTCGTATTGCGCTGAACGGCGCCAAACCGACGGCGATACTCGCGGCTCTCGTCGTCCATCTCGGTGAGGTGCTGTCCGCCGAGCGGCTGGTCGACCTGGTCTGGGAGGAGGAGCCGCCCGCCACCGCGCGGGCGCTCGTCGCCTCGCACGTCTCCGGACTGCGGCGGGTCCTGGCCAAAGCGGAGGGCGGCGACGCCATCCGCACCCGGTCCCCGGGTTACGTCGCCGAGTTCCCTCCCTCCGCCGTGGACGCCCGGCGCTTCGAGGCGGCGTTCACCGCCGGCCGCAACGCGGCCCTCGACGGGCGTGCCGAGGAGGCCGCCGAGACGCTGCAGAGGGCGCTGCGGCTGTGGCGCGGCCAGGACGCCCTGGAAGGGCTCGGCCAGTCCTTCGCTCGCGTCGAGGCGATGCGCCTGACGGAACTTCGGCTGGAGGCACAGGAGTTCCGCTTCGCCGCCGAACTGGATCTGGATCGTCGTACGGATCTCGTCGCCGAACTCGTGGCACACGTCGCCGCCCACCCCCTCAGAGAACGCTCGCGCGGCCAGCTGATGACCGCGCTGTTCCGCACCGGCCGGATGGCCGACGCGCTGCGCTGCTACGACGAGGGCCGCCGTCTGCTCCGCACGGAGCTGGGCGTCGACCCCGGCCCGGAACTGCGGGCACTGCACCAGGCCGTGCTGCGGGCGGACACGACGGTGCTGGGAGCGCCGGTCCGCCGCGGGGCCACGTCCTCCGGAGCGGGCCACGCAGCGGTGTCCTTCGGGGAGCATCACGGAGCCGGATCCTCCGGGGGCGGCCACGGGCCCGCGGACACGGCGATCCCCTCGCGCTCCGACGCCCGCCCGCCGTCGCACCGGCTTCGTGCCGGGCAGTCGTACGACGACACGGGTCGCCCGGCGCCCTGTCAACTGCCTCCCGACGTCGCCGACTTCATAGGACGCACCGAAGAGATCGCCTGGGCGGCCGCCCTCCTGGAGCAGGTTCGGGACCCGCTGCGCACCGCGCCGCCCGTCGGGGTGATCTCCGGCCGGTCGGGCGCCGGCAAGACCGCCCTGGCGGTGCACGTGGGCCACCGCACCGCCGCGCTCTTCCCCGACGGACAGCTCTTCGTGGACCTGCGCGCCGCGGACTCCGAGCCCGTACGGACCACGGACGCCCTGGCCCGACTGCTGCGCGCCCTCGGGGCGGACCCCGACGCCCCGGCCCGCGACGAGGAGGACCTCCTCGGCCTGTACCGCACGCACATCGCGCGCCGCCGCGTCCTGCTCATCCTGGACGACGCCGTCGGCGAGGCCCTGCTGCGCCCGCTGCTTCCCCCCGGGGGCGGTTCGGCCGTGCTGATCACCTCCCGCCGCCGGCTGGTCGCCCTGGAGGGCGCCGTCCACCTCGACCTCGGCGTGCCCTCCGAAACGGAGGCGATGGAGCTGCTGGCCCGCGTCGCCGGCCCGAGCCGGCCGATCCTGGAGCCGGCCCGGGCGGCCGAGGTCGTCGCGCTGTGCGGACGGCTCCCGCTCGCCGTGCGCATCGCCGGAGCCCGTCTCGCCGCCCGCCCCCACTGGACACCGGCTCGGCTCGCGTCCCGCCTGAACGACGAGCGCCGCCGCCTGGACGAACTGCAGGCGGGCGACCTGGAAGTACGCGCGAGCCTGGGACTCGGCTACGCCGACCTCGACCCGCACCAGCGGCGCGCCCTGCGCCGCCTGGCCCTGATGGATCTGCCCGACTTCGCCGCATGGGTCGCCGGTCCGCTCCTCGACGTGAGCGACGACGACGCGGAGGACGCGGTCGAGCAACTCGTGGACTGCCACTTCGTGGAGGTCGTGCGCACCGACGAGACGGGCCGAACGCGCTACCGCATCCACGACCTGGCGCGCGAGTACGCCCGGGAACGCTGTCTGGCCGACGAGGCCCGGCAGGAGCGGGAGACGGCGGTGCGACGACTGGTCGACCGCTGGCTGGGCATGGCACGCGGCGCGGCAGCCCGGGGGCCGGGCGGCGCGGCGCGGCTCCTTCCTCCCCCGGCGGAGGGCGGGTCGGCTCGTTCCGCGGGCGGGCCGGTGGATAGCGCGGCGAAGCCCGCACGTCTCCCGACGGGGCCCGCGCGTCCCTCGACGGAGCCGGCACGTTTCGCCGCGGAGCCGACTTCACCGACGGACCCGTCGGCCCACCCTGCGGGTGAGCCGACCGCGTGGTTCGCGGCCGAGCAGCGGTGCCTGCTCGCCGCGGTCACCCACTGCGCGGAGCACGGCATGTTCGATGCCGCCCGCGAACTCGCCGCCGCCCTGATGGCCGCCTCCGCGGCGCTCTACAACCGGTTCGACGCCTGGTCCCGCTCCCACGAGGTGGCCCTGCGGGCGGTGCGCCGCGGCAAAGACTCCGAGGGCGAGGCGTGGCTGCTGAACGGTCTTGGCCAACTCCGCCTGGAGCAGGACCGTTTCGACGAGGCGTACGCGTTCTTCGCCGCGGCGCTGCGCCTGTTCGAGGAGCGAGCCGTACGACGCGGACGCGCGGACGCGTTGGCCGGGATGGGCACGGCCCGCCGCGAACAGGCCCGCTTCGACGAGGCCCTGGCCCTGCTGACCGCGGCGCTCGCGCACTACCGGGAGCCGCGGGACGTCGCGTCCGTGGCTCATGTGCTGCACGGCATCGGATGCGTGTACCGGGACCAGGGCCGCGACGACGACGCATGGGCCGCTCTGTCCCGCGCGCACCGCCTGTACGTGGCCGCCGGCGACCGGCACGGCGACGCGCTCGTGCTGCGTTCACTGGGCCTGTACCACCGGGCGCGGGGCGACCTGTCGAACGCGGAGGTTCTGCTGCGGCGGTCGCTCGGCCTCTTCGAGGCGATGGACGACGCGTTCGGCGTCATGTACGCGAGCCAGTCCCTGGCCAAGGTGGAGTTCCGGCAGGGCCGGACGACCACGGCCCGGCAGCGTCTCGACCGGTGTCTGGAGATCACCCGCGAGCGCCAGGACATGTTCGGCGAGGCGCTCGTCCTGCGCACGATCGGCGAGTGGCACCTCGCCACGTCCGACTGGAAGACCGCGGCCGAGATCCTGAGACAGGCCCTCGACCTGTGGGACAAGCTGGAGCTGCCCCTGTGGCGCGCCCGCACCCTGCGCGACCTCGCCCGCGCCGAACTGGCCAGGGGCGCGGCCGGAACGGGGCGCGAGCTCGAACAGGAGGCGCGGCGCGTCTTCCGCCGACTCGGCAGCCGCGAAGCACTGGAAGCCCTGGGAGCCCTGGGAGCGCTTGAACCGCACGGCGGTCCGGGACGCTGAACCGGCGCCCCGCACGACCGGCGAGCCCGACCGGCACTCACCCGGCCCGCGTACGAGAGACGCCCACCCGCGTCGCCGGGCGGACGGCGCGGCATCCGCCGCGCGACCACTGCCGGAGGGGGACTCGACCATGACCAGCACGCCACCGGGCAGGCGCGGACACGGCATCGGGGCGAGGCCGGGCCCGTTTCCGCTTCGGGGCACTGCGCTCCTCCACCGGGCTCCGGTGGCCGTCGTCAGGGTCAGGTGGAGTCGCGCCGCACGACCTCGGCGCCCAGCACCTCGTGCCGCTCGGGCTCGATGCCGGGGTCGCGGACGGCGCGGTCGACCAGTTCGGCCAGCTTCCGGCCGGACGGCAGTTCGAGGTGGACGGTGGTCAGCCGGGGCCTCAGCAGCCGGCCCAGCATCAGGTCGTCGGCTCCGATCACCGCCGTGTCCTCGGGGATGCGGACGCCCGCGTCCTGGAGGGCGCGCATGAGCAGCATCGCGTACTCGTCGTTGTAGGCGAACACGGCGTCGAGGTCCAGCTCGCGCCAGCGTGCGGCCAGGCGGGCGGCGGACTCCTCGTCGTAGGCGAGCGGCAGCTCGGTCACGGTGATCCCGGCGCCGTGCACGGCCTGCCGTACGCCCTCCACCCGGGGCCGGGCGAAGGCGTCCAGGCCGGGTTCCTCCGGGACGACGACGCCGATGCGGCGGCGGCCGCGGGCGCGCAGATGGGCGCCGGCCGCGCGGCCGACGCCCGTGTGGTCCATGACCACCGCGTGGGCGCCCTCGACGGGGTCGGGCCCGAAGGTGACCACGGCGCGGGCGCCGGAGCGCTTGAGCAGGGCCACGCCCTGCGGGCCGAGGGCGGCGCCGGGGGCGAGGACGGCCACCGGACGCAGCTCGGCCCAGGCGCGGGCGGCCTCGTCGCCGCACAGGCCGAGGCTGCCGTGCTGGACGACGGTGTAGTCGAGGCGGCCGAGCGCCCACTGGAGTTCGTTGACGAACCGGCTGAAGAGCGGGCCGGCCGGGATGGCCGGGGCGGGCATCAGCACCATGCGGGTGTGCCCGGCGCGCAGGCTGCGGGCCGCCGCGTGCGGTACGTAGCCGAGTTCCTTCGCGGCCTCGCGCACCCGGCGTCGGGTGGGCTCGCTGATGCGGACGGCGCTGGTGTTGTTCAGGACGTAGGAGACGGTCGCGCGCGAGACGCCGGCCAGGCGGGCCACGTCGGCGCTGGTGGGCACCGGGCGCTGCGGAGTGGATGCGGAGACGGGCTCTTTCGGTATCTGCACCATGAGGTAGGCATCTTGGCAGAGGCCGAAGGGCGCGGTCCGGGCGGGGGAACGCGCTACCGCTCCGGGCCGCGGGACGGTTCGGTCCGGGTCACCCGGGCGACGAGGTCGGTCCAGCCGGCCTCCAGCCGCTCCGGCGGCATTCCGCGCTGCCTGGTCAGGTGGTGGATCACGGCCGGGTCGAGGTACGCCATGAGGGTCTGGGCGAGCAGGTCGCAGTCCGCGTCGGGGATCGCCTGCCGCAGCAGCATCGCCACGTGCCCGTGATGCAGCCGCCGGGCGGGCGGGGTGTAGCGGCGGTCCGGGCCGTGTTCGGCGGCGAGCTGGAGCTCCAGCTCGCGGGCCGACCGGCGCAGCGAGGCCAGGCCGAAGGCGTGCAGCCGCTCCACGGCCGGGGCGCCGGGGCCGAGGGGCGGGGGGCCGGAGAGGAAGGCGGCCTGGAACTGCTTCTCGGAGTGGTCCAGCAGGGCCGTCAGCAGCCCGACGCGGTCCCCGAAGCGCCGGAAGACCGTGCCCTTGCCGACCGAGGCCGCCGCCGCGACGGCCTCCATGGTGAGCGCCGCGGCGCCGTGCTCGGCGACCAGCCGTCCCGCCGCCTCCAGGAGCCGGGCGCGGTTGCGCGCCGCGTCGGCCCGCAGACAGGGTTCGGCGCCCGGCAGGCCGAACTCGAGCGGCTCGGCCGTGTCGGACGCGGATCGCTGCGGCTCGGGGAGCGACGGCAGGGACGCGGACATGAGGACAGCGTAGAGCACCGGGAAGAAACTGGACCGCGGTCCGGTTTTGGTGTTACAACTTTAAACGGACCTCGGTCCGGATTCTTTCGCCCACTGTCACGTCCCCTGGAGTTCCCCATGTCCGTTCGCTTCCTCGCGCTCGTCGGCAGCCTCCGCGCCGGCTCGCACAACCGCCAGCTCGCCGAGGCGGCCGCCAAGGTCGCTCCCGAGGGCGTGGACGTCGAGCTGTTCGACGGCCTGGCCGACGTCCCCTTCTACAACGAGGACGTCGACGTGGAGGGCTCCGTCCCGGCCGCCGCCGCCCGGCTGCGCGAGGCCGTGGCCGGCGCCGACGCGCTGCTGCTCTTCTCGCCCGAGTACAACGGCACCCTCACGGCCGTGCTGAAGAACGCCATCGACTGGCTGTCCCGCCCGTACGGCGCCGGCGCGATCAGCGGCAAGCCGGTCGCCGTCCTCGGCACCGCCTTCGGCCAGTACGGCGGCGTGTGGGCGCACGACGAGACCCGCAAGGCCGTGGGCATCGCCGGCGGCAAGGTGCTGGAGGACGTCAAGCTCGCCATCCCCGGCTCGGTGACCCGCTTCGCCGAGGTCCACCCGGCCGACGACTCCGAGGTCGCCGCCCAGCTCGCCGAGGTGGTGGCCCGGGTGCACGGCCAGGCCCACGAGGCGCCGGCCGCCTGATCCGGCCGCATCACGACGGGGGCCCGGGCGCACGACGCCGCCCGGGCCCCCGTCGGCGTACCGGCCCCCCCTGCCGACGTACCGGCCGGCCCCCTGCCTGCGTACCGGACTCCCGTCGGCGTGCCGAGCCCTCGTCGGCGCAGCGGGAGCCCGGAGCCGGGAGTGCGGCCGGGGATTCGCGGGCACGATGCACGTGTCGGCTACCTGTTCGACGAATCTCGTTCAACTTCACAATCACTTGCCGACATCTCTGCCAGGGTGGGCGAATGCAGACCCTTTACCGATCAGTGCTCAGGCTGCTGCCCAAGCTGGGCGTGCAGGTGACGGACCTCGGGCCGGGGACCGCGGTGGTCTCCCGGCGCGGACGGCGGCTCCGGATCCCGGTGGGCCCCGGAGCGGATCTGCTGGCCAGGGACGACGGCGGCTACTCCGTCGCCGAGGCCGGGAAGAACACCTGGCTGGTGCTGCGCGACCGGACGCGCGCGGCACGCGCCGAAGCGCCGCGGTGGACCGGCGTCCCGCTCGGCGACACCGGGGCGCGGCTGCTCCTCGACGGGCGGGCGGCGGCCGACGAGCGCAAGTTCCAGATGGCGGCGGCCGAGTACCTGTGCCATCAGCACGTCGCCGCGATGCTCGACCTGTACGGCGTCAACTGCGTCCTCGACGTCGGCGCCAACGCCGGCCAGTACGCCCGGCGGCTGCGCCGGCTCGGCTACACCGGCCGCATCGTGTCCTTCGAGCCCACCGCCGAGGCCTTCGCCCGGCTCAGCCGCGCCGCCGAGGGCGACCCCGACTGGCGGGTGCACCACTGCGGGCTGGGCCGCGAGGACACGGTCGCCGAGATCCACACCGGCTGGAACACCATGAACTCCCTGCTGCCGCCCAGCGACTACGGCCGTGACCGCTACCGCCGGTTCGCCACGTCGAAGACGGAGGAGATCCGCATCCGGCGCCTGGAGGACGTGATGGACGAGGCGCTGGCCGGCATCGAACGTCCCCGCCCGTATCTGAAGATGGACACCCAGGGCTACGACCTGGAGGTCTTCGCCGGCGCCGGCGCCCGCGCCGCGGAGTTCGTGGGCCTCCAGTCGGAGGTCGCCGTGCTGCGGCTGTACGAGGGCAGCCCGCCGATGAGCGAGTCGGTGGCCGCGTACGAGGCCGGCGGTTTCGAGATCACCGGCATGTACCCCGTGACCCGCGAGGCGCGGACCGGCCGGGTGGTGGAGTTCGACGTGGTGATGATGCGCGCGAAGGAGGCGCCGGCGAGCACCTGAGCGCCGGGCCGGGCCCGGCCCGGCGGGTCACCCCGGTTCGAGGACCTGAGCTGCCACCAGGTAGCCGATGCCGGTCAGCACGGCGAGGACCAGCGCCGGGACGGCCAGCGTCTTCGCCGTGCGGCACAGCAGCCTGGTGGCCGTCGCCGGGCCCCGGGCGTAGCGGTCGGCGTGCGCGCCGAGGTCGTGGCGGGCGTACGCGCCCACGGACAGCGCCGCCACCGCCGTGCACAGGGAGACCCACAGGTACCGGACCAGGGCGGTGTCCCTGATGTGGCCGAGGTGGTCGCTCGCTTCGGCGCCCCAGTGCGTACGGAGCGACTCTCCGCCGTCCACGACCGCCCGCAGGACCGTGTACAGCGCGACGGCGGCGAGAGCGGCGGCGAGGCCCGCGAGGACGGCGGCCGGGCGGCTCGTGCGCCGGGTCGCGGACGGGGGCGGCGTGACCGGCTGCTTCGGGGGCGGGACGGGCCTGCGGGGCGGCGGTGGGGGTGGCGTGTACGGGCGGGTGGGCTGGGACGACTCGGGCTCCGGGCGCGGGGGCGCCTCGTGGACGGGGGCCCGGTCGGGGCGAGGCGGCGGAGGGGCGCCGGCGCCCGGTCGGCCGATGACGACCGTGGGGGCAGCGGTGCCGGCGTCCGCATGCGGGTCCGCTCCGGGTGCCGGGCCCGTCTGCGTCTGCTCGCCGGGCGTCGGGCCCGGCCCGGTCTCCGCCTTCTCCTCCGTCGGCCGTTCGCGTTCCCGCGCCGGTACGACCTCGGCCTCGACGTGCAGGACCGCCTCGCCGACCACCCCCTTGAGCACGATGTCCCCGCTCAGCGGTCCCGGGCTCGCCGTGTCGACGCGGACGTCCAGGCCGTCGGAGGTCTCCGTGGCGTTCAGCCACTGCGCCTTGGGATGCGGGGCGCAACTGCGGGCCAGCGGCGGACCGAGCAGGCGCACGGTGCGGTGCGGCGGCGGGGAGCCCTGCGGCACCGGGCCGAAGTCCACCCGGGTCGGGTACGGGTTCACGGCGACCTCGCTCAGCGACCGGCTCGCCTCGTCCGCGACCAGGCGGATGTCCTTGCGGGCCATCTCCTCCAGGGCCTCGCGGGCGCCCAGCGCGACGGCGAGGTCGGGGTTCTCCATGCGGGCGCGCAGTTCGGCTATCGCGCCGAGGCGGGTGTAGAAGTCCCGGCTGCGCATGGCGGCGCGGACGTCGTCCGGGAGCGCGGCGGGGACGATGCGCCGGCGGCGGCTGTGGGCCAGGTACATGTCCCCCTGCATGTCGACGGTGCGGCTCGGGGTCTGGTTCGGGTTCTGCTGGCGGACGCGGTCGAAGACGTACTCGTACAGCTCGTCCAGCGAGACCCGGCCGTCCTCGTCCAGGTCCGCCTCCCCGGTCTCCAGGCCCTGTACCACGGCGTGGGTGAACAGCGACGGCTGGGAGGAGTGGGCGTCCTCGGCGAGGTCCGCGCCCTCGAAGGCGTACTCCATGGACGTGGAGGCGGTGATGACGGCCCAGCCGCGTCCGCCGCCGAGTTTCTCCCCGG
The DNA here is from genome assembly GCF_040611575.1 of Streptomyces sp. NPDC006610. NCBI lineage: Bacteria > Bacillati > Actinomycetota > Actinomycetes > Kitasatosporales > Streptomycetaceae > Streptomyces > Streptomyces sp. NPDC006610. Next base: position 88,333 of record NZ_JBEXOP010000010.1, read on the forward strand.
CGAAGTTGTCCAGCACGTTCACGTCCCCGGCGGCGCGCACGGAGACCGGGCCCTGGGCGAACGCGCCGCCGTAGCAGCAGTCCAGGAACAGGGCGACGCGACGGGCGCGGGTGGAGGCCATGCGGCGGCGGACGAAATCGGCGGCGACGGCGGTCGAGTCCAGCCGCCTCGGCAGCGTGTCGCGCGCGGCGAAATACAGTTCGCCGGATTCGCTCTTCAGACCGTGGCAGGAGAAATGCACCAGCAGGGTGTCGCCCGTTTTCCGGTCGGCGAAGAAGTCGTCGATGTGCCGCGCGATGACGTGGGCGGGCTCGTTCTTCACGATGTCCACGTCGAAGCCGCCGACGCCGGGGTCGCCCAGCACCCGGGCCAGGGCGACGGCGTCGTGCGCCGGCGCCCTGAGCCTGGTGAGCCCCTCGTCCGCGTACCGGTCGTTGGCGATGATCAGCGCGTGCCGGGACTGCTCGCCCATGGCTACGCCTCCACCCCGGCATGGCGCCTGACGAACACGTCGAACGCCCGGGTCACCTGTTCCGGCGACGCCTCGCCGATCTCCAGCACGTCGCCGTCCAACGTCAGTCGCAGGGAGGGCCGCGTGTCGCGGCCGCGGCCCCACCAGTCCCGGATCACGCTCATGACCTGGTGCAGGGCGCTGGTCGAACTGCCGAGGCCCACCAGCAGCGAGCCGATCGCCGCCAGCTCCACGGCCCGCGCGCCGGGCGGAGGCGGCCCGGCGGGGACGGGCTTCACGTCCTCCACGTCGAGTTCGAGGAGTTCCGCCCGCAGACGGCGGGTCAGGTCGTCGACGCGTTCGGCGTCGGCCCCCTCCTCGGAAAGGAGAATCTGCAATTGATGCTCCACCGCAGCCCCTTGGTTGATGCGTTTCGGGGGCGGATTTTCACTTCGTCCACTCCGACTACATTTTCCGCCCGCCGTGGTGCGGTGGCAAACCGTCCGTCGTACGGAGAACAGAGAGCGCTCGGAGAACGCAGAGGACACGGAGAAGACGGAGGAAGGCGGCTCGCCCGCGGGCCGGGAGAGGACATGCGGCGGGCCCCGACGGCGGGATCGTCGCCCGCCGTCGGGGCCCGTGGTGCGGTGCGGCGCCGGCTCAGCCGGGCCGGGCGCCGGTCGGCCCGCGGGCCGCGGCGGCGCCCGCGCGGCCGACGGCGGCCTCGACCCCGGCGAAGATCGCGCCCTGCACCGTCGCCGCGATCAGGGCCTTCCGCCGGCCGCGGTCCTCGCCGAGGGCGTCGGAGCGTCTTCGTCGTGACCGAGCACCTTCCACGCCTGCTCGAACAGCGCCCCGGCGACCACGACGGGCGCGCCGAGGGCCGGCCCGACGCTCGGCGCGCCGAGGGCCGGCCCGACCGGCTTGTACGCGACTCTCCAGGCCTTCACGGGGCTCACCTACTGTTGCGGCGGCGCAGCCACAGCCAGGCGAGCACGCCCGCGCCGCCGACCGCGATCAGCGCGGTGCGGTTGTCCCGGGCGGTGCGGGCGCCGCGCTCGGCGCTGCGGCGGACGGGCTCGGGGGCCTTCTCGTGCCACACCTGCCCGGCCCGGCCCGCCTTGGTCCGCACCTGCTCGGCGGCGACCGTCGCCTTCTCCTTGACCGGCTCGGGCAGCTTCTCCTGGACCCGGTGCGCGGCCTCGGCGGCCTTGGTCCTGACCTGCACCGTGAGGCCGGAGGTCTTGGCGCCGGCCTGCTCCTTCAGGGTGCTGGTCCTGGCGCCGGCCTGCTCCTTCAGGGCGATGGTCTTCGCGCCGGCCCGCTCCTTCAGGGCGGTGGTCTTCGCGCCCGCCCGCTCCTTCAGGGCGATCGTCTTCTCCCGCGCCCGGGTCTTGACGTCGGCCTTGGCGGCCAGCTCCTCCACCGTGCGGCCCAGCTCGTGGCGGGTCTGCTCGACCTGCCGGCGCAGTTCCTCGGGGTTGGAGGCGACGGGTTCTTCGTGGGGAGGCTGGGTCATCGTCGTGCACTCTCCTTGATCTCGGCCACATCGGACTTCACGCTGTCGACGGTCCGCCGGGGTGCGGGCGGGCCGGCCCGGTCGACCTCCTTCTTGCCGCGCAGGGCGAGAACGGCGGCGACGAGCCCCAGGACGGCGGTGACGATCAGCGCCGCGGCCCACACGGGAAGCGGCACCGCCAGGGCGGCGATCACGGTGGCGACCAGCGCCTGAAGCGCCAGGAAGCCGACGAGGCCCGCCCCGCCGAACAGTCCGCCGCCCTTGCCGTAGCGCCTGCCCTTCTCGCTCATCTCCGCCTGCGCCAGCCGCATCTCGCCCCGCACCAGTTCGGCGAGCTGCTGCGAGGCCCGCTGCACGAGTTCGCCGACCGGCTCCTGGGCGCCGGCCGGACCGCGGCGGGGATCCGGCGTCGTCGTCATTGCGGATGGCCTCCTCGTCTGTGTCGACTGCCCTCCGGGTGCCCAGACACGGGCACCCCATCCTGCGGCCTTCGGGCTGCGGGGCAGGGGCCCGGTCACAGCAGCCCGCGGGCGATGCGGGGCGCCCTGTGCACCAGCACGGCCGCGCCGGCGCCGATCGCCGCGCCGGCGGCCACGTCGGAGGGATAGTGCGCGCCGGAGTGGACGCGCTCCCAGGCCACCAGGGCGGCGGGCGCCGCGCACACCGCGCCCGCCCACGGCCACACCGCGGTCACGGCGCCCGTGAAGGCCACGGCCGCGGCGGTGTGGCCGGAGGGGAAGGACGACGAGTCGGGCCGCTCCCGGGCCTCCTCGGCCGGCACCCACTCCCCCGACGGCCGCCCGCGCGGGCACAGCGGCTTGACGAGGGCGTTGGACACGGTCTCCGCCGCCGCCATGGCCAGCACTCCCGCCACCGCGGCCCGCCGGCCCCGCCATCCGCCGGCGGAGGCCAGGACCGCGGCGGCGGCCCACCACAGCCGGGTGTGCTCGGCGGCCTCCCGGACCACCGGCGCGAGACGGCGGGCGCCGCGCGGGCGCCGCGTGGCCACCTGCCGCGCCAGCCGGTGGTCGCCGTCGTGAAGAGCCGTCCACACATCCATGTCCGGCGACTTCCCGAAGGGATCAGTTCATAACACCGGTCACCGGGTGCGGCTCATGACACGTCAAAGACCGTGCCGGAGTCCCCGCCAGGCCTGCGGCGGCAGTCCGTACGCGGCCTTGAAGGCGCGGCTGAAGTGCGAGGCCGACTTGAAGCCCCAGCGGTGGGCCAGCGCGGCGATGGTCTCGGCGCTCGGCGGAACGCGGGACAGTTCCCGGCGGCACGCGTCGAGGCGGTGGGTGCGCACCCACTCGCCGAAGCCGACGCCCTGGCGGGCCAGGATGGCGTACAGGTAGCGGACGGAGATGTGGTGGGCGCGGGCCACCGACGCCGGGCTCAGGTCCGGGTCGGCCAGGTGCGCCCGCATGTGGTCGAGGATGCGGGCGCCGAGCGTCTCCTGGAGGGGGCCCGCCGCGAGGTCGGGCCGGTCCCCCTCGGCGGCTATCATCGCGCGGATCAGCTCCATGCTCGGCGCGGCCAGCAGCCGGCCGGCGGCCCCGTCGTGCAGTGCGGGACTGGCCGCCAGCCGGGCGAGGTAGCCGGCGGTGAGCCCGGAGACGGTGCCGTGAGCGCCGAGGGTGCGGGCGACCGTCCGGCGGACCGCGGCGTCGGGCAGCGCGATGTCCCGCAGCGGAACGCGGAAGAAGTGCAGGTCCACGCCGTGGTCGAAGAGCAGCGTGTAGGGCTGCCGGGTGTCGTAGACGGCGATGTCTCCGGGACGCAGCCGGGCGTGCCGGCCCTCCTGGACGACCGTGCTCTCGCCGGAGACCTGGAGGCTGATGAAGAGCACCGGTTCGTCGTCGGCCCGGGCCAGCCGGGGGGTGCGGTGCACCGTGGCGGGGTTGGCCCGGACGGAGGTGACCTGGAGGGACCCCATCTCCGTGATGGCGACGTCGGCGAAGACGTGCTCGGGCCGGCGCGGCAGTTCGATCTCGACCGGGACGACGTGGTCCCGGATCGTCCGGCGCAGCGCGTCGGCCCGGTGCGCCAGCGGAACCCCCGATGTGGCCCAGGTGGTGGTGGCCATAGTCCGTCCTCCCGGCGGTCGTACAGCGGCAGGCTAGGCCGTCCGCGGCGCCGGGGGGCGCCCGCGGCCAGGGAAAAGGGCGGACGGAGCAGCCACGGCACACAGGTGTGCACGCCCAGGACAGCGTGTCCCGGCGGGCGGTTCCGCCGGGACACCGGGCCGTTCCCGGGCGTCCCGATCGGACGGTACGGTTCCGGCTGCGGGCCGGGACGACGGCGTTATCCTGCGCCTCGGGGGCGGCGCGCCGGGTCCGCGCGCATCCGTGCGGCCGGCGTCGCGGCAGGAGGGGGAACGCATTGCCGACAGGGGACGGCACCGACCTCATGGGGCGCCGGGAGGAGACGGCGCTGCTGCACCGCGCCCTGGACGGCGCGCTGACGCGCGAGGGGGGCGGTTCGGCGATGCTGCTGCGCGGCGAGGCGGGCATCGGCAAGACGGCCCTGCTGGACTGGACGGCCGCCCGGGCCCGCGGGCGGGGGTTCACCGTGCTGCGCGCGGTGGGTTCGGAGGCGGAGTCCGAGCTGGCGTTCGGCGCGCTGCACCAGGTGCTGTGGCCGCTGGTGGAACGCTCCGGGGCGCTGCCCGCGCGGCAGCGCGAGGCTCTCGGGGCCGCGCTGGGCCTGCACGAGACGCTGTCACCGGCCGGCGGCTTCCTGGTGGGCGCCGCCGCGCTGACGCTGCTGGCCGAGGCGACCCGTGAGCGGCCGCTGCTGGTCCTGCTGGACGACCTGCAGTGGGTGGACTCCTCCAGCGTGGCCGTGTTCGCGTTCCTGCACCGGCGGATGGCCGATCTGCCGCTCGTGATCGTGAGCGCCAGCCGACCCGACGGCACGGCCGCCGAGGGCTGGCCCACCCGGCCGGTCGACATCGGGGCGCTGGCGCCCGCGGACGCCGCCCGGCTGGTGCGCCGGCGCCATCCCGAGCTGGGCGGCCCGGCACTGGAGCGGGTGGTGCGGGAGGCCGCGGGCAATCCGCTCGCGCTGGTCGAACTCCCCCTGCAGCTCCATCCGGACCAGATCCGGGGCGTCGCGCCGCTGCCTGAGCAGTTTCCGCTGGGGCGGCGGCTGGAGCGGCTGTTCGCCGACCGGCTCGCCTCCCTGCCCGCCGAGGCGACGCGGGTGCTGCTGCTGGTCGCGCTGGGCGGGGGCACGGCCGCCTGGGACGCCGGCAGGTGGCTGCGCGCGCAGGCCGGCGAGCGGGTGGAGAGCGTGCTGGACCTGATCGAGTCCAGCGGGCTGGCGCGTCTGGACCCGGTGGGCCGACTGGTGTTCCGGCACCCGCTGGTCAGCAGCGCCGTCGTCGCGGGCGCCTCGGGGCGGCAACGGCGCGAGGCCCACCGGGAACTCGCCGGCGCGCTGCCGGCCGACGACCCGCGCCGGCTGGTGCACGAGGCCGCGGCGACGCTGCTGCCGGACGAGGAACTCGCCGCCCGGCTCCAGGCGGCGGGCCGACGGCTGTCCCGGCGCGGCGGCGACGCGGAGGCGGCGCTGCTCCTCGACCGCGCGGCGGCCCTGAGCACCGACCCGCTGTCCCGGGCCAGACGGCTGACCTGGGCCGCCGTCATGGCGGCGCGCGGCGGCAGGCTGCCGTACACGGCGCGGATCGTGGAGGACCTCAAGCAGGGCCCGGTGCCCCCCGACGTGGCGCCGCTGTTCGCGTACGCGGTGGTGTACGTCGACCAGAGCCACCGGATGGACTTCGAGTCGTCCTTCACCCTGCTGCCCGAGGCCCTGGACGCGCTGGCCGAGCCCGGCGCGGACTCCTTCGGCGGCCTGGCCGAGCAGGCGTTCTTCAAGCTGCTGCTCGCCTCCGCGTACACGGGCGACCCGCGGGGCTGGGAGGTGCTGGAGCGGCACCGCGAACGGGTGTCGCCGCTGGCCCGGCTCTGTCTGCGGGCCTGGTCGGACCCGGCGCGCACGGGCCACGGCGTCAGCGGCGAACTGCGGGCGCTGGCCGCCGGGATGAGCGGCGAGCAGCAGGCCGGGGTGGCCTGGCTGCTGCTGTGGACGGCGTCGTCGGTGGACATGGCGGACGCGGCCATGTGGCGGCGCTTCACCGAGCAGCACGCCTACGCCACCCAGGGCACGATCGCGAAGGCCAAGGCGTACCAGGACTACCTGGAGGGCCGCTGGGACCAGGCCGGCGTCTGTCTGCGCGAGGCGGTCGCGGCGGACGAACTGGGGTACCACAACAACGCGCTGGCGTTCCGGCACCACTACGCCATGTATCTCGCGGGGCGGGGCGACGAGGAGGGCCTGGCGGAGATCGAGGGGATCGTCGGGCCCGTCGCGCGCCGGGGGCGGATGAAGCTGGTGCTGGACCGTCTGGTGTATCTGCGCGGGCTGGCGGCCCTGGCCCACGGCCGGTACGAGGAGGCGTACACGCGGCTGACGGAGCTGATGCCGCCGGGCGAGCTGCCGGCCGGGCTGGTCTGGTTCCATCTGGTGTTCTTCGACGTCGTGGACGCCGCCACGCGCACCGGCCGCCACACGCAGGCGCGCGCCCAGGTGGCCGCGGGCCGGGCGGCACGGATGGCGGAGATCTCCCCTCACCACGCGTTCGTGCTGGCGGCGTCCGAGGCGCTGGCGGCGACGGACGAGGAGGCGCCCGCCCGGTACCGGGCCGCCTTCGAGGTGGAGGGCGCCGAGCGGTGGGTGTTCGAGTCGGCCCGGCTGCGGCTGGCGCACGGGGCGTGGTTGCGCCGGCATCAGCGGGCCGCCGCGCGGGACGTGCTGGTGGAGGCGCACCGGGCGTTCCGGGCGTTGGGCGCCGGGCCGTGGGCCGGGCAGGCGGAGCAGGAGCTGCGGGCAGCCGGGCACGCGGTCGCGCCGGCGGCCGGTGGGCGGGAGCTGCTGACGGCGCAGGAGCTGCGGATCGCCCATCTCGCGGCGGACGGGCTGACCAACAAGGACATCGGGCAGGTGCTGCGGCTGTCGCCGCGCACGGTCGCCGATCACCTGTACAAGGTGTTCCCGAAGCTGGGGATCACCTCCCGTGCGGCGCTCGCGCGGGCGCTGCGGGAGGACTGAGCGGACGGGCGCGGCCCAGGAGGGGGCGGGGCGCGCGGGACGGGGCGGGGCCCGCAGGGATCGGGTCGCCGGCACGGCGAAACGGGGGCGCCGGGCGGATGAGTCGCCCGGCGCCCCCGTTCGCGTTGTCGCTCGCCCGTCAGCCGGTGAACCGCTTGACGAAGGCCAGCGCCGTCCCGGCGACCTCGCGCCAGCCGCTGTCGATGGTCAGCGCGTGGCCGCGGCCCGGCATCTCGGTGATCTCGGTGACGGCGTGCTCGTTGCGGACCTGCTTCTTGTACGACGCGTTGGCCAGCGCCCACGGCACGGTGTGGTCCTTCTCGCCGGAGATGATCAGCAGAGGGCCGCGCTGCGGCGTGAGGGTGTCGACCTTGACCTCCGTCCACGGGTTGATGTTGGCGGTGGCCGCCTGGAACAGCGGTTCGCCCGGCGCCGGCACCGCGAACCGCTCGTACAGCTCCCTGGCCTCCTCCTCATCGACCGCGTTGGCGAAGGAGTAGCGGAACTGGTCGTACGTCAGCGGCACCGCGCGGTGGTAGTTGGCGGGGTTGCCGAGCACGACGCTCGCCGCGCGCAGCGAGGACAGCGGCAGCGGGAGCACCCCGCGGAAGGGCGCCGGGTCGATGGCGACGGAGGCCGCCGACAGGCCCCGGCCGGCCAGCATCTGGGTGATGAGGCCGCCGAAGGAGTGCCCGACGACGACGGGCTTGCGCTCGAGGCGGCCGACGAGGTCGGCGAAGTGGTCGGCGACCTGGCCGACGCTCTTGCCGGCGAACACCTCGGGGTGGGCGTTGGCCTCGGCGACGGTGTCGGGGTCGTCGGGCCAGCCGGGGGTCAGGGGCGCGTAGCCGGCCTTCTCGAAGACCCCAGCCCAGCGGTCCCAGCTGCTGGGCAGCAGCCACAGTCCGTGGACGAAGACGACGGGGGTGCGGCCGGTGGCGTTGGCGTGTGCGATCTGTTCGAGGTCATGTGCTGTGGACACGGGGTTCCTCACTCGGGGGGGGCGGGAAGGCCAGGGGCTCGGGGGACGGCCGTCCGGACGGGGGCCGCCGACGGCTCAGGCGGAAGGGGCGGCGGTGCGCGCGGCGGTCCTGATCAGGGCGGCCACGTCGCCGGGGCGGCTGTACAGGGGCAGGTGGGAGCTGGCGACCTCCACCGTGCGGGAGCCGGCCCGCTCGGCCTGGAACCGCTGCAGCCGCGGGGGGATGCCGCGGTCACGGGTGGCGACGAGGTTCCAGGACGGGACGGAGCGCCAGGCGGCCCTGGTGGTGCGGTCGGTGAACGCGCCGGCCGACAGGGGCCGTTGGGCCGCCGCGAGCACCGCGGCGGTGGTCCGGGACACATCCGCGGCGAAGACGTCGCGGAAACGGTCGGTGCGGAGGTACAGGTCGAGTCCCGGGGTGCCGTCGGCGGCCGGGGCGGGCACCGGCGACAGGGCCTCCTGCAGCTCCGAGCCGGGGTACTTGGCGGCGAGTTCGCCGAGCACCTCGCCCGCGTCCGGCACGAAGGCGGCGACGTAGACGAGGGCCTTCACGTTCTCCAGGCCGTCGGCGGCCTCGGTGACGACGGCGCCGCCGTAGGAGTGCCCGGCGACGACGACGGGACCGGTGAGGGAGGCGAGGACGCTTCGGACGTAGGCCGCGTCGACGGCGAGGCCGCGCAGCGGGTTGGCGACGGCCTGGACCGTGTACCCCCCTCGCTGGAGGCGCTCGACGACGGGGGCCCAGCTCGATCCGTCGGCGAAGGCACCGTGCACCAGGGCGATGGTGGGCTCGGGGGTGCGTACGGCGTCGTGGCCGGACGCGGCTGCGGGGGCCGGGGCGGCGGCGAGGCTCGCGCCGGCGGCGACGGCCGCGCCGGCCGCCATGATCCTGCGGCGGCTCATCGACTGGGGCTCGGTCATGGTCCGGGACTCCTTGGACGATCGGGGTGTCCTTCGCACGCTAGGGCGGCGCGGGTCACGCGGTATGACCCCGCGTGCACGGGTTTGTGCCGCCGGCGCACGGCCCGCCGGCGCACGGACCACCGGCGCACGGACCACCGGCGCACGGCCCGGTTCGCCGGGGCGGGAGGGGCGCGGCGGGAACGGGGCCGGAGGGCCGGCGCGCGCCGGGGCAGGGCCCGGTGGAGCACGGCGGGTTCAGGACCGCCAGGAGTGCAGTGCGGTGTGCAGGGTGTCCATGGTCTGGACGCGGGCGGCCGTCGCCGCGTCGCTGCCGCGCAGGGCGTCGAACAGGACGAATCCGTGCACCGTGCCGTGGTAGCGCAGCGACGTCACGGGCACCCCGGCGGCGCGCAGCCGGGCCGCGTAGGCCTCCCCCTCGTCGCGGACCACGTCGGCCTCGGCGGTGACGATCAGGGCGGCGGGCAGGCCGGCGAGTTCCGCGTCCGTGGCCCGCAGCGGGGAGGCCGTGCTGCGGAGCCGGTCGGCGGGGTCGGGGACGTACTGCCGCCAGAAGCCGCGCATGGCCTCGCCGCCGAGGAAGTGGCCCTCGCCGAAGGCGCGGTAGGAAGGGGTGTCCAGGCCGGCGTCGGTGACCGGGCAGAGCAGGACCTGGTGGAGGAACTCCACCTCGCCGCGTTCCTTGGCGAGGAGGGTGAGGGCGGCGGCGAGGTTGCCGCCCGAGGAGACGCCGGCGACCGCGAGCCGGGCGCCGTCGAGCCCGCACTGGCCGCCCTGGCGGGTGATCCAGCGTGCCACCTCGTGCAGTTGCCCGACGGCCTCCGGGTAGCGGGCCTCGGGCGCACGCGTGTACTCCGGTACGACGACGGCCGCGTCGGCGCCGAGGGCGAGGTCGGCGGGCAGCCGGCCGGGGGTGGCGGCATCCGTCAGGGTCCAGCCGATGCCGTGCGCGAACAGGACGACGGGCAGCGGCCCTTCTGCGCCGGCCGGCCGCAGGATGCGGACGGGGATCCGGCACCGGCCGGGACCGCCGGGCAGGGACAGCCATTCCTCGGTGACGTGCTCGTCCGGCGGCCGGCCGTCCAGCAGCCGCGCGACGGCGGCCCGCGCGGGCCCCGGGTCCGTGCCGGGCGGCACCCGCGGGCAGTCGTGGTCGCGCACGAACTCCCGTGCCCCGCGCTCCAGGACGAGCGGAGGCCACTGCGAGCGGTCGGTACGGGACACACGAACTCCTGGGGGCCGGCGGCGTCCTGCAAAGGGCCGACGTTAGGGACGCCACCGGCGTCGCGGGTGCCTGAGCGCGCACCACGTCATGACCGTACGCGCACCGCATGCGCCGGACGCCGCACCCCGGCGGCGCACCCGTCAAATGACCTAACCGCGGCGGCCGCGGCGCGCCGAGCCTGGGCATATGGGGCAAGGCGTGCGCCTTGCCGGAGCGCCCAGCGAGGAGCGGACTGTGCAGCCCATGGTGGACACGGCGGTCATGGCGGAGACGGAGCGGGCGGCGGCCTGGGAACGGGCGGTGCGGCAGTGGCTGGGGCCGGTGCGGGTGGCGCGGCCCGCGCAGGAGCGGCCGTTCGAGGGGGCGCTGGCGTCGCGGGACCTCGGCTATGTCCGGGTGCTGTCGCTGCGGGCCGACCCGATGCGGCTGAGCCGCACGACGCGGCTGGTCGCCGAGGCCCCGGACGACCGGCTGGCGCTCGCCGTGCAGGTGTCGGGGCGGGGGGCGCTGCACCAGGACGGGCGCGGCACCGCCGTACAGCCGGGCGAGCTGGCCCTGCTGGATCTGCGGCGGCCGTTCTCGCTGGAGCAGCGCCGGCCGTTCCTGCTGCATCTGGTGCGGGTGCCGGGTGCCGCGCTCGGGGTCTCCGGGGCGCGGGCGCGGCAGCTGACGGGCCGGGCCGTGCCGGCGTCCGAGGGGGTGGCGGCGCTGCTGGGGCCCCTGGTGTCGACGCTGGTGGCGCAGGCGGAGGGGACCGACGACGCCGTCGGGGACCGGCTGGCCGGCAACCTGGCGGACCTGCTCGCCACGCTGATCGACGAGCAGACCCTGGAGCACGATCACCGGGCCCGCTCGGGCCGGGAGCATCTGCTGGCGTCGATCCGCCGCTACATCGACGACAACCTGCGCGACCCCGACCTCTCCCCCGCCGCCATCGCCGACGCCCACCGCATTTCGGTGCGCTATCTGCATCTGCTCTTCGAGGGCGAGGAGTCGACCGTGCGCAAGCTGATCCAGCGGCGGCGGGTGGAGGAGTGCGCGCGCGAGCTGGCGCGGCGCGGCCGGGTCACGCCGACCGTCTCGGCGGTGGCGCGCGGCTGGGGGTTCGCCAACGTGGCCCACTTCAGCCGGTCGTTCAAGGCGGTGTACGGCCACTCGCCGCGCGACTGGCGGGACGCGACGCGGGCCGCGGTGGCCAACTGAGCGGCGTCAGTCCGCGCCGGCCCCGGCCCGGAGGCGGTGCCATTCACTGGGCGAGACCCCGTACGCGGCGCGGAAACTGCGGCTGAAGTGGGCGGCGTTGGCGAAGCCCCAGCGGCGGGCGACCGTCGCGAGCGAGGCCTGCCCGGGCCCGGCCGGCCGGGCCAGCTCACGTCTGCACTCCTCCAGTCTGCGCCGCCGTATCCACCGGCTCAACGTGGTGCCCTCGGCGGCGAACACCTTGTGCAGGTAGCGCACGGACACGTGGTGGCGGGCGGCGATGTGCTCGGGGCTCAGGGCCCGGTCGGCGAGGTTCTCGTTGACGAAGTGCCGCACCCGCCGCGCCATGGCGGCCCGCTCGTCGTGTTCCGCCCGGTGCGCGGCGCTCGCCCGGGCGCGGGTGCGCCGTTCGGCGGCCAGGGTGCCCAGCAGGTCGACCACGCTGCCGGCGACGCCGTGCGCGATGTGCGGCGGATACGTCGGGGCGGCCTCCGCCGCGGCCGTGAGCAAGGGCGCCAGCAGCCGCGCCACACCGCCTCCGGTCCGCCCGTGCACGCCCCACAGGACGGCCAGCTCGTCGTCGGACAGTCCCGTCAACTCCCGCGGCACGGTGTAGAGGTGGAGGCGGAATCCGGCCGGCTCGCACAGCTCCCAGGGCCGCGAGGGGTCGGCCACGAACACGTCGCCCGGCGCGCAGGGCGTGCGGGAGCCGAGCTGGGCCCATACGGCGGCGCCCTCGGCCTGGACGCCGACGCCGACGAGGGCGGGGCCGGTACCGGACCTGGTCCCGCGATCGTGCTCGGGGCCGGACAGGACGTACGGCGCCGGGCCCTGGTGGGTGGTGACGCGCAGGGCGCCGAGACGGTGCTCGCTCGTGCGGGTGGTCGTCAGTGTCATGAGGGCTTCCTCGGATCGCACCGGTGTCCGGGCCGGGAACGGCCCCGGCCGTTCACCCAGGGTGGCGAGAGCGCCGCGCCGGCCGTTAGGTCGGATGACGGTCCTCGCGCGTGGGCTGCGCGGCCAGCGCCCGGGCGACCGCCGCGCGGGTGGTGATCCCCAGCTTCGGGTAGATGCGGTAGAGATGGGCGGCGACCGTGCGCGGCGACAGGTGCAGCCGGGTGCCGACCTCCCGGTTGGTGAGCCCCTGGGCGACGAGTTCGGCGATCCGCAGTTCCTGCGGGCTGAGGGCCGACACGCCGGCGGACTCGTCGCAGACCGCCAGCTCCTGCCGGGCCCGCTCGGCCCACGGACCGGCGCTCAGGCCGGTGAAAACCCCTTCTGCCAGGGTGAGTTGGTCGCGGGCCTCGGCGCGTCTGCCGTGCCGGCGCAGCCAGGCGCCGTGGTAGAGGCGCACCCGGGCCAGTTCGAAGGGCCACCGCCGGGTGTCGCTCGACGCGTACAGGGCCGTGCAGTCGGCGTCGACGTCCTCGCTCGCCAGCGCCCGCCCGGCGTGCAGCACGAAGCGGTGGTGCGGGGAGATGCGGTCCATGCCGGCGGCCAGCCCGGCGGCGACGTGCCGGCGGGCCTCGGCGTGCCGGCCGGTGTGCACGGCCGCCTCGACGAGGTCGAGGAAGACCAGCTGGAAGTGGTTGACGCCGGCGGGGAAGGAGCCGGGCGGGGTGATGGCGCAGGCGTGCGCGTAGGCGCTCTCGTGGTCGCCGACGGCGAGGGCGCACATGGCCTCCATGGAGCGCACGCGGTGGACGACGAAGACGAGCCCGCGCGCGACGGCCCAGGGCCGCAGTTCGGCGACGAGTTCGTCCACCCGCTGCCGGTCGCCCCGGGCGGCGGCGACGTAGCCCTCGGTGTACCGGTGGACGCGCTCGTGCATGCCGAAGCCCCGGACCCGGGCCGCCGCTGCCGCCGCGCGGGCCGCGTCGACGCAGCGGTCCCAGTGCCCGTTGAGGTAGTCGGCGTAGCCGCACACGGCGGTGATGAGCGCCTGGGTCACGTACGAGTGCCGACGAGCGAACTCCTTGATGAGCGGAGCGTGTTCGTCGGCCGAGTCGAGCGCCACGGCGGACCACAGGAACAGCCAGGCGTCCTCGGCGCTCTCCCCGGTGACCGTGCGCGCCAGTTCCGCCAGGCGGGCGGCGCCGTCCTGGGCGTGACGGGCGGGGTCGTGCCAGACGTCGCGGCCGAGGCGCACGAGGTCCGACTGGGCGGCGAGCCGGGCGTCGACGGCTTCCCAGGCGCGGGGGTCGGTGGTGTACCCGGCGATCAGCAGCAGCAGGAACAGACATCCGCGGCGCATCGGCTCGGTCCCGGGCAGCCCGTCGAGCCGGTCGAGCACGCCGGGCACCAGGTCGAGGGTGGGCGCCGGGTCGCCGTCCGCCTGGAAGCGGACCGTGGAGCGGGTGAAGGCCAGCGTGTCGCGGGCGGCGGCGGGCACGCCGTGCGCCTGGGCCTGCTCCAGCAGCTGGTCGGCGAGCGCGATCCGCACGCCCCGTACGGCGGCCAGGGCGGCGGCCACCAGACGGTCGCCCCGGCCGGCCGCGGTGCCGCTCAGCCCGGCGGCGCGCGCGAGGAGTCCGGCCGCCTCGGCGTCGCCGCCGCGGGCCTGGGCCCGCTGGGCGGCCTCCTCCAGCGCGCGGGCGATCTCCTCGTCGGGCACGGCCGTGGCGGCGGCCCAGTGGGTGACCTGCCGCAGGTCGCCGCGGGGCAGCACGTCGGCCCAGGCGGCATGCGCGCGCCGGCGGTCGGCCCCGGGCGCGGCGGCCACCAGCGCCGACCTGACCAGCGGGTGGCGAAAGCGCACCTGGGCGGTGCGCGGGTCGAGATGGATGAGGCCGTGCTCCTCGGCGAGCGCCAGGTCCTGCTCGACGCCGTCGGCGCCCGCGGCGCGCGCGGCGGCGGCGATCAGGTGCGGGGACGGTCCCTCACGGCCCTCCAGGGCGCACAGCAGCAGCGTGAACTGCGCCGACGGCGACAGCACCGCCACTCGCCGGGCGAACATGTTCCGCAGCCGTGTGCCGAGGGGAAGGTGTTCGGGCAGCGGAAGTTCGCCGGTGCGCTCGCCCTCCTCCAGCCGGCCGGGCAGTTCGACGAGCGCCAGCGGATTGCCGGCCGCCTCCTGGAGGATCCGGGAGCGGGCCGCCCCGGACAGCCCCGGGTGCCGTTCGCGCAGCAGCCCGTCGGCGCCCTCGTCGGTGAGCGGCTCGACGTCCAGGAGCCGTACGCCGGTGAAGTCGGAGCCGGCGACGGCCTCCGCCCACACGGTCGCGAGCATCACGACGGGGACCGGGGCGAGCCGGCGCTGGAGGAAGTGCAGGACCTCGGCGCTGGACGCGTCGATCCAGTGCAGGTCGTCGATGAGCAGGGCGATCGGGCGGCGCCTGGCCGCGAGGGCGAGCAGTTCCAGGGTAGCCGCGGAGACCGTGTACGCCCCCGCCTCCTCGTCCGGGTCCATGCCGAGGGCGCGGTCCAGCGCGGCCCGCGCCGGGGCCGGCAATTCCCGGGCCTGCGGGGTGAGGGTCCACATCATCTGGTGCAGGGCGGCGAACGGCAGGTCCTTCTCGCCCTCGGCCCCGTTGACGCGCAGCAGCCGCAGTCCCCGGTCCGCCGCGAACTCACCGGCCTGCTCCAGCAGGACGGTCTTGCCGATGCCGGGTTCGCCGCACAGCCACAGGGCCCGGCCCTGTTCCGTCACGGTCTCGATCGCCTCGCGCAGCACCCGCCACTGCGGTCCCCGTCCCAGCGCCTGCGCGTCCAGCAGGGCCGAAGCCCGCTCCTTGGTGTCCGCCATCGGACCGCCCTCCCTTCCCGCCGCCCGCGGCCCGGTACGCGGCGGCACGCCCATCCTGCGGCGGACATCCGGGCGGCGGGGCCCGCGCGGGGGTGCCGTGCACACTCGGTCAAGGGCCCGTCCCCGCAGGTCAATCCGGGGTGCCCGAGCCCGCCGTGCCCCTCGGCTGCCCGGACCGCCGGGCCGAGCGGGCCGAACGGCCCTGCCGCTCGGTGGGGGCGCCCGGACATGGCGGAGCGACCGCCGGGGGCACACCCCGGCGGTCGCCGACGGACGCTCGCGGAACCGGGGAGTCAGCCCGCCGCGCCCGCGCCGATGAAGTGCTTGGCGTACACGACCCCGAGGCCGTACGCGCCGGCGTGCGCCTTGACGATGTCCATCACTCCCTCGTACGTCTCGCCGCGCGCCCAGTCCCGCTGGAGCTCCAGCAGCACCTGCACCCAGGTGACGGTGACGGCGCCGGCCCGGCTCATCCGCTCCAGGGCGTGCTCGTGGGCCGCAGGGGTGACACCGCCGGAGGCGTCGGCGACGACGTAGACCTCGTAGCCCTGGCCGAGCGCGGACAGCACCGGCAGGACCAGGCAGACCTCGGTCCACAGACCGGAGATCACGATCTTCTTGCGGCCGGTGGCGCGGACGGCCCCGACCAGGTTCTCGTCCTCCCACGCGTTCATCGTGGTGCGGTCGATCGGCTTGTGGTCGGGGAAGACCTCGGCGAGCTGCGGCAGCACCGGGCCGGAGAAGGACTCGGCGGCGACGGTGGTGATGACGGACGGCACGTCGAACAGCCGGGCGGCCCTGGCCAGTCCGACGGTGCTGTTGATGACGGCCGTGCGGTCGCCGCTGCCGGTGCCGAAGAACATCTGCGGCTGGTGGTCGACGAACAGGAACACGGAGTTCTGCGGGGTGAGCAGATCGGGGCTGGGCGCCGCGGTGACCTCGTCCGGACGGAATTCGGGCATGACTGACGACTCCTTGTCGCGAAGGGGTGGTTGGTGCAGGGGTGGGGGCCGTGCTCAGACGGCGTGGAGGGCCTTGCGCAGGGCGTCGACGGCCAGGGTGACGGCCGCCTCGGCGCCCTGGGTGGAGCGCAGCGCGTTCAGCATCACGAAGTCGTGGATCACGCCCTGCACCCGCACCGCCGTCACCGGGACGCCGGCCGCGCGCAGCTTGTCCGCGTAGGCCTCGCCCTCGTCGCGCAGGACGTCCGCCTCGGCCGTGATCACGAGCGCCGGGGGCAGCCCGGTGAGTTGCTCCCGCGTGGCGCGCAGCGGGGACGCGGTGATCCGCGCCCGCTCGTCCTCGTCGGTGGTGTACTGGTCCCAGAACCACTTCATCGCCTCGCGCCGCAGGAAGTAGCCCTCGGCGAAGCGGTGGTAGGACGGAGTGTCGAAGGCCGCGTCGGTGACCGGGTAGAACAGCACCTGGAGGGCGAGTTCGAGGTCGCCGCGCTCCTTGGCCATCAGGGTGAGCGCCGCCGACATGTTGCCGCCGACCGAGTCGCCCGCGACGGCGATACGCGCGGCGTCCAGGCCGTGCCCGGCGCCCTCCTGCACGACCCACCGCGCGACGGCGTAGTTCTGCTCGATCGCCACGGGGTAGCGCACCTCGGGCGAGCGGTCGTACTCGGGGAAGACGACCGCGGCACGCGCCCCGACCGCCAGTTCCCGCACGAGCCGGTCGTGGGTGTGCGCGTTGCCGAACACCCAGCCGGCGCCGTGGATGTAGACGAGGACCGGCAGCGGGCCCTCGTGTCCGGCCGGGCGGACGATCCGGGCCCGCACCGATCCCGTGGGCCCGCCCCGGACGGTCACCCACTCCTCGTCCACCTCCGGCTTGGCGATCGCCCCGGACTGAACGTCGTCCACCGCCTTGCGGCCTTCCTCGACCGGGATCTCGTAGAGATACGGCGGGTCGGCGGTGGCGGCGGCGAACTCCGCCGCGGCCCGCTCCAGGACGGGACCGGTGCCGACGGGTCCGCTGCCCGCCGGTCCAGTACTGCTGTGCTCGTCGGACATGGTGCTCGACCTCTCCTCGCGTGCCCCGTGGTTCGTGGTGGGCTCACCGTAGGAGCGGCGCGGATCGGGGAGTTTGCCCAGAGTGCAGACGGGTTGACGGGGCAAGCACACGCGGTTCGGCGGGCGGCGCGGGCCCGGCGGGAGGGTCGCCGTGTCCCTGGCGCCAGCGGCTCGGAGTCACCCCGTACACGGAGCGGAACAGCCGGCTGAAGTGGGCCGGGTTGACGAACCCCCAGGTGCGGGCGACGGCGGCGATGGTCAGCCGCTCGTTCCCGGGGCGCAGCAGGTCCTCGGCGCACTCCTCCAGCCGGCGGCGCTGGACGAGGCGGCCCACGGTGAGGTCCTCGTCCTCGAACAGCTTGTGCAGGGAGCGCACGGAGATGTGGTGGGCGGCGGCTATGGACTCGGGGCCGAGGCCGGGGTCGGTGAGGTGGCGGTCGACGTGGGCGCGGATCTCCTCCAGCAGCCGGCCGCGCGTGCCCTCGGCGGCGTCCGTGCGGGCGCCGGTGTGCTCGGCGACGAGGGAAGCGAGCAGGTCGGTGACGCTGTCGGCGAGCCGGCGGGCGATGGGCTCGGGGCAGCCGGCGGGGGTGTCGGCCAGGGCGGCGACCAGCGCGGCGAGCAGGGCCGCCGACGGGCTCGCGGGGTCGGCCTCGAGCGGGGCGAACGCGGCCAGGGCGTTGGCCCAGGGGCCGAGTGCGGCACGAGGGACCAGGCAGGCCCTGACGGGTGGGGCGACGGGCAGGCCGGGGCCGTGCGGCTCGTCGGCGCCCTGCCATGGACGGAGCCCGTACGGCCGGCCGGTGTCCCACACCAGGAGCCGCACACCCGCGGCGCCCGCCGTACGTCCGGGGCGGCGAGCGGCCCGGGCAACCAGCGCGGACGGTGTGGCCGGCGCGGCCCATGCGGCAGGTGTCACCGGTGCCGCGGAGCCGGGCACGGCGACCGCCACGAAGCCCGGTTCCTGCAGTGGGCCGAGGGCGGCGCGCCGGCCGGGTCCGGCGGGCCGATGCGCGTCGGCGTCCAGGGTGACGAAGAGCAGATGCCCCAGGCGCCGGGTGACCGGGCGGCCGTCGTCCGCCGGTGTCCGGCCGCGGGCGGCGCCGACCGGCGTCCGACCGCCGGGTGCGTCGGCCGAGAGCCGGCCGCCGGCCACCTCGACCGGCGTCCTGCCACGGCGCCCGTCGACCGGCGTCCGGCCCCGGGCCGCCTCGGCCGGCGTCCGGCCGCGGGACCCGTCGATCAGCGTCGTCGTCGGTCGCATCGCTCCTCCCGCCTCCTGCCGGCACCCTCACGTTCCCCGCACGCGGCCGGTCCGCCGGCGAAGGGCCGCGTCCGCACCCGCCCAGCGTCGGGCCCGGGCGGCGTCCGCGGCATCGGCACGATGACTGCGAAGTGACTGTGATCGCGTGCCGGCGGCCGGGCTGTGCCGCCCGCGCACCGCGGCTGCTCCCTGTGTGCGGTCGCGCCCATAAAATCGTTGTCGGGACACAGGCGTGGTGACGGGGGCATCGGGTGTCGGTCGACGGGCTGATCGGCAGGGCTGAGGAGCTGAAGGCGCTCGACGCCCTGGTCGACGGGCTGCCCCGGCAGGGCGCGGCGCTCGTGGTGCGCGGGACGCCGGGGATCGGCAAGTCGGCCCTGCTGGCGCGGACGGCGCACCGGGCGTCCGGCGCCGGGTGCACCGTACTGCGGGCGTCGGGGGTGGAGACCGAGACGCATCTGCCGTTCGCCGGGCTGCACCAGCTGACCCGGACGGTCCTGGACCGCGTGTCGGCGCTGCCGCCGGCGCAGGCGCAGGCGCTGCTCGCCGCGTTCGGGATGGGGAAGCCGTCGCCTGCGGCGCCCGCCCCGCAGTTCTTCCTGATCGCCCTGGCGACGCTCAGTCTGCTCGGCGAGGCGGCGGCCGACAGGCCCGTCCTGCTCGTCGTGGACGACGCGCAGTGGCTGGACTCGCCGACCCTCGACGTGCTGGCGTTCCTCGCCCGGCGGCTCGGCGCCGAACCCCTCGGGCTGCTGCTCGGGGTCCGCGAGGAAGCGCCGACTCCTCTGGACGCCCTCGCCCTGCCCGAACTGCGGCCGGGCCCGCTCGGTCCCGACGACGCCGAGGCGCTGCTGGACGCCGCCGAGCCGACGCTGGAGCCCACGCTGCGGCGCCGGGTGCTGGAGGGGGCCGCCGGCAACCCGCTGGCGCTGCTGGAACTGCCCGACGCACTGCGCCGCCGGGGAACGGCCGCCGACGCCCTGGTGTCCCCGGCCGTTCCCCTGACCGCACGGCTGGAGCGGGCCTTCGCCTCCCGGCTGGCCGGACTGCCGCCGCACACCCGCAGCGCGCTGCTGATCGCCGCGTCCGACGACGAGGGTGCGGTGGACGAGGTCCTGGCGGCGGCGTCCCGGCTGGCGGGCACGCGGATCGGGCCGGACGCGTTCGAAGCCGGCGGCGCGCCCGCCCTGGTCGCGGTGGACGACCGGCGCGTCCGGTTCGCCCACCCGCTGGTGCGCGCGGCCGTCCTGCACGCCGCGTCCCCCGCCGAGCGGCGCGCCGCGCACGCCGCGCTGGCCGCCGTACTGGACGGCCGCGGCGACCGGCAGGCCTGGCACCGGGCCGCGGCCGGCGGTCGCCGGGACGAGTCCGCGGCCCTGGCGCTGGACCGGGCGGCCGAGCGGGCCGGGGCCCGCGGCGCGCCCGCGGTCGCCCTGGCCGCGGTGGAGCGGGCGCTGACGCTCGGCGAGGAGACCTCGGCCCGGGGACGCCGGCTGTTGAAGGCGGCGGAACTCGCCCTGGAACTGGGCCGCACCGACCGGGCCGCGACCCTGCTGCAGCTGGCCGCCCCGCTGGAGTTCGACGTGCCGGCGCGGGCGCGCATGGTGCTGCTGCGCGAGGCCCTGGAGACGGACGTGTCGACCAGCGTTCCCCGGCTGCGGCTGCTGCTCGCCACGGCCGAGGCGGCGGCCGGCGCGGGCGAGCCCGAGCCGGCGCTGCGGCTGCTGCGGGCGGCGGCGCGGCGCTGCTGGTGGTCGGATCCGGGGCGGGAGCTGCGCGAGCGGGTGGTCGCGGCGGCCGAACGGCTCCCGGTGCCCGAGCTGCACCCCGAGCTGGTGTACGTCCTGGCCGCGGCGGCCCCGCTGGAGCGCGGCACGACCGTCGTGGAACGGCTGGAACGGCTGGAGTTCCGGGGCGGTTACGACGTCATCGGCGCCGCCACGCTGGGCACCGCGGCCACGATGGCGGGCGCCTACGACCACGCCGGGGGCTTCCTGCGGCACGCGGCGGCGGGGCTGCGGGCCCAGGGCAGGCTCGGGCTGCTGTCCCAGACGCTGGTGTCGCTGTCGTTCACCGCGGCCCACATCGTGGACTGGGAGTCGGGGCTGCCGAGCGTGGCCGAGGCGCTGCGGCTCGCGGAGGAGTGCGCGCTGCCGCGCTGGCTGACCGGCGCCCGGATCGCCAAGGCCCACTTCGCCGCCGTCCTCGGGGACCTGGAGGCGGCGCAGACGGCCATCGGCGAGGCGGAGCGGCAGGGGCTGACCGTCGCCAACCCGTCCAATCTGGCGTTCATCCAGAACACGCGCGGTCTGATCGCGCTGGCGGCCGGGCGGCACGCGGAGGCGTTCGCCTGTGTGTGGCGGGTGTTCGACCCCTCCGACCCGGCCCACCACCCGTATCTGCAGACGGTCGCGATCACGACGCTCGCCGAGGCCGCGGTCTCCGAGGAGCACCGGGCGCTCGCGCGGGAGGCTCTGCGCCGGCTCGACGCCGCGTCCGCCGCCACGGACGTCCGGATGATCCGGGCCAACCTCGCCTTCGCGCACGCCCTGCTGGCGGACGACGAGGAGGCCGGGGAGCGGTTCCGGTCGGCGCTGGCCCTGGACCTGTCCCGTGATCCCTTCACCCGGGCGCGGCTGCTGCTCGCCCAGGGGGCCTGGCTGCGGCGCAGGCGCCGGGTGATGGAGTCGCGTACGCCGCTGCGGATCGCCAAGGAGTCGCTCGCCGCGCTGGGGGCGCAGCCGTGGCACGAGCGGGCGGCCCAGGAACTGCGGTCGGCGGGCGAGGGCGGGGCGCAGGCCGGTCCTCCCGGCTGGGATCTGCTCACGCCCCAGGAGCTGCAGATCGCCCAGTTGGCGGCGACGGGCCTGTCCAACCGGGAGATCGGGCAGCAGCTGTACCTCTCCCCGCGCACGGTCGGGGCCCATCTGTACCGGATCTACCCGAAGTTGGGGATCACCTCGCGGGGTCAGCTGCGGGAGCGGCTCGGTCCGCGCGGGTGACGGGCCGCCTCCCGGCGGGTGACGGGCCGTTCCGCGCGGGTGGCGGGTGGCGGCGACAGGCGGCGGGCGGCCCGCGGGCGGCGGCCGGCCGTCGGCGTCACAAGGTGCGGCGTACGCCCGCCTGGCGCTCCAGGTTCCGCAGCTGCACCGCGAGGTCGCCCTCCACGGCGTCGTACGCCGGCCCCTTGCGGCCGACGGGCAGGACCTCCTCGCCGCGCATGTCCTCGACCATGTGCGCGAACGCCGCGTACAGGGCGACCGCCGCGAGGAGCAGCCCGAACACGCCGGAGATGCGGCCGAGCCAGCCGGCGCCGGTGAGGCTGAACAGGGCCGCGACCGTGAAGCGCGGCACTGCCACGCACAGCACCAGCCACATGGCGCGCTTGCGGTGCGCGACGGTCGCCATCAGCAGGGCGAAGAAGGCGAAGACGAGGTTGAGCACGCCGAGCACCCGTGCTCCGGAGGGCGGTTCGAGCGCCAGGACCAGCGCGGACGCCAGCCAGGTGCCGGAGAAGCAGGCCATGAGGGTTGCCGCGAGCACGTCCCGCGCGCCGAACGCCAGGACGGCGACCAGGAGTTGGAGGACGAAGGCGGGCAGGATCGTCAGGGCGACGGCCCGGCCGGCGTCCGCGCCGAGCAGGTCCAGCTGGAAGACGCCGACGATCACGGAGGCGATGGCGACGGCGAAGAAGCCGAGGGGCATCGGGGAGGCGATGGGCCGCAGGTTGATGCGGGTCATCGACCGCAGGTCCGGCTCGTGGCGCCGGGCGGACTCGGGCCGCCGCGGGGCGGGCTCGGGGCTGTCGCTCATGACGTGCTCTCCTGGGGGCGGTGGGGACGGGGGTGACGTTGCGGCCGGTGCAGGACCAGGCGCGTCAGCAGGCCGCTGCCGACCCCGGCGGCGACGACGAGCGGGGCCCACCAGGCCGGCCAGGGCAGCAGTCCGAGCCGGGCGTCCAGCGACCAGTCGCCGGGGCCGGTCGCGGACAGGACGGCGGTCACCACGATCAGCACGAGGGGGTATTCGTAGCCGTCGTTCTGGACCCACAGGCCGTGCCGCCACTTGACGGTGAGCGCGACGGTCATGACGCCCATCGCCGCGGTGGCCGCGAGCGGGGTCAGCAGTCCGGCGGCGAGGAAGAGGCCGGAGCCGATCTGGCCGGCGCCCGCGGCGAGCGCGGTGAGCGCGCCGCCGCGGAAGCCGTCGTCGCGGAACTCCTGGATGCCGCCGCGCAGCCCCCGGCCGCCGAGTCGGAAGCTGACCTTCTGGACTCCGTGGCCCGCGATCAGCAGGCCGATGATCACCCGCAGGACGAGCAGTCCGGTGTTCATGGTGGCTCCTGTGGTGGTTCGGGGTTCTCTCGGTGCACGGGCCCGGCGGCGCCCGGCGTCACAGCACGAAGCACGGGTCGAACACCTCTGAGCGGGCCTCGGGCGCGAGGCCGCGCGCGGCCCGCCACCGGCGGTGCTGTTCGGACTCGGCGACGGCCTGCGCGAGCAGGTCGGCCTGCCGGGCGCCGGTGAGGCTGGGCCGGGGTGTGGCCCGGTAGCCGCCGAAGTGGGCGACGGGGCTCCACTCGGGCCGGACGGGTTCGATCGCCTCGTCCAGGCCCTCGTACTCGGCCGCCGCGTGGACGATCCGTCCGCCGACGACCGTGAGGACGGACTCGATGTGCGGGATGTCCTCGGCCGGCACGCCGAAGTAGTCGTCGGACAGGACGGCGAGGTCCGCGAAGTGCCCTTCTTTCAGGCGGCCCTTGACGTCGTCCTCGCCGGTGAGGCGGGCACCGCCGAGGGTGTACAGCTCCAGGGCGGTCTCCCGGCTGAGCCGGTTGCTCTCCGGGTACAGGGGCAGGTCGCCGACCGTTCGGCCGGTGACCAGCCAGTGCAGGGCGACCCACGGGTTGTACGAGGACACCCGGGTGGCGTCGGTGCCGGCCCCGACGGTCAGCCCTTTGTCGAGCATCCGCCGCACGGGCGGGGTGCGGGTGGCGGCCGCCGCGCCGTAGCGGTCGACGAAGGCGCGGCCCTGGAAGGACATGCGGTTCTGCACGGAGACCGCGCCGCCGAGTGCGGCGATCCGGTCCAGGCTGGCGTCGCTCACGGTCTCCGCGTGGTCGAACAGCCAGCGGTTGCCGGCCGGGAACAGGCCCTCGGCGGCGAGGCGTTCGAAGACGGCGAGGTCGCGGCGGATGGTGTCGTCGTAGGTGGCGTGCAGCCGGAAGCCCCAGCCGTTCTCCATCAGCAGCCGCACCGCCTTCTCGAACTCCGCCTCGTAGCCGTCGGCGAGTTCGGGGCGGGGCTCGGTGAAGTTCTCGAAGTCGGCGGCGGCCCAGGTGAGGTTCTCGCCGGCGCCGTTGAGGCGCAGCCAGGCGTCGCCGTCCTGCGGGCGGACCGTCTCGATCCAGCGGGTCAGGTCGGCGATCTCCTGTCCGCCGGTCTGCGGGAACAGGTGGTAGGCGATGCGCAGCGTCAGCTCGCCGCGCCGGGCCAGTTCGATGACCGCGGCGTAGTTGTCGGGGAAGTTCTGGAAGCCGCCGGCCGCGTCGACGGCCGACGTCAGCCCGAAGCGGTTGAGCTCGCGCAGGAAGTGCCGGGTGGACAGGAGCTGTTCGCCGGGGGCGAGGGCGGGGGCCTTGGCGAGCGTGGAGTAGAGGATCAGCGCGCCCGGGGCGGCCAGCAGCACGCCGGTGGGCCGGCCGTCCCGGCCCCGCACGATCTGGCCGCCGGGCGGGTCGGGGGTCTCGGCGGTGAAGCCGGCGGCGCGCACGGCCGCGCGGTTCATCAGCGCGGACTGGTAGAGGTGCAGCACGAAGACCGGGGTGTCCGGGGCGGCGGCGTTCAGCTCGGCGACGGTCGGCATCCGGCGCTCGGCGAACTGCTCCGCCGTCCAGCCCCCGACGACCCTGATCCACTGTCCGGCAGGGGTGCGCCCGGCCTGCTCCCGCAGCATCGCCAGCGCCTGCCGCAGCGAGGGCACGCCGTCCCAGCGCAGTTCGAGCACGTAGTTGAGGCCGCCCCGGATGACGTGCAGATGCGAGTCGTTGAGGCCGGGGACGACGCGGCGGCCGAGGGCGTCGACCACTTTCGTCTCCGGTCCCACCAGGCCCGCGAGGTCGTGGTCGTCGCCCAGCGCCAGGACCCGGCCGTCGCGGACGGCGATCCCGCGCGCCTCGGGCCGTGCCCGGTCGCCCGTGTACACCTTGGCGTTGCGCACGAGCAGTTCGGCGGGCTCGGCGGCGCCGGAGGTCGGCGTCATGCCCGCAACCGGCATGCTGGTCACGTCGGCTCCCCTTCGGTGAGGTGGTCGGCCCGGACGGCGGACGCGCGCCGGGCCTTTCCGTTGTCACCGTAGGAGCGGGGCGCGGCGCGGCCTGTGCCCGGAGCGCACACGCGTTGTCCGGCCCGGCACGCTCCCGCCCGGGCGGGCTCCGGGCGGGGCGGCGGCGGTCACCCGCGCCGGCCGGCGGACGGGGAGCCGGCGGGGTGGCCGGCTCAGGCCCAGGCGGTCACCGGCAGGAAGGAGCTGTCCTGCCGGAACAGCTCCGTGCCGTCGGCCGGGTCCACGCGCAGCTGGTAGCCGTAGTGGCGCAGATAGCGACCCGGGTAGTTGTACGACTCGAAGCGGACGGCTCCGGAGGCGGTGCCCGTGCGGGCGATGAACGTGGCGTCGCGGGCGAGGACCGCGGAGCCGTCGTCGGCGTCGAATCGGCCCCGGAAGTCCCAGTGCCGCAGGTACCTGCCCGAGGCGTCGCGGAAGGAGAAGGCGGCGGGGTCGGCGAGTCCCGGCGCCAGGGTGAAGGACGCCGCCTGTTTCTCCGCGGTGGTGGACGAGGAGGTCACCACGGGCAGGTTGAGCAGGGCGGACTGCTCCTGCCAGTGGCGGGTGGGGAAGTTGACCGAGCGGAAGGAGCGGCGGACGCCGGTGGCGAGGGCCGGGCCTGCGGGGACGGTCTCCTTGAGCACGGTGAAGTGGCGGGCGGTTCCGGAGATGCCGGGGAGCCTGCGGGGCGCCGTCCAGGTGGCGAAGGTGTCGTGGCTGTCGCTGTAGTAGTAACTGCCGTCGCCGTAGCCGTCGAAGAAGATCCGCCAGGCGCCGTTGTCGAGCCGGATCAGCGCGGGCCCCTCGCGGGTGCCGCCCCAGCCGGCCCAGTCGCCGGTCCGGTGGACGGTGTAGGGGCCGCCCAGGCTGGAGGCGGTGGCGTACTCGATGTACTTCGTCGTCTCGTTCTTCGGGAACGCGTGGTAGGTGGACCCGGTCCGGACGATGAAGGTGTCGATGCGGTTGGCGCCGATCCCCGTCAGGGCGACCGGCGGACTCCAGGCGGTCAGGGCGGAGTTGGCGGCCCTCATCCGGTACGGGGTGAAGATCCACTGGTTGTCGGCGGTGGAGCAGGACACGATGACGTGGACGCTGCCGTCGGCGTCGACGAACCACTCCGGCGCCCACGCCCGGGACAGGCCCGCGATCGGGACCGGATGGTCGTACAGGAACGTCCAGTCGAGCCGGTCGGCGCTGCGGGCGAAGCCGATGGTGGTGCTGGTGTCCTGCCAGGTGCGGGTGGTGTAGACGAGATAGTAGAGGCCGTCGGTGTGCTTGAGGATGCTGGCGTCGCGGATGCGGTGGGCGGGCGGCCGGTAGGCGGCGGAGCGCAGCAGCCGGAAGTCGGTGGCGTCGTCGGACTGGTAGACGTTCACGGTCCCGTCGTCGCTGTCGAGGAACGGGACGATGGTGTAGCGGGTGGCGGATCCGCTCGGCGGCGCGGCGGCGTGGGCGACGCCGAGCGGTCCGGCTTCGCCGAGCGCGAGCGCGGAGGCGGGCAGGGCGGTCAGGGCGGCGCGCAGCAGGGTCCGGCGGGAGGGGGTGGCGGGGTGGTGTGGGGGCACGGGCGGCTCTCCTCTGAACGTCCGACATACCGAACACGGTTCGGGAAGGCGGTCAGAAGCTAGAGCCGGGGCATGGACGCGTCAATGGCCGGCGCAGGGCTACCGTGACCCCCGTGACTGCCTTCACCGACGACGCCGCGCCCGGCCGCTTCGGCCCCACCGCCACCACCGAGACCGACCCGCGCGCGGTGGGCCGGGTCCGCACCGAGTACTCCCCCGCACACGACGGCGACCCGGATCCCGGCGAGATCGTCTGGACGTGGGTGCCCTACGAGGAGAACGACGGGCGCGGCAAGGACCGGCCGGTTCTGGTCGTCGCCCGGGAGGCGGCGGGCACCTTCCTCGCCGTGCGGCTCAGCAGCAAGCGGCACGGCGGGGACCGCGAGTGGGTGCCGATCGGGCAGGGACCGTGGGACCGGTCCGGGCGGGACTCGTGGGTGGGCGTGGACCGGGTGCTGCGGCTGCACGAGCGGGGGATGCGCCGGGAGGCCTGCGCGCTGGACCGGATGCGGTTCGACCTGGTCCGGCGGCGGCTGCGGGAGCGCTATGGCTGGAGCTGAGCCGCCGGCGCCGCGGCGGACGCCTCGGGGAACGCCCGGACGAACGCGGCGCGCACCACGGCGCCCGGAGTGCGGTCCAGCACGCCGAACACCACCTGCGTGAACACGCCCGCGAACCGGCCGCCGGGCGCGAGCAGGTCCCGGAACGCGCCCGCCACCTGCGCCGGGTCGTTCTGGAAGACGCCGCAGCCCCAGGCGCCCAGCACCAGCCGCCGGTGGCCGTGGTGGGCGGCGGTCTCCAGCACCCGCTCGGCGCGCACGGCGAGGACGCGCGGCAGTTCCGCCGCCCGCTGCGGCGCCGTACGGCGCACGACCCCGGCGTTCGGGGCCGCCGCAGTGAGGAAGGCGGCGGTGAAGGGCTCCTCCAGCAGCCGGCCCCGGTCGTCGCGGAAGACCGGCACGCCCGGGGAGTGGATGACGCGGTCCGAGTACAACGGGTCGCGGTGGGCGCGGTGGTGGGCGTAGAACTCCGGGGCCCGCAGCAGGCAGGCGTACAGCGCCGAGGCACGGCACAGCGCCTCCTCCTGGGCCTGGGCGCCGTTGAGGAAGCCGCCGCCCGGGTTGCGGGCGGAGGCGAAGTTGAGCACGGCGGCGTCGCCGATCCGGCGGGCCGCCTCCAGGCTGCTCTCCCCCGTCACCTCGAACACGGTGGCCCCGCCGTCCGGCAGGGAGGGGAGCGGCACCGGGTCGGGTCCGTGCATGAACGTGCCCGCGCACGCCTCCCGGACCGCGGCGGCGAGGGACACCTCGCGCCCGCCGTCCGAGCGGTAGCCGCCGTCGGCCACGATCCGCTCGGTCTCCCGCGCGAGCGCGCGCAGCCGGGCGCTCATGGCGCCACCCCCGTGGACGCCATGACCGCCCCGACCGCACACGGCCGGCGGGCCGCTCCCGTCTTCCCCGTGGTGCTCATGAACGCATCGTGAGCGATGCTGGTCCTGCGGTGCAACGGAGTTTTCCCGCCCCGGGAACCCGCCCCCCGCGGTCCGGCACGTCCGCGGTCGCGCCCTTGTGCGCGGCGGTGCGAGGGGTTTGGGTGGACGGTGGAGCCGGTCCGGGACGCGTTCCCGGACCCGGCGACATGGTGGAACTCTCAGGAGGAACCCGACATGTCCGATACCGAGCCCGCCGGTCCGGCGGGCGACCGTACGGATTCCCGGTCCGCCGTCACCGAAGCCGAGGTGGAGGCCCTGGTCCGCGGGATCTGTTTCAAGACGGGACCGCCCCGCCGCGTCGGCGTGGAAGTGGAATGGCTGGTCCACGAGCTGCGCGAACCGCGGCTCCCCGTGACGTCCGAACGACTCGAAGCGGCCTACGCCGCACTGCGCACCGTCCCGCTGCGGTCCGCGCTCACCGTCGAACCCGGCGGTCAGCTGGAGCTCAGCTCCCCGCCCGCCGCCTCCCTGACGGACTGCGTGCGCACCGTCTCCGCCGACCTGGACGCCGTCCGCACCGCCCTGCGCGAGCACGGTCTCGGCCTCAGCGGCCTCGGCCACGACCCGTGGCACCCTCCCCGCCGGTTCCTGCGCGAGCCCCGCTACGACGCCATGGAGGCCTGCCTGGACCGCACCGGCCCGGCCGGCCGCGCCATGATGTGCACCTCGGCCTCGGTGCAGGTCTGCCTGGACGCCGGGCACGAGGAGCCGGGCCCGCTCGGACATGTGCGGCGCTGGTGGCTGGCCCACCAGTTGGGCGCGGTCCTGGTGGCCGCCTTCGCCAACTCCCCCGTGGTCGAGCACGCGCCCACCGGCTGGCGCTCCACCCGTCAGCTGCGGTGGACGCAGATCGGCTCCGGCCGGGCGGGCGGCCCCGCCCTGGACACCGCACCGCGTGAGGCGTGGGCCCGGCACGTCCTGGACGCCCCGGTGATGTGCGTACGGCGCGACGGCGGCCCGTGGGACGTTCCCGAGGCGCTGTCCTTCCGGGAGTGGACCCGCACCGGCCTGCCCCGGCCCCCGACCAGGGACGACCTCGACTATCACGTCACGACGCTGTTCCCGCCGGTCAGACCGCGCGGCCACCTGGAACTGCGCATGATCGACGCGCAGCCCGGCGACGACGGCTGGATCGTGCCGCTGGCCGTGACGACCGCGCTGTTCGACGATCCGGAGGCCGCCGAGACGGCCTACCGCGCGGTGAAGCCGCTGGGCGAGCGCACCCGGGCACGGCCCGCTCCGCACAATCCGCTGTGGCTGGAGGCGGCCCGCAGCGGCCTCGCCGACCCGGAGCTGCGCGAGGTGGCCGCCCAGTGCTTCGCCGCGGCCCTCGACGCGCTGCCCCGCCTCGGGGCCGGCCCGGGGATCACCGACGCCGTGGCGGCGTACCGGGACCGCTATGTGAGCCGGGGCCGCTGCCCCGCCGACGACCTGCTCGACCGGCTGTACGGCGCCGGCCGCAGCCCGCACGGGAGGGACGACCGCCCATGACCGACTCCGTCACCGATTCCGTCACCGACACCGGCCACGGCTCCCCCGTACCCGCCGACCCCGAGACGCTGCGCGAGCGCGCCCTGGCCTCGCTGCTCATCGCGCGGGACCGCACCGCCCTGCTGACCGGCTGCGTCGAGGAGCCGGACCTGACCGCGCAGCACTCCCCGCTGATGTCCCCGCTGGTGTGGGACCTCGCCCACATCGGCAACCAGGAGGAGCAGTGGCTGCTGCGGGCGGTCGCCGGACAGGAGGCGATACGGCCCGAGATCGACAGCCTCTACGACGCCTTCGAGCATCCCCGGTCCGAGCGGCCCTCGCTGCCGCTGCTGCCGCCCGCCGAGGCCCGCCGGTACGCGGCCGACGTGCGCGGCCGGGTGCTGGACGTGCTGGCGCGCACGCCGTTCGAGGGCACGACCCGGCTCACCGAGGCCGGGTTCGCCTTCGGCATGATCG
This sequence comes from Streptomyces sp. NPDC006610, assembly GCF_040611575.1. Classification (NCBI taxonomy): domain Bacteria; kingdom Bacillati; phylum Actinomycetota; class Actinomycetes; order Kitasatosporales; family Streptomycetaceae; genus Streptomyces; species Streptomyces sp. NPDC006610. The sequence continues at coordinate 118,101 of NZ_JBEXOP010000010.1, forward strand.
CCCAGCACGAACAGCAGCACGACGAGACGATGTTGATCACCCATCAGCTGCGCAAGGGCCCGCAGGCCCTGGCCGCCCCGGACCCCGGGCCCGCCCCGCTGTTCACGGGACCGTCCGAAGTCGTGGTTCCCGGCGGCCCGTTCACCATGGGCGCCACCGGCGAGCCGTGGGCGCTGGACAACGAACTCCCGGCCCACCGCCGCGAGGTGGCGTCGTTCGCCATCGACACCACGCCGGTGACCAACGGCGCCTACCAGGTGTTCATCGAGGACGGCGGGTACGACGACCCGCGCTGGTGGACGGCGGAGGGCTGGGCGCACATCCGCCGGCACGCCATCCGGGCCCCGCTGTTCTGGCACGGCGACGGCGGGCAGTGGCTGCGCCGCCGGTTCGGGGCGACGGAGATCGTGCCGCCCGACGAGCCGGTGCTGCACGTGTGCTGGTACGAGGCCGACGCGTACGCCCGCTGGGCCGGGCGCCGGCTGCCCACCGAGGCCGAGTGGGAGAAGGCGGCCCGCTTCGACCCGGCGACCGGCCGCTCCCGCCGCTACCCGTGGGGCGACGCCGATCCGGGGGCCGAGCACGCCAACCTGGGCCAGCGGCATCTGCGCCCGGCCCCCGCCGGCAGCTACCCGGCGGGCGAGTCGCCGCTCGGCGTACGCCAGTTGATCGGGGACGTGTGGGAGTGGACGGCGAGCGACTTCCTGCCGTACCCGGGATTCACGGCGTTCCCGTACAAGGAGTACTCGGAGGTGTTCTTCGGGCCCGACCACAAGGTCCTGCGCGGCGGTTCGTTCGCCGTGGACCCGGTGGCCTGCCGGGGCACCTTCCGCAACTGGGACTACCCGATCCGGCGGCAGATCTTCTCCGGCTTCCGCACGGCCCGCTCGGTGGACGCCTGATGTGCCGTCACATCGCTTACGCGGGACCGGAGCTGGCGCTCGGCGAGGTGCTCGTCGATCCGCCGCACGCGCTGTACCGGCAGTCGTGGGCGCCGCGGCGGCAGCGCCACGGGACCGTCAACGCCGACGGTTTCGGAGTCGGCTGGTACGCCGAGGGCGATCCGCGCCCGGCCCGTTACCGGCGGGCCGGGCCGATCTGGGCGGACCTGTCCTTCGCCGACCTCGCACGCGTCGTGCGCACCACCACGCTGCTCGCCGCGGTGCGCGACGCGACGCTGGCCGGCGCCGACGCGGAGGCCGCGGCGGCCCCGTACGCGGCCGGGCCCTGGCTGTTCAGCCACAACGGCGCCGTCAAGGGCTGGCCCGGCTCCCTGGCGCCGCTGTCGCGGACCCTGGACCCGGTGGATCTGCTGTCCCTGGAGGCCCGCAACGACTCCGCGCTGGTGTGGGCCCTGGTCCTGGCCCGGCTGCGGGCCGGGGACGATCCGGGGCGGGCGCTGGCCGAGACCGTGCCGGAGGTCGCCGCGGCGGCCCCCGGCTCCCGGCTCAACCTGCTGGTGACCGACGGCGCCTCCGTCGCCGCGACCGCCTGGGGCGACACCCTGTGGTACCTGTCCCGGCCCGCGGGCGGCACGGTCGTGGCCTCCGAGCCGTACGACGACGATCCGCGCTGGCGCGAGGCGCCCGACCGCACCCTGCTCACCGCGGGCGGCGCCGGGGTGCGGCTCACGCCGCTGAAGGAGCCGAGCGACGTCTCGGCGCACGCACCGACCGAGGAGCCCCACCCGTGAGTCCGTTCCACCTCACCCGCACCCTGCCCGAGGGCGCCACGGAAGCGGCACTGCGCCAGGACGTCCTGCGCGGGCTGACCGCCACGCCCAAGACCCTGCCGCCGAAGTGGTTCTACGACGCCCGCGGCAGCGAACTGTTCGACGAGATCACCGAGTTGCCTGAGTACTACCCGACCCGCGCCGAGCGGGAGATCCTGCTCGCCCGTTCCACCGACGTCGCGGCGGCGACCGGCGCCCGCACCCTGGTCGAACTGGGCTCCGGCTCCTCGGAGAAGACGCGTCTGCTCATCGACGCGCTGACCGGGACGGGCGCCCTGCACACGTACGTCCCGGTCGACGTCAGCGAGAGCGCGCTCACCCGGGCGGGGCACGCCCTGGTCGCGGAGCGGCCCGGTCTGCGGGTGCACGCGCTGATCGCCGACTTCACCGCCGGGCTGGAGCTGCCGGACTCACCGGGGCCCCGGCTGCTGGCGTTCCTCGGCGGCACGATCGGCAATCTGCTGCCCGCCGAACGCGCCGCGTTCCTCGCCTCGGTGCGCGCACTGCTCGCCCCGGGCGACGCGCTGCTGCTCGGCACGGACCTGGTCAAGGACGAGCGGGTCCTGGTCCGGGCGTACGACGACGCTGCCGGGGTGACGGCGGCGTTCAACAAGAACGTCCTGACCGTCGTCGACCGCGAGCTGGGCGCCGACTTCGATCCGGGCGCCTTCGACCATGTGGCCCTGTGGGACGCCGAGCGGGAGTGGATCGAGATGCGGCTGCGCTCGCGCACCGCGCAGACCGTGAAGGTGCCGGCGCTCGACCTCGCCGTGGACTTCGCGGCGGGCGAGGAACTGCGCACGGAGGTCTCCGCGAAGTTCCGCAAGGAGGGCGTGCGCGCCGAGCTGCGCGCGGCCGGCCTGGAGCCGGTCCACTGGTGGACGGACTCCGAGGGCCGGTTCGCGCTGTCGCTCGGCGTGGCCCGGTAACGGCCGGGGGCCCGCGCCACCGGGTCCGGCGTCAGGAGACGGAGACCGTCAGCGCCTCGGTGATCCGCTGCGAGGCGCGGCGGGCCTCCGTCGCCGGGTCGGCGCCGGTCAGCACCTTCGTCATGTACTCCTTGATCGGGTTGTCCGCCTCGACGTTGGCCCACTCGGGAGAGGAGGGGGTCGCCCGGCCCCGCGCGGCGCCCGCCGCCATCGCGGCGACCCCTTCCTCGCCGGCGACCGCGTCGGCCAGCGTCGTCTTGTTGGGCACGTAGTTCATGGTCCGGGCCAGTTCGGTGTTCCACTTCTCGCCGGCGAGCGCCTCCACGACCGCGACGGCGGCCTCGCGCTGGTCGGTGTTCCTCGGCACGACCAGGTCGGAGCCGCCGGTGAAGACGGCGCCCGGCTTGTCGGCGCTCCGGCCCGGCACCGGGAAGAAGCCCAGCTTGCCCTTCAGGTCCGGGTTCCGCTCGACGATGGCGCGGGCGAGGCCGGGCACCGCCACGATCTGCGCGACCCGTCCGTCGGCGAACACCCCGGCCTGCGGCGGGTGTTCCTCGTCGGCGTCGACCGGGCCGTCGCCGAGCGCCTGGAGCCGCCGGTAGAAGTCCATGCCGCGCAGGGCGGCCGGGGTGTCCAGCGTGCCGTACCACGAACCGCCGCGCTGCTCGGCGAGTTCGCCGCCCTCCTCCCAGATGAAACCGGAGAGCGTGTACCAGTCCTGGCCCGCGAGGTAGATGCCCTGGCGGCCGTCCCCGTCGAGCTTCTCGGTGACCGCCAGCCACTCGTCCTGGGTCTTCGGCACCCCGGTGACGCCGGCCTCGGCGAACAGGTCCTTGCGGTAGATGACGACGCGGTTGGCCGCATACCAGGGGATGCCGTACTGGGTGGAACTCTGCTGCCCCGGTTCGGCGAGGCCGGGCAGCCAGTCGCGCATCCCCCAGTCCCGCATCGACTCCAGCGTCAGGTCGAGCAGTCCGCCGCCGGCGACGTACTGCGGGACCTGGGTGTTGCCGACCTCGATGACGTCCGGCCCGTTCGCGCCCTCCTCCCCGGCGCGGGCGTCGAGCTTGGCGTGCACCTTCTCCCCGATGCCGGTCCATTCCTGGATGCGGATGTCGAGGTCGAGGTCGCCGTGGGCGCTCTCGAAGTCCTCGGTGAACCGGTCGATGAACTCCCGGGAGGCGCTGTCCTTCATCAGCCATACGGTGACCGTGCGCCGCTCGCTCCCACCCCCCTGCGGCACGAGTCCGCAGGCGCCGGCCAGGGAGGCGGACACGCAGACGAGGGCGAGGAAACGAAGTCTCACGGTGGTCCTGTTCTGTCTGACGGACAGGGGGAAGGGACCCGACGTGGGGGGCCGAGTCCGGGACTCGGACGGGTGTGCCGATTTTGGTATGGACCAATGCGGAGGTCAAGACCGGTGCGGTCACCGTCCGGGGACGGCCGACGTCTCGCGCTCCGCCTCGGCTTGGGGCACGGTGGAGTGACGTGTGACACACGCGCGGCCGAAGAGGCGGCGGAGGAACGGAAGGGGAGCACCCGTATGTCGAACCACATCTACCGGGTCACCGAGATCGTCGGCACCTCGCCCGACGGCGTGGACCAGGCGGTCCGCAACGCCATCGGCCGCGCCTCGCAGACCCTGCGCAACCTGGACTGGTTCGAGGTGACGCAGGTCAGGGGGCAGATCGAGAACGGGCAGGTGGCGCACTGGCAGGTGGGCCTGAAGGTGGGCTTCCGGCTGGAGGACGCGGACGCGGGCTGAGGGGCGGACGCAGGGGCGGGCCGAGGCGCGCTCCACGCGGCGGCCGGCGGTCGGCGGCGTCCCGTGCGCCGGGTTGCGCCGGTGTCGTGCGTCGGGTCCCGTGTGCCGGGTGTCGGGTCCCGTGTGCCGGGTGCGTCGGGCGAGCCGGCGTGCGGGGTGCGCGAGGTGCTTCAGGTGCGGCCCTCCTTCTCCTGGGCCGCCTTCAGGTCGGCCGACGGGCTCGCCCAGCGCGCCCGCACCACGGTGAACCCGGCCCGTTCGGCGTCCGCGCACACCAGTTCGTCGTCGTCCACGAGGACGCGGACCGTGCGGGTGCGGGCGAGCCGGCGCAGGATCTGGAGCTTGGTGAAGCGGGCCGGCCTGCGGTCGTCGTCGCGCCGCATGTACACGCGGCCCTCGGGCAGTCCGTGCCGGGCCAGCCACTCCAGTGTGTCGCGCCGGCAGCGCTCGGGACGGCCGGTGAGGTAGACGACCTCGCACTCCTGCGCGCTCGCCGACGCCAGGGCCAGCCCCTCGGGGAGCGGCGGGTCCTGGGGCGCCGCCGCGAAGAAGGCGTCCCAGTCGCGCGGCCTGCGCTCCAGGAACCGCTGCCGGTGGGCGGTGTCCGCGAGGGTGTTGTCCAGGTCGAAGACGGCGAGCGGCCGTGCGCTGTCGGCTGTCACGCCCCCAGCCTAGGCACCCGCCGCGTCCGACGCCTGCGGCGCCCCGGCTCGGGGAATGCCGCGGCGCGGACGGCGTTGAACCGGGTGTGACTTCCGTGATCGGCGCGACCCGTTTCTCCGTGCTCGACCGTTCCCGCATCCGTGAGGGGCACGCGGACGCCGAGGCACTGCGCGACACCGTGCGGTTCGCCCAGAAGGCGGAGCGGCTCGGCTATCACCGGTTCTGGGTGTCGGAGCACCACGGCGTGCCCGGCGTCGCCGGGTCCGCTCCCACCGTCCTGGCCGCCGCGGTGGCCGCCGCGACCTCCACGATCCGGGTCGGCACGGGCGGGGTGATGCTGCCCAACCACCGGCCGCTGGTGGTCGCCGAGCAGTTCGGGGTGCTGGAGTCCCTCTTCCCGGGGCGGATCGACATGGGGCTCGGCCGGTCGGTGGGGTTCACGGACGGGGTGCGCAGGGCGCTGGGCCGCGGCAAGGAGGACGCCGAGGACTTCGCGGCCCAGCTCGACGAGTTGCTCGGCCGGCTCCGGGGCACCTTTCCGGACGGGGTGCGGGTTCGGCCCGCTGCGGGGCTTTCGGAACCGCCGTTCGTGCTGGCCATGGGCGAGGGGGCCGCCGTGGCCGCCCGCGCGGGGCTGCCCATGGTCATCGGCGACCTGCGCGACCGCGCGAAGATGCTGCGCGGCGTCGAGCGCTACCGCGCCCACTTCCGCCCCTCCCCCTGGGCGCGGGAGCCGTACGTCGTCGTCTCGGGCACGGTCGCGGTGGCCGCGACCCCCGAGGCGGCCCGTCGGCTGCTGGTTCCGGAGGCCTGGTCGATGGCCCACTCCCGTACCCACGGCACGTTCCCGCCGCTCCCGCCCGCCGGACGCGTCGAGTCCCTGGCCCTGTCCCCCAAGGAGCGCGACCTGTACGAGTCCGGGCTCACCGGCCATCTGGCGGGCACCGAGGAGCAGGTGGCGGACGGGCTGGAGACGCTGCTGAAGGAGACGGGCGCCCAGGAGGTGCTGGTCACGACCAGCACGTACGACCGCGACGCCCTGCTGGACTCCTACCGGCGGCTGGCGCGCGTCGTCGCCTCCCGGGCCGCCGGCCGTTGAGCCGTCCCCTCCTGCGCCGTCGCCTCCCGGACGGTCACCTGACGGGGCATCACCGGCCGCCCGGACGGAGCGATCCGCGCGGTGTGGTCGCCGCCCGGAGCGGTGTGCGGCTGGGCGGCGCGGGCGAGGGCCCGGCGGTCGGGGTGGGCGCCGGGCGCAAGGGGCGGCCGTATGTCCACCTCGGCGACCAGGCCGCGGGTGGAGGCGACCCGCCACAGCGAGGCGAGCAGGGAGTCCTCGCCGACGAAGGCGGGCGCGGTGCTGGCCGCGCCGTCGGCGAAGCGGTAGTGGAGGCGGACCGGCTGCACCGGCACGCCCGCGTCCAGGGCGGCCTGGAAGACGGCCCGGCGGAAGGCGCCCTGGGCCCGGCCGCACCAGGTGCTGCCCTCGGGGAAGACACCCACCGCCGCCCCGGAGCGCAGGGCGCCGGCGATGTCGGCGACCGTCCCGGGCAGGGTGCGCAGCCGGTCGCGTTCGATGAACACCACGCCCGCCCGCGCCGCCAGCGGGCCGGCGACCGGCCACTGCCGGATCTCCGTCTTGGCGATCATCCGGGCCGGGCGGACGACGGCGAGCAGCGGGATGTCCAGCCACGAGATGTGGTTGGCGACCAGCAGCAGCCCGCCGGCCGGTACGGGGCCGCCGGACAGGCGGATCCGCACCCCCGCGGCCCGCACGACGGCCCGCGACCACACCCGCACCAGCCCGGCGGGGACCCGCCCGCCGAGCGGCAGCAGCACGATTCCGGCCAGCACCAGCAGCGTCACCGCGGCGAGCCGCAGCACGGCCCGCGGCGCGGCCACCGCCCGGTCCGCGGGTTCGACACACGCCCCGGGGGTGCAGGGCGCACTCGGCAGCCAGACGCTCATCAGGACGGGACGAGCGAGAGGAAGTGCTTCAGGTAGCGGGCGTTGACCCGGCTCATCGGCAGCAGCACATAGAGGTCGGCGACCCCGAAGTCCGCGTCGTGGGCGGGCTCGCCGCACACCCAGGCGCCGAGGCGCACGTAGCCGCGCAGCAGGGGCGGCAGGTCGGTGTGGCCGGCCGGGCGGGCGACGCCCTCGGGGTTCCACGGCGTCAGCGGCCGTACCCGGTACTCCTCGGGGGCGAGATTCTTGGCCCGGACGCGGTCCCAGGTGGCGGCGGCGACCGCGCCGCCGTCGGCCAGCGGGATCGAGCAGCAGCCGGCCAGCCACTCGTGGCCGCGGTCGACCATGTAGCGGGCTATGCCGGCCCAGATCAGGCCGATGACGGTGCCGTCGCGGTGGTCGGGGTGCACGCAGGAGCGGCCGACCTCGACGAGTCCGGGGCGGATCGGGTCGAGGCGGGTGAGGTCGAACTCGCCCTCGGAGTACAGCCGGCCGGCGACCGCGGCGCGCTCGGGCGGCAGCAGCCGGTAGGTGCCGACGACCTGGTCGGTGAGGGTGTCCCGGACCAGCAGGTGGTCGCAGTAGGCGTCGAAGGCGTCGATGTCGTGGCCCGGCTGCGGGGTGGACAGCAGGGCGCCCATCTCGCCGGCGAAGACGTCGTGGCGCAGCCGCTGGGCGGCGCGCACGTCGTCCTCGTCGCGGGCGAGGGTGACGGTGTAGCGGGTGGGAGCGGCTGGCTGCGGGGGGCGGTCGAGCGTGGAAACGCCGGTCATGTCACTCTCCTGGTCGGGCCGGGGACGGCGGAGCGCGGAGCGGGGCCGGCGCCGTGTGTCCGGCCGTCACAGTTCTTCCGATTCCGGCTGTCCTGCGCGTGACCCGTGCGCGGAGAGCGGGTGTGAGCTAGTTGAATGCCCGGGGTGCACGACGGGGCCGGGATGAGCACCGCTCCCGGCCCCGCCCGTCCGCACCCTGCCGGCGAACGTTCCTCAGCTGCCGCGTCTAGCCCCTGGCCACCTTGCGGGTCGCGCGCAGCCACTCCTTGTTCATGCTCGTGATGGACGTCAGCGGGATGCCCTTGGGGCAGGCGGTGGCGCACTCGCCGGTGAGGGTGCAGCCGCCGAAGCCCTCCTCGTCCATCCGCGCGACCATGTCCAGCACCCGGGTCTCCCGCTCGGGCGCGCCCTGCGGGAGCACGCCGAGGTGGTTGACCTTCGCGGAGGTGAACAGCATCGCCGCTCCGTTGGGGCAGGCGGCCACGCAGGCTCCGCAGCCGATGCACTCGGCGTGCTCGAAGGCGAGGTCGGCGTCCGCCTTGGGCACGGGCGTGGCGTGCGCCTCGGGCGCGGAGCCGGTGGGGGCCGTGATGTAGCCGCCGGCCTGGATGATCCGGTCGAAGGCCGAGCGGTCCACGACCAGGTCCTTGATCACCGGGAAGGCGGCGGCCCGCCACGGCTCGACGTCGATGGTGTCGCCGTCCTGGAAGGAGCGCATGTGCAGCTGGCAGGTGGTGGTGCGCTCGGGCCCGTGGGCGTCGCCGTTGATGACGAGGCTGCACGCGCCGCAGATGCCCTCACGGCAGTCGTGGTCGAAGGCGACGGGGTCCTCGCCCTTGAGGATGAGTTCCTCGTTGAGGGTGTCCAGCATCTCGAGGAAGGACATGTCGGGTGAGACGCCGTCCACTTCGTACGTGGACATCGCGCCGTCGGCGTCGGCGTTCTTCTGCCGCCAGACGCGCAGGGTGAGCTTCATGCGTAGCTCCGCTGGGTGGGGTGGACGTACTCGAAGGCCAGGTCTTCCCTGTGCAGGACGGGCGCCTCGCCGGTGCCGGTGAACTCCCAGGCGGCGGCGTAGGAGAACGCGTCGTCCTTGCGGGCGGCCTCGCCGTCGGGGGTCTGGGACTCCTCGCGGAAGTGGCCGCCGCAGGACTCGGTGCGGTGCAGCGCGTCGAGGCACATCAGCTCGGCGAGTTCGAGGTAGTCGACGATGCGGTTGGCCTTCTCCAGGGACTGGTTGAACTCCTGGCCGGTGCCGGGGACCTTGATCCGCCGCCAGAACTCCTCGCGGATCTGCGGGATGCGCTCCAGCGCCTTGCGCAGGCCGCCGTCGGAGCGGGACATGCCGCAGAACTCCCACATCAGCTCGCCCAGTTCGCGGTGGAAGGAGTCGGGCGTGCGGTCGCCGTCGACGGCCAGCAGCAGGTTGAGGCGGTCCTCGGTCTCGGCGAGCACCTCCTGCACGACGGGGTGGTCCGCGGTGACCTCCCCCTGGCGCGGGGTGCGGGCGAGGTAGTCGTTGAGGGTGGCCGGCAGCACGAAGTAGCCGTCCGCGAGGCCCTGCATGAGCGCGGACGCGCCGAGCCGGTTGGCGCCGTGGTCGGAGAAGTTGGCCTCGCCGATGGCGAACAGGCCGGGGATCGTGGTCTGGAGGTCGTAGTCGACCCACAGGCCGCCCATCGTGTAGTGCACGGCCGGGTAGATGCGCATCGGCACCTCGTACGGATCCTCGTCGGTGATCCGCCGGTACATGTCGAAGAGGTTGCCGTACCTGGCCTCGACGGCCTTGCGGCCCATGCGCCTGATCGCGTCCGCGAAGTCGAGGTAGACGCCCTGTCCGCCGGGGCCGACGCCGCGGCCCTCGTCGCAGACGTTCTTCGCGGCGCGGGAGGCGATGTCGCGGGGCACCAGGTTGCCGAAGGACGGGTAGATGCGCTCCAGGTAGTAGTCGCGTTCGTCCTCCGGGATCTGCGCCGGCGGGCGGGTGTCGCCCTTGGCCTTCGGCACCCAGATGCGGCCGTCGTTGCGCAGCGACTCGCTCATCAGCGTCAGCTTGGACTGGTGGTCGCCGGTGCGCGGGATGCAGGTGGGGTGGATCTGGGTGAAGCAGGGGTTGGCGAAGTACGCGCCGCGCCGGTGGGCCCGCCAGATCGCGGTCGCGTTGGAGTTCATGGCGTTCGTCGACAGGTAGAAGACGTTGCCGTAGCCGCCGGTGGCGAGGACGACGGCGTCCGCGAAGTACGTGTCGATCCTCCCGGTGACCAGGTCGCGCGCCACGATGCCGCGGGCCCGCCCGTCGACGACGATCAGGTCGAGCATCTCGGTGCGGGCGTGCATCTCGACGTTCCCGGCCGCGATCTGCCGGGACAGCGCCTGGTAGGCGCCGAGCAGGAGCTGCTGGCCCGTCTGGCCGCGGGCGTAGAAGGTGCGGGAGACCTGGACGCCGCCGAAGGAGCGGGTGTCGAGCAGGCCGCCGTACTCGCGGGCGAAGGGCACGCCCTGTGCCACGCACTGGTCGATGATCTCGACGGAGATCTGCGCGAGCCGGTGCACGTTGGACTCTCGGGCGCGGAAGTCGCCGCCCTTGACGGTGTCGTAGAACAGCCGGTGGATCGAGTCGCCGTCGTTGCGGTAGTTCTTCGCGGCGTTGATGCCGCCCTGCGCGGCGATGGAGTGGGCGCGGCGCGGCGAGTCCTGGAAGCAGAACTGGACCACCTTGTAGCCCTGTTCGGCGAGGGTGGCGCCGGCCGAGCCGCCGGCGAGGCCGGTGCCGACGACGATCACCGTGTGCTTGCGCCGGTTGGCCGGGTTGACCAGCTTCGCCTCGAAGCGGCGCTTGTCCCAGCGCTCGTGGACGGGTCCGGGCGGCGCCTTCGTGTCGGCGATCGGCTCGCCCATCGTGTAGTTGGCGTAGTCGCTCATGTCAGCTCACCACTCCGGTCATGACGCCCACGGGGACCGCGATGAAACCGGCCGTGAGCAGCAGTGCGAGGACGTCGGCCGAGGCCTTGAGGGCGCGGTCGCGGGTGCGGCTGCCGACGCCGAGGGTCTGGGCGGCACTCCAGAAGCCGTGCCGGATGTGCAGGCCGAGGGCGAGCATCGCGACGATGTAGATGACGTTGCCGTACCAGGTGGAGAACGTGTCCAGGACGTTCTGGTAGGGCTTGCCGTGCTCGAAGCCCCCGGTGTGCACGGTGCCGGTGGTCAGGTCGAGGATGTGCCAGACGATGTAGAGGCCGAGGATGACGCCGCCCCAGCGCATGGTGCGCGTCGCGTAGGAGGCCCGCGGCTTCTTGTGGACGTAGCCCCTGGGCCGCGCCCGGATGTCGCGGCGGCTGAGCTGGTAGGCGGACACTCCATGGGCGACGACCGCGACGACGAGGACCACGCGGATGAGCCACAGCGTCCACTCGTAGTGCATGAACGGTTCGCCGAGGGTGCGGATCCAGTGCGCGTAGCCGTTGAAGTCGCCCGGCCCGAAGAAGATCTTCAGGTTTCCGTACATGTGGACGACCAGGTACAGCAGCATGATCACGCCGCTGACCGCCATGACCGCTTTCTTGCCGACGGTGCTGTCCCACATCGTGCGCGCGAACGACGGCCGTCGGTCCGTCCGCGTTGCCAGAGCCATGTCCTCAGACGTTAGGGGGGAGAAACCCCATCGGTCCAAGACATGGTCCGGCTTGATTCGATAGGGCGGGCCTATGATGCGAGGGTGCAGTTCCAGCAGCTCCAGTACTTCGTCGCGGTCGCCGAGACCCGGCACTTCACCCGTGCCGCGGAACTCGTCCACGTCGCGCAGCCGTCACTCTCGCAGCAGATCAGGGCGCTGGAGCGGGAGCTGGGCGCGGACCTCTTCCTGCGGGCCCGCGGCAACATCACCCTCACCGACGCCGGGGAGGCGCTGTTGCCGCTGGCCCGGCGCATCCTCGCCGACGCGGACACGGCCCGGCACGAGGTGCAGGAGCTGGCGCAGCTGCGGCGCGGCCGGGTGCGGCTCGGGGCGACGCCCAGTCTGTGCACCGGTCTGCTGCCGGACGTCCTGCGCGCCTTCCACGACCGTTATCCGGGCATCCGGCTGATGATCGAGGAGGGCGGCTCGCACGATCTCGTACGGCACCTGGCGCGCGGCGCGCTGGATCTGGCCCTGGTCGTGCTGCCGCTGCCGACGCCGTCGCCGGCGCTGACCACGGTGGAGCTGCTGCGCGAGGACCTGGTGGTGGTGTCGTCGCCGGAGACGCCGCGGCCGGGCCGGGGCCGGCGCACGGTGCGGATCGCCGATCTGGAGGGCGAGCGGCTGGTGATGTTCCGGCACGGCTACGACCTGCGGGAGCTGACCGTGGCGGCGTGCCGGGCGGAGGGGTTCGAGCCGGACTTCGCGGTGGAGGGGGGCGAGATGGACGCGGTGCTGGGGTTCGTGCGGGCGGGGCTGGGCCTGGCGGTGGTGCCGCGGATGGTGGCGGCGCGCTCGGGGCGGGGGCTGCGGGTCACCCCGCTGGCGCGGCCGGGGCTGCATCGCACCATCGCGCTGGCGCACCGCAGCGACGTGGCGCCGCCGCGGGCGGCGCGGGAGCTGCAGCGGATGCTGCTGGAGCGGTGACGGGGCCGACGCCGCCGTTCCTCCGCCGGGCCGGCGTACGGCGTCGTGGTCCGGCGTACGGCGCCTCGGCGCCCGGCATGTCGTCGGGCGCGGCGCACATCGGCAGCACCGGCGAGTCGTCGGTGCGCGGCACGCCCGGCACGTCGGCGGGCGCCCCGCCACGGTCGGCGCCCGGCACACTCCCGTCGCCCCGCGTCACGGCGGCCGACGGCGCATCGGGCGACACACGGCAAGTCCGTGCGCGGCACGGCGGCACGCCCGGCACGTCGGCGGGCGCCCCGCCACGGACGGCGCCCGGCACACTCCCGTCGCCCCGCGTCACGGCGGCCGACGGCGCGTCGGCGGGGGCACGGACGTCGGAGGGCGCCTCGACGACCGACGGCGCCTCGGCGCACCCCCGGCGCGCACTGCAAGGCCCGGCGCGCCGGTGGCGCGGCCCCGGGGCGGACCGCGCTACGCCCGCGTGTCCGCCATCGCCAGCTGGTGCAGCCGGTCCGGGGGGCCCGGGCGGGCGTAGTACCAGCCCTGGGCCGTGTCACAGCCCAGGAGGCGCAGTTGCTCGGCCTGGGCGCCCGTCTCCACGCCCTCGACCGTCACCGTGAGGTCCAGGCTGTGGGCGAGGGAAACGATCCCCTCGACGATCTTGAGGTCCACCGGGTCCGCCGGGAACTGCTGCATGCCCTGGGTGAAGGAGCGGTCCAGCTTGAGGACGCTCACCGGCAGGCGGCGCAGGTTGGCGAGGTTGGAGTAGCCGGTGCCGAAGTCGTCCAGGGCGATGTCGACGCCCATCTCGGCGAGTCGGCGCAGCGGTTTGAGCAGGTCGTCGTCGGCGCCGATGAGGGCCGACTCGGTGACCTCCAGGCACAGCGCGTCCGGCGTGACGCCCTCGGCGTCCAGGATGTCGACGGTGTCCTGGACCAGACCGGGGTGGGTGAGCTGGCACGGCGAGAGGTTCACGTTGATCCGCAGCGGGCCGGCGTGCCGCTCCCGCCACGCCTTGGCCTGGCGCACGGACTGCTCCAGCACCCAGCGGCCCAGCGGCACGATCAGCCCGGTGTGCTCGGCGAGCGGGATGAACCGGTCGGGCCCGAGGACGCCGTGCTGCGGATGCAGCCAGCGCACCAGCGCCTCCGCGCCGCGCACGCTGCCGTCGCCGAGGTGGACGAGCGGCTGGTACTCGATGAAGAACTCGCCGCGTTCCAGGGCGGTCGGCAGCGCCGTGGTCAGCCCGTGCCGGGTGATGGCGCGGGCGTCGGCCTCGGCGTCGGCCGTCTCGTAGCGGTTGCCGCCCGCCGACTTGGCCCGGTACATGGTGATGTCGGCGCTGCGCAGCACCTCGGCCGCGGTGCGCTCGCCGGCGGCGCCCTCGACGATGCCGATGCTGCCGCGCACGGTCAGTTCCCGGCCGTCGACGCTGATCGGGGCGAGCAGGGCGTTCATGATCCGCGCGGCCAGCTCCTCCACCTCGCGCCGGGAGTCGGGGCCGGTGGTCAGCGCCACGAACTCGTCGCCGCCGAGCCGGGCGACCATCTCGCCGGGAGCGGTGGCACAGGCCTGGAGCCGGTCGGCGACCTCCACGAGCAGCCGGTCGCCGGCCGCGTGGCCGAGGCTGTCGTTGATCGTCTTGAAGCCGTCCAGGTCGAGGTAGCACAGCCCGAACCGCCGGCCGTCGCCCGCGGCGAGGACCTTCTCCAGCCGCTCGGAGAACAGCGTGCGGTTGGGCAGGCCGGTCAGCGCGTCGTGGGTGGCCTCGTAGCGCAGCCGCAGATTGAGCAGCCGCCGCTCGGTGGTGTCCTCCATCAGGGCCAGCTGGTACTGCGGGTTGCCGTCGGCGTCGCGCAGCAGGGAGACGGTGAGGTTGGTCCACAGGGCGGTGCCGTCGGGCCGGTAGTAGGCCTTCTCCACGTGGTAGTGGTCGCGTTCGCCGCGCACCAGTTCCTCGTACAGCCGCCACACCTGCGGCGCGTCCTCGGCGTGCGTCCACTCGCGGACGTTGCGGCCGCGGACGTTGTGCTCGGTGCCGCCGAACATGCGCATCAGGGCGTCGTTGGCCTCCAGGACGTTGCCGTCCAGGTCGGCGATGCCGATGCCTATCGCCGCGCCCTCGAACACCGCGCGGAAGCGGGCCTCGCTGCTGTGCAGGGCCTGTGCCACCACGCCCTGGGCGCGCAGCGCGGCCTGGGCGATGGACTCCTGCTCGGCGAGGGTGCGTTCGCGCAGCGCCTGGGCGTACCCGGCGGCCATGGCGTGCTGGAGGCGGGAGGAGCGGGCCCGCAGGTCCTCCTGGGGACCGCTGCCGCCGCAGTAGAGCACCAGGTAGGCGTCGACGCAGTCCAGGCTGCGGCTGAGCGCCTCCGGGTCGGTGCAGTGCGCCTCGACCAGCGCGGCGCCGACCTCACGGCCGGCCGCCGCGTCGAAGCCGCGGGCGCGCAGGGCCACGCTCAGCCGCCGCGCGAGCGGCAGCAGTTGCTCCTCGAACTCGCGCCGGGTCAGCGACGAGGCCGTCACCGGGTACACGGCCCGGCTCCAGATCGTCGCGAACCGGCGCAGTCTGTCCTCCGGCCCGTCCGGTTCCGCGCTCACGCCGTACGCCCCACACCCGCGAAACCGGAGAACGCGTAGGGGTCCTCGTCCTCGGGCGCCGTCTCCGGCCGCCAGGCGGCCAGCGGCACCAGTCCCGGTTCCACCATGTCGTACCCCTCGAAGAACCGCGCGATCTCGTCGCGCGAGCGCATGATCAGCGGGTTGCGGATGTTCTTGTACACGTCGACGGTGCCGCCCGCCCGCTCGGGCGGCAGCGGGATGCCGTCGTAGGCGGCGTGCGTGAGCACCAGCATGCTGCCGCGCGGCAGCGCGTCCCTCAACTGCGCGACCGCGCCGTAGGGGTCGTCCGCGTCCTCGACGAAGTGGAGGACCGCGACCAGCAGCAGGGCGACCGGCCGGTCGAGGTCCAGCAGCCGCTCCACGGTGGGACTCGACAGGATCTCCTGGGGCTTGCGCAGATCGGCGGCGAGCACGTCGGCGTCGGCGTTGCCCTCCAGGACCGCCTGGCTGTGCGTGACGGCGACCGGGTCGTGGTCGACGTAGACCACGCGGGCGCCGGGATGGGCGGCCTGGGCCACCTCGTGGACGTTGCCGAAGGTGGGTATGCCGGAGCCTATGTCGAGGAACTGCGTGACGCCCTCGCCGACCGCGAACCGCACGGCGCGGCGCATGAAGGCACGGTTCGCCTGCATGATCTTGGGGAGTCCCGGCATGAACTCCATGGCCTTGCGGGCCGCCTCCCGGTCGACCTCGAAGTTGTGCGAACCGCCCAGGTAGTAGTCGTAGATGCGTGAAACGCTCGGCACCGAGATGTCGATGCTCCGGGGGGCCCAGGCGGGACGCTCCATCTACTTCTCCAAGGCGTAGGCGATCCGGTGTTCGAGCAGAGGCTACTGATCGTCCGCCAAAGGAGCGAGCCGAAACGGAAATTGACCGTCCGTTCCCGGTCACTGCCTGTGGCTCGTACCGAATCGTCGCGCGGCGCGGAGCGAGGCGCATGTGCCTCGGGGAGTTGCCCGAGAGTTCCGGATCGTGCTGGTGCATTCCGACAAAAACGGCCCGCCTCCTGCGAGGGGAGCGCAGGGGCGGGCCGCGGGGGGAGGCGCACGGGGAGAGGCCGGCCGGGGAGCCGTTCCGGCGGGGTGGCTACCGACCCTTCGCGGGCGCGCCGACCGGTTTTCCGTCGGGCGCCACGGCGAACCAGGTGCCGCCCACACCCTGGCCGTTGGTGTCGCCGGGCTTCTCGTCCCCGGCGAAGGTGTAGATGGGCCAGCAGTCGATCGTCTGCTGCCCGGCGCCGTCGGGCCGGGTGAAGCTCATCAGTCCCTTCTTCTCCACGCCCTTGGTGTCGGCCGCCTCGACCGGCGCGACGACCGGCCACTTGTCCAGGCATGCCCCGGTGCACGCCGAGACGGGCTTCGGCCAGGCCTCGTCCTCGAGGAAGCGGTAGACGGTGTTGCCGTCTCGGTCGACGACGATCTCGCCGAGCTTCGGGTCCTCGCGGGTGGACAGCCCCGGCAGGTCGGCGAGCCGGGCCTTCTTGCCGTCGGGCGCGAGCGCGTGCCAGGTGCCGTTGACCCCTTGACCCTTGGTGTCGCCGGGGTCGACGTCCTCGGCGAAGCGGTACGCCGGCCAGCCGCCGACGGTGAGCTGCTTGGTGCCGTCGGACCGGGTGACCTCGCCGAGCAGCGATTGGTCGACGCCCTCGCCGGCGGAGGCGTCGTCCGCGGGGACCGGCGGCCAGGCGGTGGCGCAGTCGCCGTCGCAGGTGGACCTGGGCGGCTCGGCGGTGTCCTCGTCGAACCGGTAGAGGGTGCGTCCGCCGGCGTCGGTCAGCAGCTCGCCGAGTTGCGGGTCGGCCGCGACGGCCAGCTCGCCCGCGGGGGCGGCCTGGGCGGCCGCGTTCTGCTCTCCGGGCGCGGCGCCCGCGCCGGTGTCGGTGCCCGCGCCGATGCCCGTGCCGCCGTATCCGCCGGCCGGCGCCGTGGCGCCGGCGTTCTGGCCGGCCGGCCCGTCGGCGCTGTCCTGACCGCACGCCGTTGTCAGCGCCAGCACTGCCGCGGCGCTCGCCACGACAGAGGCGCTCCGCCAGGAGGTCTTCATCTCAACTCCCCGATCATCGCAAGGTGTCGCGGCGCCCTGCTGGGCCGTCGCACGACCAGGGGTACGGGCGGGGGCGGCCGGCGTGTTCAACCGCGTCGGTTTTTTCTTCTCCCGCACGGTCCCGCCCTCTCCCCGACGACCCCGCGCTCTCCCTGACAACACCGAGTTGTCCCTGGCAACCCCGAGAGCGGCGTTTCCCTCGTTCGGACCAATCCACCGCGGCCCGCCCACGGCCTGACCCGCGACGGCCCATGCTCGGCATCGTGCATGGTTGCCGACCGACCCATTCGCCTTTGCCCACAAGGCTGTTGGCCCTCCTGGCGCTCGCCTGGGCGCTCGCCGGCGCCCCGGCCGGCGTCGCGGTGGCCGACGCGTGCGCCCACGCCTCGACCGGACCGGACGGCACCGAGGCGGTGTCCGTCGCGGGGAGCCGCACCTGGCCGCCCCCTCCGGGCTGCCCCCACCCCACGCCGCCCCCGACGCCCACACCGACGCCCACCCCTACCCCGACCCCCACCCCGACTCCCCCCGAGCCGACCCCCACCCCGTCTCCGTCTCCCCCGCCGGCCCCACCGCCCCCGCCGCCGAGGCCGACACCGGCCCCCGCACCGCCCCCGCCGCCCGCGGCCCGCCCGGCACCACCCCCGCCACCGGCCCCCACGCCCTCCACGACCCCCCGGCCGACGCCGGCACCGCGCCCCGAACCGACGCCACCGCCCGCCCCGGCGCCGTCCCCGTCGCCCTCGCCCGCCCCCCGCCCCTCGGCGTCCCCCGTGAGCTACCCGGAGTACCGCACGGCCCCGCGCACCCGCACCCGCGGCCGCGGCCACTCCCCCCTCACCCACGTCCTGCTGATCACCGTGCCCGCGCTGGTCGCCGTCGCCGCACTGCGGCCGCGCTGACGGCCGGCCCCAGATCCCCGGAGGATCCCGTTGCCGGAATGGCTTGTTCTCACCCTCGCGATGGTTGCCGCCTGCACCCTGGTGGTGGTCATCACCCTGCTGCGGCACCGCTCGGCCTCCGACGACGAGGACCCCTCGGAGACGCCCGACGTCATCGAGTACATGACGATGTGGATCGGCGTCATCTACGCCATCGTGCTGGGCCTGGCCATCGCGGGCGTCTGGGAGGCCCGCAACGTCGCCCAGGACCATGTGCAGGCCGAGGCCCAGGCGCTGCACGAGATCTCCGAGCGGGTCCGCGTCTACCCGGCCGACGTGCGCAACCGCATCAGGGAGGACGTCAACACCTATGTCGGACACGTCGTGACCGACGAGTGGAAGGCGATGGCCGACAAGGGCGAGGTCACCGAGCGCGGCGCCGAACTGCTGGACCGCATCCGCGCCGGCGTCACGGACTACGAGCCGAGGACGGACTTCGAGGCCCAGGCATACCAGCCGCTGGTCGACCAGGTGGCCGCCGCCGACCAGGCGCGCACCGGCCGGGCCAACGCCACCGGACCGACCATGCCGGGCGTGGTGTGGTTCGGGCTGGTGATCGGGGCCGTGATCACGATCGGGATGATCCTGGCGCTCCAGATCCGGCGCACCCCGCGCGAGCTGATCCTCGCCGCGCTGTTCTCCGCGCTGATCGCGTTCATCCTCTTTCTGATCTGGGACTTCGACGCGCCGTACAGCCGCGGCATCACGGCCACGGCCGACCCGTTCCTCACGCTCTTCCCCGGGGCCGGGGGCTGAACGCCCCTCCCCGGGGGCCGGCGGGGACGCCGGCTCCTGACACACCCTCGAACCCCGGCGCCCCGCACAGGCCTTCGCCCCGGACGGCCCTCACGGGGTCCGGGGCGAAGGCCTGTGCGGCGTGCGAGGTCGAAGCGTGCGTGCGATGTCGACGTGCGAAGGGAAGACAGCTGCGGCCTCAGAGCGTGTGCCGCTCCGAGCGCCGGCGCATCCAGAACAGCCCGCCGCCGACGACCGCCGCCGCCACCAGGCCGCCGCCGATCGCCATGTCGGTCGGCGTCGCCCCGGTGGAGCTGCTGCCGCCGAGACCGCCGCGGACGCCGCCGATGACGGTGAACGCGGCCGGGCGGGTCAGCGTGCGGCCGGAGCAGTTGACGGTGATGTCGTACGAGCCCGGACGGGCGTTGCTGTGGATGGTGGCGGTGCCCTTCGCGGTCTCGTTGGCTCCGTGGATCGGCGTCAGGGTGGCGGTCGAGAACGCGCCGGACGTCATGGTGCCGCCCTTGGGGCAGCCGTCGACGGTGACCGTCAGCTGGCCGCCGCGGGCGATGACGCTGGGCAGGGCGACGATGTTGCTCGGTGTGTCCCACGCGACGGCCGCCGGGGCGGCGAGCCCGAGGGCGGCGACCGCGGCGGCAGAGACCGCCAGGGCACGAGAGTTGCGCATGTCATCCTCCGCGGAAGACGCCCCGGGACCCGTCCCCGGTCGATCGGCGAGAAAGCGTCTCCCGCAACGACCCTCGATCGCCCGGGACGCGCCCGCATGTCGGGAATGGTCCGTCCTAGTGAGACAACACGCCGGGCGAAAAGCACACAATCGGATATTGTCGCAGGTCACGGACCGTCAGGAAATTTCTGTGCGCGGCAACTCGGATGGCGCACCCGAAGGCCGCAGCGGCCACCCGTTCGTCTCCGCCCCCGTCGCCGGTTCCCGGCGCTGCGCTTAGCGTTCTGTCATGCGCGAATGACGTGGCGACGGCCGCGTCGAGAGGGGATTGCCGAATGTCTGTTGCCGAGCTGGCCGAAGAGGAGGAGCGGCGGAGGAGGCGCGCCCCGTGGGGCGTGATAGCGCTTGTTCTGCTGACCGGTCTCGCGCTCATTCGGAATGGTTCGGGCGAGTTCGACGTCGGGCCGCCGCAGCCCGCCCCGGCCGCCGCCGCGGACGCCGGCACCACCCCGGACACCTTCCTCAACGCCCCGCAGCCGCTGCCGTACTCGGTGCCCGACCGGGTCAGGATTCCCGCCATCCAGGTCGACGCGCCGATGATGCCGGTGGGCCTGGACGCCGAGGGCTGGGTGGACGCGCCGCCGCCGGAGGACCCGAATCTGGCGGGCTGGTTCACCGGCGCGGTGGCGCCCGGTGAAAAGGGCACCGCGGTGGTGGTCGGCCATGTCGACAACCAGCGCGGCCCGGCGGTCTTCTACGGTCTGGGCGCGCTCAAGCGGGGAAACCTGGTGGAGATCACCCGGCAGGACGGGAAGACGACGGTTTTCGAGATCTACGGCGTCGAGGTGTTCGAGAAGAACAATTTCCCCGGGGACCGGGTCTACGGTTCCAAGGGTGCCGCCGAATTGCGGGTCATCACCTGCGGCGGCGGTTTCTCCCAGCAGAACGGCTACGACGGCAATGTGGTCGTCTTCGCCCGCCTGGTCGAGGTCCGCTGAGCGGGCCCCGGCCGGGCGGGCGCGGGCCGTGCGGACGCTCACGGCCGGTGCCGGCGGGGCACGGTGACGCGGTAGCCGTCGTCCAGCAGGCGCGGCAGATAGTCGCGCAGCGCCCGTACGCTCTGTGAGCGGTCGCCTCCGGCGTCGTGCGAGAGCACCACCACTCCGGGGGCGGCGCCGTTCTCCACCCGTTCGGCGATGGTGCGCGCGCCGGGCTCGGTCCAGTCGAGGGTGTCGACCGTCCAGGCGAGGGGTTCCATGCCCAGTTCGGCGCCGAGCTGGAAGGCCGCCCGGTTCCAGGCCCCGTAGGGTGCGCGGAACCAGCGGGGGCGCTCTCCGCAGGCATCCTCGACGACGTCGCTGGTGCGCTCCATCTCGGAGCGGATCCGGCCGCGGCCGAGCCGGATGAGCAGGGGGTGGGACCATGTGTGGTTGCCGACGACGTGGCCGTCGTCCGCCATCTCGGCGATCAGGTCCTTGCGGGCGGCTGCCATCTCCCCGCACACGAAGAACATGGCGCGCACGTCGTAGGCGCGCAGGGTGCGCAGGACGTCGGGGGTGTAGCGGGGGTCGGGGCCGTCGTCGAAGGTCAGCACGATGGTGCGGCCCGCGCCGGACATCCGCAGCAGCGGCGCGCGGCGTACCAGGGTGCGGGTGGGGGCGGCGGCGGGCGGACCGTATCCGGCCAGGGGCTGGAGTCGGTGGGCGGAGGGCTTGAGCGGGCGGCGCGCCGGGGGCCCGGCGGCCGGGGCGGGGGCCTGCCCGCCGCCCGTGCCCAGGCCGAGCAGCCCGCACGTCCCGGCCGCGCCCAGGGCGCCGGCGCCGAGGAGCAGGGCACGGCGCCGCGTCGGCAACTGGTCCTTCGTCATGACTCATCAGTCGCCCACCGCGGACCCGACGCACCACAACGACACCGGGGCGGCGGTGCGAAAGCACCCGTGCGGCCCATGCCTCGCCCGTCGGCCGGGAGGGCCCGGCGCGGTTGTCATCGCCCCATGACCAGCCCGTCCTCGGCCGCGCCCCGGCTGAGGACCACCCGCCGGATGCGGTCGCGCACGGCGGTGAGGTCGGCGCCCTCGGCGAGCGCGGAGTTGAGGTTCACCACGCGGCCGGCGTCGACGTCGAACCACTGCGGCACGAACTCGGCCCGGGTCACCCGCCACCGTTCGCCGGGCCGGGCGGGCGGGGCGAAGGTGAAGCGGCCGACGGTGGACTGGTTGCCGCGCGGGTCGGGCAGCCGCTGGTGGTTGGTCATCTCGCCGGCGATCTGGTCGCCCATCCCGTAGATCACCCAGGTGCCGTTGACCTTCTCGTACGCCTGCGGGACGTGGGCGTGGGTGCCGACGATGAGATCGATGTCCGGCCGGCCCCGGGTGGCGGCGGCGGTGAGCGACCGGGCGAGGGAGAGCTGCCGCTCGTCCGGCTCGTCCTGCCACTCGGTCCCCCAGTGCAGGGAGACGACCACCACGTCGGCGCCCGCCTGCCGGGCCGCGCGGGCGTCGGCGACGATCCGGGTCCCGTCGATCAGGTTGACGGCCCAGGGCCGGTCGGCGGGGAGGGGGTGGCCGTTGGTGTCGTAGGTGTAGGCGAGGTGGGCGACGCGCGCCGGGCCGGCCGGGATGATCGTCGGGGTGTGCGCCTCGGCCGGGGTGCGCGCCGACCCCGCGTGCCGCACGCCGGCCCGGTCGAGGGCGTCCAGGGTGCGGCGGATGCCGTCGGCGCCGTCGTCGAGGCTGTGGTTGGAGGCGGTGGAGCAGCCGTCGTAGCCGGTCTCGGCGAGCGCCAGGGCGACCTCGGGCGGGGACTTGAACAGGGGGTAGCCGGTGTAGTGGCCCGCCTCGCCGTAGACGGTCTCCATGTGGCACAGGGCGAGGTCGGCGCGGGAAACGACCGGCCGGATGCCGGAGAGCATCGGCCCGAAGTCGTGGCCCCGGCCGCCGGCGTCGAAGGCCGCCTGCTCGATGACCGAGGTGTGCGGGAGGACGTCTCCGGAGGCGACCAGGGTGAACCCGCGCGCCTCGGCGGAGGCCTCGGCGGACGGGGCGGGGGCGGGACGGCCCCGCGCGGCGGGCGGTTCCTCGCTCCGGGCCTGGCAGGCGGCGGCCGCGGCGAGCAGGGCCGTGAGTGCGAGGGCCGCCTGCCGTCTGCGTGCGATGGATACGAACATCAGCTCACCCCAATGCAGTCGTATTTACGCACAAATAGGTACGAAGTTGGAGCCGTGGCCAAACTGCCCCAGGGGCCCCTTTAACCCGTCCGGTGTGCGCGGGCGGCGGCCCGGAACCGTTCATCGAACCGTTCATCGACGGTTTCGACCGTCCGTCGCAGCACCGTGTGCGCGCTCTGTCCGGATACGGCTCCCTGGGGTGACATACGGCCATGACGGCCGGAACCACCATGACCAACGGGACGACCGCCGAACACGAGCTCGCCGCGCTGCAGCGCGAGCACGGGCGACCGCTCTTCGCCCTGCTGCTGCGTCTGTGCGACGGCGACCGGCAGCGGGCGGAGGACCTTGTGCAGGAGACCCTGGTACGCGCCTGGCAGCATCCCGAGGCGCTGCGCGCCGACGCGTTCGACTCCGTACGCCCCTGGCTGCTGACCGTGGGGCGGCGGCTCGCGATCGACGCACGGCGGGCCCGGCAGGCGCGCCCGCCGGAGGTCGGCGACGCGATCCTGGAGAACGCGCGGGTGTGCGCGGACCACGCCGAACGGTCGGCGGCCACCGTCGACGTGCGCGAGGCTGTGAAGACTCTCACTCCCGAACACCGTGAAGTCCTGATGCTCATGTACTTCCAGGGGGCGAGCGTGGCGGAGGCCGCCCAGGCCCTGGGCATTCCGCCCGGTACCGTGAAGTCCCGCGCGTACTACGCGCTGCGCGCCCTGCGCCGGGTACTTCCGGGCTACGCGGCCGACCTGCGGTGAAACCGACAGCCGGGTCAAGCCTCCGTAAAGTGCCTTGCCGATGACCCCCATGGGGTAATCGGCTGTCCTCATCCGTGTTCCGGACCAGGACCCGGGGTCGGGCCACGCGCCACGCACCGGAGGAAGGCAGGAAGGGATGCAGCACAGAGGTGAGCAGAGCACGGAGGGGGCCGACGGCGGTGAACTGACCGTCCCGATGGCCTGGTTGTACGCCGAGTACATCGCCGACGAGCTGCTGCGCAGCGGCGATCTGATGCCGCCGACGTCCTTCGAGTTCCGCGCCGGGCGCGACGCGCTGGCGCTGACGGTCTTCCTGGCCGACACCGGGGGCGGGCCCGGCATCGAGGTCGTCTCCCAGCTGGAGACCTGGCTGGCGCTGACGGCGTACGACCAGCCGTGGCAGGACTGGGTGGGCGAGCGCATGGCCCGGTTCGCGCAGCGGGCCGCCGAGTCGGGCGGCCCGGCGCCGGACCTGGAGCTGGCGGAGGCGGCCTGGCGCTGGCTGCGGGAGACCGAACTGCTCGCGCCCGACCTGAACGCGGTGCCGGGCGGCGGTGCGGTGATCGGCGAGGAGGACGGGCCGAAGGTGTGGACGCCCGCGTGGCAGCTCGGCCTGCCCCTGGGGCATCTGGCGATCCATCTGTTCTGACCCGGCGCCGGGTGTCGTGCCGGTCCTCCGCCGGACCGCTCGGACGGCCGCGGGGAATTCCCGTCGCCGGCCGGTCCTCCACTGGGGCCGCGCGGAATCGTTCGGGTCGCGATGCGGAATACGGCGTGAGTGATTCCGCGTGGCGGTGCGTACGGGTGGATGAACGAAGTGACTCCCACCCCACGGCACGAGGATGCGGCATGAGGTCCCTGGAGAGGCATCGCGACGTCGGCGCGTACACGCTCGGCGTGCTGGACGAGGCGGACGCCTTCCGTTTCGAGGACCAC
The DNA here is from genome assembly GCF_040611575.1 of Streptomyces sp. NPDC006610. Lineage (NCBI taxonomy): Bacteria > Bacillati > Actinomycetota > Actinomycetes > Kitasatosporales > Streptomycetaceae > Streptomyces > Streptomyces sp. NPDC006610. The sequence continues at coordinate 142,401 of NZ_JBEXOP010000010.1, forward strand.
CTGACCGGGTGTCCCGGCTGTGCCGTGCGGCTTTCGGAACTTCGCTTCGCCGCACGGCAGTTGATGCTCTACCGGCGGGCGACGCCGCGGGTCGTGCACCCCGTGGCGGGCCCCGGGCCCCGGCTGCTGGACCGGCTGCTCGGCGAGGTCGCGGCGCGGCGGCGGGCGGGACGCCGGCGACTGCTGTGCGCGGTGGCCGCGTCGGCCGTCCTGGCCGTCGCCGTCCCGGCCGTCGCGGTGATGGCGCAGGGCGGCGGCCGCGCCCACCGGATCTCCGCGACCGACGAGCGCTCCGGGGTGTGGGCCCGGGTCACGGCCGAGGACCAGGCGTGGGGCAGCCGGGTGCGGCTGGACGTGCGCGACGCGGCCGGCCCCCGCGTCTGCCATCTGGTCGCCGTGGGCCGCGACGGCTCGGAACAGACCGTCACCACCTGGACCGCCCCCCGCCACGACGCCCGCCTCCGCACCGCACACGGCGGCGCGGCCCTGCGCCCTGCGCAGATCGACCGCTGGGAGGTGCGCACGGCGACGGGGGAACGACTCGTGGCCCTCGATCCGCGCTAGACCCGCGTCCGACCGCTTCCCGCCCCACTCGGACGCGGGCACGGCGGGGGCCGCCCCGCGCGCCGGCGCCGGCGCGGTTGACCCGGCCGCCCCTCCCGGCGGGCGGGGCGCCGGGGCCGGTGTGAGACTGCCGGTGGGCCGAACCGGCGCCGGCGAGGGGAGATCAGGTGACGGCTGCGGAGACCGGCGACGGGCTGCTGGAGGACTTCCTGGCCGACCCGGGCAACGCCGCGCTGGACCTGAACACCGCGGTCGCCCGCTGCTCCAGGGCGCTCGGTCTCCCGCACTGCGTTGTCCATCTGGTGGACGTCCAGCAGCGCGTGCTGATGCCGCTGAGCGAGGCGGCCGTCCCGCTGCCCGTCGACGGCTCGCTGGCCGGCTGGTGCTACCGGACCCAGTCGCTGCGCGTGGAGGAGTCGGAGACCACCGGCCTGACCGTGTGGCTTCCGCTGCTGGACGGCGTGGAACGGCTCGGCGTACTGGCCGTGCACACCCCGGCGCTCACGCCCGTCATCCTGCGCCGCAGCCGCAGCCTCGCCACCCTGCTGGCGATGATGATCACCTCGAAGCGGGCGTACAAGGACACGTTCGTGCGGCGCACCCGCACCGAGCCCATGCGCCTGCCCGCCGAGATGCTGCGGGCCTTCCTGCCGCCGCGCACCATCGGCACGGCGCACGTCGTCTCCACGGCCGTGCTGGAGCCCGCCTACGACCTCGGCGGCGACGCCTTCGACCACTCGCTGACCGATACGGCCCTGCACGCCTGCGTCTTCGACGCCATGGGGCACGACCTGGCCTCGGGGCTGACGACCTCGGTGGCGATGGCCGCGTGCCGCAACGCCCGGCGTGTGGGCACCGAGCTGCCCGAGCTGGTGAAGTGCGTGGACGACGCGCTGTCGTCCTGGCTGCCGGACGGGTTCTGCACCGGCGTCGTCGCCCGGCTCGACCTCACCGACGGCCTGCTGCGGTGGTGCAACTGCGGACATCCGGCGCCCCTGCTGATCCGGGACCACCGGCTGCTGGTGGACGCCATGGAACGGGACGCCGACCCGCCGATGGGCCTGCCGGCGCTGCTGGCCGGACGGTCCCGGCAGGTCCACGAGATCGCCCTGCAGCCCGGCGACCGGGTGCTGATGTACACCGACGGGGTCACCGAGGCGCGCACCCACGACGGCAGTCTGTTCGGACTGGAACGGTTCGCCGACTACGTCATCCGGGCCAGCGCCACCGGCGAACTCGCCCCGGAGATCCTGCGGCGGCTGATCCACTGGATCCTCGACGCCAACCCCGGCCGGCTGCGGGACGACGCGACCATCCTCATGTTCGAGTGGCACCCGCCGAACGGCTGACCCGTGGGCGGTCGCCTCAACGCCCGGGACCGCCCCCCGACGGTCACTTCAGCAGCCGGGACAGCCGCCGGTCCGCCAGCGGTTTCCCGCCCGTCTGGCAGGTGGGGCAGTACTGCAGCGAGGAGTCGCTGAAGGACACCTCGCGGACGGTGTCGCCGCACACCGGGCAGGGCTCGCCGGTGCGGCCGTGGACGCGCAGGCCGCTCTTCTTCTCCGCCTTCAGCCGCCCGGCGGCCAGCCCTCGCGAGCGCTCCACGGCCTCGCCGAGGGTGGTGCGCAGCGCCGCGTGGAGCCGCTCGACGTCCTCGGGCGTGAGGGAGGCGGTCGGCTTGAACGGCGACATCCGCGCCGCGTGCAGGATCTCGTCGCTGTAGGCGTTGCCGATGCCCGCGATCAAACTCTGGTCGCGCAGGGCGCCCTTGATCTGCCGGCGTTCTCCGGCGAGCAGCGCGCCGAGGCGGGCCGCGTCGAAGTCGGCGGCGAGCGGGTCGGGGCCGAGCCGGGCCACGCCGGGCACCTCCTGGGGGTCCCGCACGACGTACACCGCGAGCCGCTTCTGGTGCCCGGCCTCGGTGAGATCGAAGCCGGCGCCGGTGTCCAGGGCCACGCGCAGCGCCAGTGGGCCCTTGCCGGGGCGGGGCGGGCCGTCGGGGAGCCGGTCCTTCCAGTGCAGCCAGCCCGCACGGGCCAGATGGGTCACCAGATGCGGGCCGCCGGCGGTCCCGACGTCGAGGAACTTGCCGTACCGGCGCACCTCGGCGACCTCGTGGCCCTCGACGGCGGCCGGCGGCGGGTCGTACGTCTTGAGCACGCTCACGGCGACCGGCAGCACCCGGACGATCTCCCGCCCGACCAGGTGCTCGGTCAGGAAGTCCTTCAGCGCTTCGACCTCGGGAAGTTCCGGCATACGTCCAGGGTGGCCATTGCGCGCCGCCCCCGCCACGCGGGCTCAGTCCCCGTCCCGGTCCGCGTCCCCGTCTCCGTCCGGCACCGCGAACTCGCACCACACGCACTTGCCGCCGCCGCGCGCCTCCACGCCCCACACCTGCGCGAGCAGGTCGACCAGGAGCAGGCCGCGCCCCGAGACCCCCGACTCCCCCGCCTCCCGGCGGCGCGGCAGGGCGCTGGAGGAGTCCTCCACCTCCACCCGCAGCCGGCGTTCGCCCCCCGTGAGGTTCCGCAGGGTCAGGATGGCGGCGCCCTCGGTGTGCATCAGGGCGTTGGTGATCAGCTCGTCGGCGACGAGTTCGACGTCGTCGACGCGGTCGGCCGCGCCCCAGGCGCGGGCCGCGGCACGGATCATGTGCCGGGCCTCGCGCAGCGCCTCCGGGTCGCCGGGGGCGACGTGCTGCTGGAGGCGTCCGCCGGTCTGCGGGGTGTCCGGCCCGCGACGGCGCAGCAGGAGCAGCGCCACGTCGTCGTCGCCGCCGCGTTCGTCGGCCATGCCGATGAGCACGTCGGCGAGCCGGCGGACGTCCCGGGGGCCGGAGGCCATGAGGGCGGTGAGTTCCCGGAAGCCGTCGTCCAGGTCGGTGCCGGGCTGTTCGACCAGGCCGTCGGTGCAGAGCAGGAGCGTGTCGCCGGGGTCGAGTTCGAGGGTGGCGACGGGGTACTCCAGACTGCCGAACTCGGCGGACAGCCCGAGCGGCAGACCGCCGGCGACCGGGACGCGGCGGCAGTCACCCGCGTCGTCGCGGATCAGCGGATCGATGTGACCGGCCCGCACCGCCTGGACCACCCCCGTGGCCAGGTCGGCCTCCGCGTACAGGCAGGTGGCGAAGCGGTCGGTGTCCAGCTCGTGCAGGAAGACGGAGGCGCGGGCCATGACCGCGGCGGGCGTGTGGCCCTCGGCGGCGTAGGCGCGCAGCACGATGCGCAGCTGGCCCATGACGGCCGCGGCGTGCGTGTCGTGGCCCTGGACGTCTCCGATGACGGCCCCGACCCGCCCGCCGGGGAGCGGGATCAGGTCGTACCAGTCGCCGCCGATGTCCCGGCCGAGGGAGGCCGAGCGGTAGCGGACGGCGACGTCGGCGCCGGGGACGCTGGGGATGGTGCGCGGGAGCATGGCCTGCTGGAGGCCGGTGGCGAGGTCCTTCTCCTGCTCGTAGAACATCGCCCGCTGGAGGTTCTGCGCGATGCTGCTGCCGAGCGCGACGAGGATGTTGCGCTCCTCGGGCGTGAACCCGCTGCGGTCGTTGTAGAGCAGGCCGATGGCGCCGATCGGCCGCGCCTGGACGATGAGCGGCAGATAGGCGGCGGCGGTGACGCGCAGGTCGGTGAGGTGCGGCCACAGGATCGGGTAGCCGCGGGCGAACTCCTCCGGCGACTCGATGAACCGGGGGGTGAGGGTGCGGACGACCTCGCTCATCGGGTACGGCTCGTCGATCCGGGTGACCAGGGTGCCCGGCACGAAGCTGCCCTCGGGCCCCTCGGCGACCAGCCGGATCCGTCCGGCCTCGACCAGGCCCATGACCAGGCTGGTCGCGCCCAGGTGGGTGACGCCGTAGGTGTCCTTGAGCACGTCGATGACGTCCTGGACGGTGCGGGCGTGCGCGAGGGCGGCGGTGGTGACCTGGATGACGTCGGTGCGGTCGAGGCGGGTGTCGGCCGGGACCATGACGCCGTGGGTCGCCGGGTCGCTCAGTTCCTCGGTGGCGTCGCGGACGATGCCGATGATCCTGGTCGGCCGGCGCGAGGCGTCGCGGCGGATGTAGCCGTGGGTGTGGGTCCAGCGCAGGGTGCCGTCGCGGCGGCGGACGCGGAAGTAGGCGGCGTAGTTCTCGCTGCCGTCCTTGATGGCCTGGGCGACCATGGCGTCCAGGCGCTGGTTCTCGGTCGGCGGCACCCGGACGGCCAGGCCCTCCGGCCGGCCGTTGAACTCGCCGGGCAGCAGATCGAAGATCTCGTGCGCCTGGGCGTCCATGTGGAACAGCCCGGCGTCCAGATCCCAGTCGAAGCTGCCCATGCGGTTGAGCGCCAGAATCGGATCGGCGTGGGCGGGCCAGTCGTCCGGGAGTGACTGGGCGCTCGCTCCCCGATCAACCATGCGCCCACCTTGCCAGTATTTGCCCGGATATTCGACCGGGTCGGATCGGACCGGTGACCGGACCGGTACTCGTTGACCGGTGACGTCGGTGACGTCGGTGCCGGTTCGGTGACACGGGTCGGCGCGTCAGTCGGCGAACACGCCGGTCGGGCTGCCGAAGATGCTGCCGTCCGCCTCGCCGGCGCCATCGCCGCCGCCGCCGTCGCCGTCGCCGTCCGGGCCATCGGGCTCGTCGGGGGCGTCGGGGACGAGTCCGCCGCCGTCGGGCGGGTCGGGCGCGTCCGGTACGGTCGCGGGTCCCGCGTCGCCCGCCCCGGCCTCCGGCCTTGGTACGGCGTCCGCGGCGTCCGCGGGCTCCGGGACCCCGGCCCCGTCGTCCGCCGCCCGGGAGGGATCGGCAGGACCACCCGGCTCCCGCGGCGACCCCGAGGCGGTGTCGGCGAGCACCGGCGGCTCCTCGGGGTCCGAGGGTTCCGAGGACTCCGAGGGTTCCGAGGGCTCCGAGGCCGGGTCCGGGGCGTCCGCCGCCGACCGGTCCTCGGCCGGGCTCGCGCCCACGCTCGGGCTCGCCGCCCGGTCCGTGCGCTCCGCCCCGTACGGCCCCGGCATCACCCGGTCGTGCCGCACGTCCGCCCCCACCTCGCGCTCCACCCACGCGCCGTCGTCGATGTCGACGATCGTGAACGTCCCGACGGCCCGGGGCGCCGGCGTCACCACGACGACCCGCTCCGGCCGGTACCCCGCCCACGTCCCGGCCGCGCCGCCGACGGCGCTCCGCGTCGGGACCGGCGGCGCGAGCGGATTGCCGCAGGCGCAGCGCACCCGCGGGACGCCCCGCGTGTCGACGAGCACGGCGGTGCCCGCCTGGAGGGCGGCCTGGTACGCCACGGCCCGGCCGGCGCGGTATCCGTGCCCGGTGACGCGGGTGTCGGCGCGCAGCACGACCGGGGTGAGCGCACGCAGGTGGGCCGGGATCGCCGCCTCCACGATCCCGGCCGCCCCGGCAAAGGCGCGCGCCCTGTCCGGGTCCGCGGTCGGCAGGCGGTCGACGTCGCAGTCGGCGGCCCGCCGGCGACCGGCGTAGAGGCCGGGCGTGCCGCCGGAGTGGCGGCGTACGCCAGTGAGGGCTGCCGCGGGGTCGGCGCCGGAACGGGGGCGCGCGGCCGGGGGCGTTCGGGTGAGCGGTGGCGGGGTAGCCGGGGAGGTGGCCGCGGCGTCCGTGAAGGGGCCGGGTCCGCGGGCCGCGGCCGGCAGGAGGACGAGTCCCGCGCCGGACGGCGCGTCGTACCGCGCGGCGCGTTGGTCCCCCGGCCGGGCGATCTGGCCGACGACGCCGCACCCGGCGACGAGCAGCGTCGTCAGGAGCGCGCAGGCCGCGCCGAAGGCTCCGGTGGGTCTGTGCACCGTGTTCTCCCGACTCGTCCGGGCAGTTCGTTCACTATTGTCTGCTTCACTCGCTCGGGTCACGCAAACGGAAGAGACGCTGACGCGCGGTGACGAGGGCAGGAGAGGAGCGCACGGGCGTGGACTGGTTCACCGCATCCGACTACTGGCTGAGCCGGCTGGTCTTCCAGCGGGCGCTGGCCGCCGTGTACCTGGTGGCGTTCCTGACGGCGGCCCTCCAGTTCCGGGCGCTGATCGGCGAGCGCGGGATGCTGCCGGTGCCGCGGTTCGTGGAGCGGACGTCGTTCCGGCAGGCGCCGAGCCTGTTCCGGCTGCACTACTCCGACCGCTTCTTCGCCTGCTGCGCCTGGGCGGGGTGCGCGGTGTCGGCGGCCCTGCTGGCGGGGCTGGACTTTCTGCTGCCGCTGTGGGGCGCGATGCTGCTGTGGCTGGTCCCCTGGGCGCTGTACCTGTCGATCGTCAACGTGGGCCAGACCTGGTACGGGTTCGGCTGGGAGTCGCTGCTGCTGGAGGTCGGTTTCCTCGCCGTGTTCCTCGGCAACGACGAGGTCGCGCCGCCGGTCGTGGTGCTGTTCCTGCTGCGCTGGATCCTGTTCCGGGTGGAGTTCGGCGCGGGCCTGATCAAGCTGCGCGGCGACGCGTGCTGGCGGAAGCTGACGTGTCTGGACTTCCACCACGAGACCCAGCCGATGCCGGGCCCGCTGAGCTGGTTCTTCCACCGTCTGCCGAGGCCGCTGCACCGGGTGGAGGTGGCCGCCAACCACGTCACGCAACTCGTGGTGCCGTTCCTGCTGTTCGCCCCGCAACCGATCGCGTCGGCCGCCGCCGCGCTGATGGCCGTCACGCAACTGTGGCTGGTGCTGTCCGGGAACTTCTCCTGGCTGAACTGGATCACCATCGTGCTGGCCCTGTCGGCGATCCGCTTCCCCGGCGAGTCGCCCTCCGCGCCCGGCGCGCCGCTCTGGTTCGTCGTCGTGGTCCTGGCCGTGGCCGCGCTGATCGCGTTCCTCAGCCACCGGCCGGTGCTGAACATGGTCTCCCGCCGCCAGGTCATGAACCGTTCCTTCGACCCGCTGCACCTGGTCAACACCTACGGCGCGTTCGGCAGCGTCAACCGGGTCCGGTACGAGATCGTGATCGAGGGCACGGCGGACCCGGTGGCGCGCGAGGACTCCGACTGGCGCGAGTACGAGTTCAAGGGCAAGCCCGGCGATCCCCGGCGCTGGCCGCGCCAGTTCGCCCCGTACCATCTGCGGCTCGACTGGCTGATGTGGTTCGCGGCGCTCTCCCCCGCCTACGCCGGAGCGTGGTTCGGCGCGCTGGTGGAGCGGCTGCTGGAGAACGACCGCGACACGCTGAGGCTGCTGCGCCGCTCCCCCTTCCCGGCCGACGAACCGCCGCGCTTCGTCCGCGCCCGGCTGTTCCGCTACCGCTACACGACCTGGCGCGAGCTGCGGGAGACGGGCGCGTGCTGGGAGCGGACGTTCGTGCGCGAATACCTGCCCCCGACGCGGCTGGCGAGGGCGGCCGGGGGTGCGTGAGGCGCGTCGTCAGCGCTTGGCCGCGACGTAGTAGGCGTTCAGCGGGTCGCCCTCGACCGTCTTGACGTCGACGGCGCGGAAGCCGGCCTCCGCGACCATCCGGAGGGCCGTCTGCTCGCCCCGGACGGCGCCCAGCCGTCCCGGCGAGGTCGTCGGGGCCGGCCTCGGTGGTCAGCGAGGCGGCGTGCCCGGGCGGGAGCCGGTACGCGCCCCGCTCCGGCTCGTACTCCACGACGCCGCCGACTCGCGCACGTACCGCTCGTCCAGGCCGGCGGCCGCGGCGATCTCCCCGCCGGTCGGCGGCGGAAGGCCGGCCGGCGTGTCGAACGGGCCGTTCTGATGGCCGACGCCGTTGAGCAGCGCGAGCGCCCCCCTTCCGCCGATCCGCATTCGCCGCATTACGCCGGAATTGTCCCGGCGAGTCGCCTGCACGGGGAGGGCGGGACGGCCTGTCCGGGTCAGAGGCCGTAGACGCGGACGGCGGTGCCCTCGAAGACCTCCGTCCGCTCGGGCCCGCTCAGGCCCTCGGTCAACTCGTGCGCCGCGGCGAGCACTTCGCCGTAGTCCGCCGCCAGGGTGCTCACCGGCCAGTCCGAGCCGTACATCAGCCGGCCGGGACCGAAGGCCTCCAGGACGGTGTCGGCGTACGGGCGCAGGTCCTCGACGGTCCAGGAGGCGGGGTCGGCCTCGGTGACCAGGCCGGAGAGTTTGCAGACGGTGTTGGGCAGGGCGGCGAGGGTGCGCAGGTCGCGGGCCCAGGGGTCGAGGGAGCCCGAGGCGACGGGCGGTTTGCCCGCGTGGTCGAGGACGAAGGTCAGGCCGGGGAGGGCCCGGGCCGCCCCGGCGCAGGCGGGGAGTTGGTGCGGGAGCACGACGAGGTCGTAGACGAGTCCGGCGTCCGCGACGGCGGCGAGGCCGCGGCGCACGTCCGGGCGCAGCAGCCACTCCGGGTCGGCCTCGCCCTGCACCTGGTGGCGGACGCCCTTGAGGCGGCGTCCGCCGGGGAGGGCGCGGAGGCGGGCGAGTTCTTCGGCGACGTCGGGGCGGGTGAGGTCGGTCCAGCCGACGACGCCGGCGATCAGGCCGCGCCCGGCAGCCGGCCCGTGCCGTTCCTCCCGTTCCTCCCGCTCGTCCTGCTCATGGGCGAGGGCGAGGAGTTCGGGGGTCTCCTCCGGGACGGTGACCGTCTGGACGAGCACCGTGCGGTCGACGCCGGCCGCGGCGGCCTCGGGGGCGAGGTCGGCGAGGGTGAAGTTCCGCCGTAAGGGGGTGAGTCCGGGTCCGCGGATCCAGTCCTGGTCGCGTACCGAGAGGTCCCAGACGTGGTGGTGGGCGTCGACGGTCACGCCGGGTCCCCGGTGGGCACGGGGGCGTCGGGCGGGAGCAGTCCGGTGTCGCGCAGCTCCTGCCAGAAGGCGGGCGGGACGGGGGTGCGGAACTGTTCGGCGCAGTCGTCCACCTCGGCGGCGCTGCGGGCGCCGGCCAGGACGCTCACGACCGCCGGGTGGGCGGCGCAGAAAGCCAGGGCGGCGGCGCGCAGGGTGGTGCCGTGGCGCTCGGCGAGGGACTTCAGGCGCAGGGCGCGGTCGAGCAACTCGGGGGGCGCGGCGGCGTAGTTGTAGGTGGCCCCGGGCTTGGGATCGGCCAGCAGGCCGGAGTTGAACGCTCCGCCGACGACGACGGCGACGCCGCGCTCCTCGGCGGCGGGGAGCAGTTCGGTGAGCGCGCTCTGGTCGAGGAGGGTGTAGCGGCCGGCGCACAGCACCACGTCGACGTCCGTCTCGCGCACGAAGCGGGTGAGCATCTCCGCCTGGTTCATGCCCGCGCCGATCGCGCCGACGACGCCCTCGGAGCGCAGCCGCTCCAGTGCCGGGTAGCCCTCGCGGAAGGCCTGTTCGGGGTGGTCGTCGGGGTCGTGCAGGTAGACGATGTCGACGCGGTCGAGGCCCAGGCGCTCCAGGCCGGCCTCCAGGGTGCGCCGTACGCCGTCCGCGGTGAAGTCCCAGACGCGGCGATGGGTGGCGGGGACGGCGAAGCCGTTGGCCAGGTCGTCGCCGACGGAGTCGGGACGGCCGACGGGTTCCAGGCGCCGGCCGACCTTGGTGGAGAGCGTGTAGGCCTCGCGCGGGTGGGCGCGCAGGGCGGCGCCGAGGCGGCGTTCGGACAGGCCGAGGCCGTAGTGGGGCGCGGTGTCGAAGTAGCGGACGCCCTGCCGCCAGGCGGCGGTGACGGCCTCGTGCGCCTGCTCGTCGGTGAGCGGGGCGTACAGGTTGCCGATCCCGCCGCCGCCGAAGCCGAGCGGGCCCATGTCGTGGCGCAGGCTCATCGTGCCCCCTCCGGTCGCAGTCGCAGGCCCTGCATGCCGCCGTCGACGGCGAGGGCGGTGCCGGTCGTCGCGCCGGACAGCGGGCTGGCCAGGTAGGCGATGGCGCCCGCGACCTCGGCGGCGGAGACGAGACGGCCGGTGGGCTGCCGGGCCTCCAGCGCGGCGCGTTCGGCGGCCGGGTCGTCGGCGGCGTCCAGCAGCCGGGCGACCCACGGCGTGTCCGCGGTGCCGGGATTGACGCAGTTCACGCGGACGCCCTCGCGCAGGTGGTCGGCGGCCATGGCGAGGGTGAGGGACTGCACGGCCCCCTTGGTGGCGCTGTAGAGGGCGCGCTGCGGGAGCCCGGCGGTGGCGGCGATGGAGCAGGTGTTGACGATCGCGGCGTGCTCGGACCCGCGCAGGTGGGGCAGGCAGGCGCGGGCCGTGCGGACCATGCCCAGGACGTTGACGTCGAAGACGCGGTGCCACTCGTCGTCGGGGTTGTCCTCCACGGTGCCCTGCGCGCCGATGCCCGCGTTGTTCACCAGGACGTCCAGGCCGCCGAGTTCGGCGACGGCCGCCGCGACCGCCGCGCGCACGGAGGCGTCGTCGGCCACGTCGGCCCGGTACGCGAGCAGCGGCTCGCCGACCGGCTTCGGGTCCAGGTCCAGTACGGCCACCCGGGCGCCGCGCGAGGTCAGGAGTTCCGCGGCGGCCCGGCCGATGCCGCTGGCGCCGCCGGTCACCAGGGCCGTGAGGCCCTCGAAGTCGTTCATGCCGTCCGCCCCTTCTCGCGGTCGGGGTCGGCGGCCCAGTACGCGCCGCCGGGATAGGTGTACCGCGCGACGGACTCGGGCCGCATGGCGGCGGAGAAGCCGGGCGCAGTGGGCGCCGTGTAGTGACCCTCGCGGATCACCACCGGGTCGAGGAAGTGGTCGTGCAGATGGTCGACGTACTCGATGGCGCGGTCCTCGGTGGTGCCGGCGACCGCCACGTAGTCGAACATCGCCAGGTGCTGGACGAGTTCGCACAGGCCGACGCCGCCGGCGTGCGGGCAGACCGGCACCCCGAACCGGGCGGCGAGCAGCAGGACGGCGAGGTTCTCGTTGACGCCGCCGACGCGGGCGGCGTCGAGCTGCAGGACGTCGATCGCGCCGGCCTGGAGGAGTTGTTTGACCACGATCCGGTTCTGGGCGTGTTCGCCGCTGGCGACCTTCACCGGGGCGACGGCCCGGCGGATCGCGGCGTGGCCGAGGATGTCGTCGGGGCTGGTGGGCTCCTCGATCCAGTAGGGGTCGAACTCGGCGAGGGCGCGGGTCCAGCGGATCGCCTCGTCGACGTCCCAGCGCTGGTTGGCGTCGATCGCCAGGCGGACGTCCGGGCCGACGGCGGCGCGGGCGGTGCGGCAGCGGCGGACGTCGTCGGCCAGGTCGGCGCCGACCTTGAGCTTGATCAGCCGGAAGCCGTCGGCCACCGCGGCGGTGGCGAGCCGGGTGAGCTTGGCGTCGTCGTAGCCGAGCCAGCCAGCGGAGGTGGTGTAGGCGGGGTAGCCGCGCTCCAGCAGGGCGCAGGCGCGCGCGCCGGCGCCCTGCTGGCCACGGCGCAGGAGGTCGAGCGCCTGCTCGGGGGTGAGCGCGTCCGTGAGGTAGCGGAAGTCGATCTGGCGGACGATCCACTCGGGCTCGGCGTCCGCGAGGAACCGCCACAGCGGCTTGCCGGCGCGTTTGGCGGCGAGGTCCCAGACGGCGTTGACGACGGCGCCGATCGCCATGTGCATCACGCCCTTCTCGGGCCCGAGCCAGCGCAGCTGGCTGTCGCCCACCAGGTCGCGGCTGAGGGTGGCCGGGTCGGCGCACAGCTCGTCGACCGACCGTCCCACGACATGCCCGCGCAGTGCGTCGATCGCGGCGACCTGGACGTCGTTGCCCCGCCCGATGGTGAAGGCGAACCCGTGTCCCTCGTGGCCGTCTCCGGCGTCGGTGCGCAGGACGGCGTAGGCGGCCGAGTAGTCGGGGTCCGGGTTCATGGCGTCGGAGCCGTCGAGGTCGCGGGAGGTGGGGAAGCGGATGTCGTGGGTGTCGAGGGCGGTGATGCGGGCGGGGGTGGGGGTCACTGCTGGCCCTTTCGTGGGCGACGGGGCGACTGCCGCATACTTATCAGACCACTTGGGCCCGGCGACACCCCGCAAGCCGGAAAACTCTCTCCAACGGACGTAATGGTCGGACCACTTCTCCCGCTACACTGCGGCGACGCACCGACGGGAGAAGCCACGTGGACGAGACCGCGGCCGGGGGGCCCGCCGCCCGCAGGGGCACGGTCACCCAGCACGCCATCGAACGGATCAAGGCGATGATCGCCGACGGCCTGCTGGAGCCCGGCCAGCGGCTGCCCACCGAGCGGGACCTCGCGGTACGGCTCGGCCTGTCCCGCAGCTCGATGCGGGAGGCGATCCGCGCGCTCACCGTCCTCGGCGTGCTGGAGGCCCGGCACGGCTCCGGCGTCTACGTCACCCAGCTCAGGGCCGGCGACCTGCTGGAGACGTTCGGCGTCGTGGCCGATCTGTCCCGCGGCCCACGGCTCGCCGAACTGCTGGAGGTGCGCCGCGTCCTGGAGTCGGCGGCGACCGCGCTGGCCGCCGCCCGGATCACCGCGGAACAGCTGGCGCAGGTCGGGCGCCATGTGGCGGCGATGGAGGCGACCGACGACCCTGAGGAGGTCCTCGCCCACGACCTCGCCTTCCACCGCGCGATAGCGGCGGCCTCGGGCAACGAGACGCTGGCCGCCCTCCTGGACGGCCTGTCCTCGCGCACCTTCCGCGCCCGCGTCCACCGGGGCCGCCACGAGGAGGGCGCCTTCGCCCGCACCCGGCGGGAACACGCCGCCATCCACCGCGCCCTGGCCGCCCGCGACCCGGAGGCGGCCCGCGCGGCGGCGGCGGCGCACGTGGGCGAGGTGGAGGCGTGGCTGCGGGAGCGGGAGGGGTCCGGCTCCGGAGCCCGGGCGTCGGGCCCTACCGCCGGAGCCTGAGCGTCATCAGCTGGAACGGCCGCAACGCCACGGCGATCCGGTCGCCGTCGGCGGTGACCGAAGGCGCGTCGGGCAGCGGGCGTTCCAGCAGGTCCGTGACCTCGACGCCGGTGACGGGGAAGCCGGCCGTCAGGGTGGTCCGGGCCCGGCCGCCGTGGGCCTCGTGGAAGCGGACGACCACGTCGCCGCTGCGGTCGTCGGCCAGCTTGACGGCCGTGATCACGACAGCGTCCGCGTCGGCCGTGACCAGCGGGGCGACCTCGGCCGCGCCGGTGTGCCGCCGCTCCGGCAGGTTGATCCGCCAGCCCTCGCGCACCGCGTCCCCGATGTCCGCGCCCGGCACCAGCGCGTGCCGGAAGCGGTGGACGCCCTGGTCGGTCTCGGGGTCGGGGAAGCGCGGGGCGCGCAGCAGGGAGACCCGGACCGTGGTGGTCGTGCCCCGGTCGGCGCCTGCGCGGACGGTGCGGGTGACGTCGTGGCCGTACGTCGAGTCGTTGACGACCGCGACGCCCCAGCCGGGTTCGGCCACATGGACGAAGCGGTGGTTGCAGGCCTCGAACTTGGCGGCCTCCCAGCTGGTGTTGGTGTGGGTGGGCCGGTGGACGTGCCCGAACTGGGTCTCGGCGGCGTACCGTTCGGCGTGCACGTCGAGCGGGAAGGCCAGCTTGAGGAACTTCTCCGTCTCGTGCCAGTCCACCTCCGTGTCCACGACCAGCCTCCGCTCCCCCGGCGGCAGCGACAGCACCTGGGTGACGCGGGAGGCCCCGAAGGACCGGACGACGCGCACCGACGCGCCGTCGTCCCCGGCGGCGACCTCGTCGGCGTCGGTCAGGTCGATGACGGTGTTGCGGTAGAACTCGTCCACGTCCCAGGCGTCCCACTTGTTCGGGAAGTCGGGGTGGAGTTGGAGGAGGTTGGCGGCCCCGCCGGGGGCGACGGTCTCCCGGCCGGCGGCGATGTCGTACACCGACACGACCAGTCCGGCGGGGTCGATTCCGACGCGCAGCAGCCCGTTGTCCAGGACGTGGCCGCCGGCCGGGCGTGCGGTGAGGGTGGTGCGGCCCTGGGCCACGAGGGGTGCGGCGCCGCCGGCCGGGACGCCGGAGCGGGTGTGCGGGGCCGCGTTGAAGACGAGCGGCATGGCGCCGTCGCCGGCCAGTGCCCGCTGGGCGGCGTCGACGATCGCCTCCAGTTCCGCCGCGACCCGCTCGTAGGTGCGGCGGGCCTCGCGGTGCACCCAGGCGATGGAGGAGCCGGGCAGGATGTCGTGGAACTGGTGCAGCAGCACGGTCTTCCAGATGCGGTCCAACGCGTCGTAGGGGTAGGGGAATCCGGTGCGTACGGCCGCGGTGGCCGCCCACAGCTCCGCCTCGCGCAGGAGGTGCTCGCTGCGCCGGTTGCCCTGCTTGGTCTTCGCCTGGCTGGTGAGGGTGGCGCGGTGGAGTTCGAGGTACAGCTCGCCCACCCAGACGGGCGGGGCGGTGTACTCGGCCTCGGCCTTGGCGAAGAACGCGGCCGGGGTCTCCCACTCGACGGTGGGTGAGCCCTCCAGGCTGCGCAGCCGGGTGGCCCGGGCGACCATCTCGCGGGTGGTGCCGCCGCCCCCGTCGCCCCAGCCGGTCGGCGCGAGGGAGTGCCGGGCGGCGCCCTTGTCGCGGAAGTTGCGCACCGCGTGGGCGAGTTCGGCGCCGCTCATGGTGCAGTTGTAGGTGTCGACGGGTGGGAAGTGGGTGAAGATCCGGGTGCCGTCGATGCCTTCCCAGAGGAAGGTGTGGTGCGGGAAGCGGTTCGTCCGCGACCAGGAGATCTTCTGCGTCAGCAGATGGCGGGAACCGGCCGCGGCGATGATCTGCGGGAGCCCGGCGGCGAAGCCGAAGGTGTCCGGCAGCCAGGCCTCCTCGTTGTCGACGCCGAACTCCTCGATGAAGAACCGCTTGCCGTGCACGAACTGCCGGGCCATCGCCTCCGAGCCGGGCATGTTGGTGTCGGACTCCACCCACATGCCGCCGGCCGGCACGAACCGGCCGTCCGCCACGGCCTTCTTGACCCGCGCCCACACCTCGGGCCGGTGTTCCTTCACCCAGGCCCACTGCTGGGCCTGCGACATGGCGAAGACGAACTCGGGCTCGTCGTCGATGAGGGCGGTCATGTTCGCGGCCGTGCGCGCCACCTTGCGGACCGTCTCGCGCAGCGGCCACAGCCACGCCGAGTCGATGTGGGCGTGGCCGACCGCGCTGATCCGGTGCGCGGAGGGCGCGGCCGGCGCGGACAGGACCGCGGTGAGCCGCGAACGGGCGTCGGCGGCGGTGGCGCCCACGTCCTGGAGGTCGACGGCGTCGAGGGCGCGCTCCACCGCGCGCAGGATCTCCCAGCGGCGCGGCGACTCCACCGGCAGCTCGGCCATCAGGTCGCCGAGCACCTCCAGGTCGGCCACCAGCTGCCACACCGTCTCGTCGAAGACGGCGAGGTCCATCCGGCCGAGGGTGTACTGCGGCTCGCTCCCGGCGGTCTCCCGGTCGCCGAGCGGCGTCGGCCGGAAGCCGCGGTCGCCGAGGATCACCGGGTTGGACGCCGCCTCGATGTGCAGCCGCACCCGCTCGCCGCCGGCGACGGGGGCGCCGATGCGGACCCACTGGTTGCGCGGGTTCAGCCCTTTCACGGGGGTGCCGTCGGGGCGGTACACCAGGCCCTCGCACTGGAAGCCCGGCATGTTCTCGTCGAACCCGAGGTCGAGGACCGCCTCCACGGTCCGGCCCGCCCACTCCTCGGGCACGGTCCCGGTGACCCGGAACCAGCTGGTGCCCCAGGGGACGCCCCACCGCGCGCCGGCCCCGATGGGCTCGTGCGGGGCGGCAAGGCCCTCGGCGACCGGCACCGGCTCGCCGGCCGCGTGCCACACCGCCACTTCCAGCGGCACGGACCGCGGGTGCACGGCGGGGCGGACGCGTTCGTCGAGGACTCGCTTCAGACGGGCCTCGACCAGGGTGCGGTCGTCGTGCATACGGGGGTCCTCCCGGTTCGTCGTCGGTCGGCGGTCGGTCGGGGTGTCGGCCGGAGGCCGGCGGGCGAGGTCCGACGCTGTCTACAGCTCCCCTGCGGCGGACGCTTCGAACCGTCCGGCGTCCGGGGGACCGCCGGACCGGTCGTCTCGACGCGGGGCCCGGCTCGGGGGCACAGTACGTACTCACCAGTAAGCCTCATCGCCAGTCAGCCCACATGAGCCGAGGAGCGCCCGTGACCAGCTGGGTCGGACGGACCGCCGTCGAGATCGCCGCCGCCGTACGGGAGAAGCGGGTCACGCCGCGGGAGGTGGTCGCCGCGCACCTGGAGCGGATCGAGCGGCTGGACGGCCGGATCGGGGCGTTCCGCCGGGTGCGCGCCGAGGCCGCGCTCGCCGAGGCCGACGAGGTGGGCGCCCGCGCCGATCTGGCCGAACTGCCGCTCGCCGGCGTGCCGGTGGCCGTCAAGGACAACGTGGCGGTGCGCGGGGAGTCCCTGCGCATCGGCTCGGCGGCGACTTCTCCGGCGCCCGTCGGCCGGGACCACGTCACCGTGGCCAGGCTGCGGGCCGCGGGCGCGGTGGTCGTGGGGCTGACGAACGTCCCGGAGCTGTGCGTGTTCGGCACGACGGAGGGCGTGCACGGCACCGCCCGCAACCCGTGGGACCTCGGCCGTACGGCGGGCGGTTCGTCGGGCGGGAGCGCGGCGGCCGTCGCCGCGGGGCTGACGCCGGTCGCGCTGGGCAACGACGGCATGGGCTCGCTGCGCATCCCGGCGGCCAACTGCGGGCTGGTGACGATCAAGCCCGGTCACGGGGTGGTGCCGGCGGGCATCGGCGAGGGCGACTGGTTCGGCATGTCGGAGAACGGCCCGCTGGCGACGACCGTGGCGGACGCGCGGCTGACGCTGTCCGTCCTGGCCGACGCGTGGCCCGTACGGCGGGAGAGGCCCGGCACGCTGCGGGTCGCCGTCTCGCTGCGCAGCCCGATCGCCGGGGTGCCCGTGGCCGGGCCGTACACGGAGGCCGCGCGGGAGGCGGCCGGGGTGCTGATGAAGGCCGGTCACCAGGTGCGGCGCGCGGATCCGCCGTACCCGGTGTCGCTGGGGGCGGTCGCGCTCGCCCACTGGACGGCGGGCACGCACGTCGACGCGGCGGGGCTCGACCGGCGGCTGCTGGCCCGGCGCACCCGCGTCCACGCCGCCGTGGGCCGGCTGTTCACGGGGGTGGCTCGCGGCGGCGGGAGCCGGGAGGCGCTGCGGCGTCGGCTGGAACCGTTCTTCGCGGAGTACGACGTGCTGCTCACGCCGGCGCTGGCCCGGCGCGCGCCGCGGGCCGAGCCGTGGCACGAGCGGGGCTGGCTGCGCAATGCGGCCGTCAACACCGCCTACGCGCCGATGACGCCGCCGTGGAACCTGACGGGCTGGCCCGCCATGGCCGTCCCCATGGGCGCGCTGCCGTCGGGCGCGCCGTGCGCGGTCCAGCTGGTGGGGCCGCCGGGGACGGAGGCGCGGCTGCTGGAGGTGGCCGAGCGGCTGGAGAGCCTGCGCCCGTGGCGGCGGACGGCGCCGGTGGCGGAGTAGGGACCGGGCATGGGCGTGAGTGGGACACGCCCATGCCGGGGATCGCGAGGCGTCAGTCGACGCTGGGCAGGATGTGCGGCTCGGCGAGGTCGTCCTCGTAGCCCGCCAGGCGGATCGGGGCGGACCTGGCCCACACGTCGAGGCTGCCGAGCTCGCCGGGCCGGCGGCCCGCCCGCTCGGTGCGTTCCCTGGGGCGCTGTTCGCGATTCGTCTTCTCCGGTGTCACCGCGCACTCCTTATGTGTCGGTCACCCCGCGGGGGCCGCGCCGGCCGGTCTGCGGTCCGCTGCCGACGCCCGCGGGGGTCGTGGGTGTTGCCTGGTCGGACGCGGTGGCGTCGGTAACTCACCGGAGAGCAGGCCGTTGTGCACCGGCCGGTCCCGGGACGGACGATGGGTGTGGGTGGGGACCCGTTGTCGCTGTCCGTCCACACCAGGTTAACCAAATGAGCGGCCCCCCGCTCGATGGGGACGGAAAACAATGCGTAACCGTAACGAGTCACCACCCGCACAACATGCGGACATGTGACGGTATTTGTTACACAAAGGACTCAAAGCGACTCGGGGTGACTCACCCATTCGGCTCATCTCCCGAACATCCGTGCCCTCTTGCGGCGTCGTGGGCCGCGCAGTTCGGGTCCCGTTGGCCGGTTCGCAAGGCGGCCATGATCCGCCGGCGGACGCAACGGCTTGTCCGGCGGGAGGACTGACGCATGGAACTGCGCAGTGTCGAAGAGCTGATGGAGCTGCTGAACGCCCGCCGGGGCGCCCGGGACTTCCCGGAGTGCACCGGCGACCCGGTCGACCCGCACGAGCACGCGCTGCTGACGGCCGCGCTGCTGCGCCGAAGTCGCCCCGCCGACAAGGCACTCAGATCGCGGGCCTGGTGCACGACGTGGGCCGGCTGCTGCGCCCCGGCCACGGCCCCGCGCGCCCCGGCCACGGCGCGGACGCGCTCCGCCCGCTGCTGGGCGAGCGGGTCTCCCGCCTGGTACGGCTGAACGTGTCCGCCGCCCGCTACCTCGCCCTCGTCCCACCCGACCGCGGCCCGTCCCCGCGCGGCGCGCTCGCCCTGGTGCGGCAGGGCGGCCCGACGACCCCGGCGGAAGCCGCCGGGGTCGAACAGCCCCGCTCGCCGAGGACGCCGTGACGCTGCGTCAGGCCGACGCCGCGGGCCGCGTCGCCGGCTTCGACGCGGGCGTGCCGGAGGACTGGCGCACGGTCCTGGAGCTGGTGGCGGCGCGCCGCGCCCCGCTGCCCGTCCCGGACGCCGTCCGGCATCACCACTTGCCGGGCGCGTAGTCCTTCAGGAAGACGCCGTACAGGTCCTCGCCCGCCTCGCCGCGCACGATCGGGTCGTACACCCGCGCCGCGCCGTCGACCAGGTCGAGCGGGGCGTGGAAGCCGGCCTCGGCGAGCCGGACCTTGTCCGGGTGCGGGCGCTCGTCGGTGATCCAGCCGGTGTCGACGGCCGTCATGAGGATGCCGTCCTTCTCGAACATCTCCTGCGCGCTGGTGCGGGTGAGCATGTTCAGGGCGGCCTTGGCCATGTTGGTGTGCGGGTGGCCGGCTCCCTTGTAGCCGCGGGCGAAGACGCCCTCCATGGCGGAGACGTTCACGATGTAGGTGCGGCGCGAGGCGGAGGCCGCCATCGCCGGACGCAGCCGGCTGATCAGGATGAACGGCGCCGTCGAGTTGCAGAGCTGCACCTCCAGCAGCTCGATCGGGGTGACCTCGTCGACGGTCTGGACCCAGCTGTTGGTGTCGTGCAGGTCGGGGACGAGGCCGCCGGCGTCGATCGCGGTCCCGGCCGCGATGCGCTCCAGGGAGGCGGATCCGGAGACCAGGGCGAGGTCCGTCACCTCCTGCGCGGTGAGCGCGCCGCCGCCCGCGACGGGCAGGGCGGCGACCGCGCCGGAGCCGAAGGTGCCGATCACCTCGGCGGCGGGCAGTTCGCCCGCGGGCAGCGGACCGGACTCGGCGGCGACCAGCTCGCTGTAGGCGCCCGGGGAGCGCCGTACGGTCTGGGCCGCGTTGTTGATCAGGATGTCCAGCGGGCCCTCGGCGGCCACCGACTCGGCCAGCGCGACGACCTGGGCAGGGTCGCGCAGGTCGATGCCGACGATCTTCAGCCGGTGGATCCACTGGTCGCTGTCGGGCTGGGCCTTGAAGCGGCGGATCGCGTCGTTCGGGAAGCGCGTGGTGATCGTGGTGTGCGCGCCGTCGCGCAGCAGCCGCAGTGCGATGTACATGCCGATCTTGGCCCGGCCGCCGGTGAGCAGCGCGCGCTTGCCGGTGAGGTCGGTGCGCGCGCCGCGGCGGGCGCGGTTCTCGGCGGCGCACTTCTGGCAGAGCTGGTGGTAGAAGTAGTCGACCTCGACGTACCGCGTCTTGCAGATGTAGCAGGAGCGCGGGCGCTGGAGTATCCCCGCGATCTGCCCCTCCTCGACCCGCGAGGACGGCAGGATGCCCTCGGTCTCGTCGTCGATGCGCTGCGCGGAGCCGGTCGCGGTGGCCTCGGTGACCGCCCTGTCGTGCGCGGTCTTGGCGGCCCGGCGCTCCTGGCGGCGGCGCTGCTTGACCGTGCGGTAGACGCCCGCGGTGGCCCGGCGCACGGCGATCGCGTCGGGGTGGTCCACGTCCAGCTTGTCGAGTTCCTCGAGCACGCTCAGGCAGACGGCCAGCCGCTCCGGGTCGATGCCGGGCCCGTACACGACCTCGTCCGTGGCCGCCGAGCCGTCCTCTGTCACCGTCATCGCGCTGCCGTTCCCTGGTTCCGCCGTGCGGCGCTCCGGTGGCCGCCGCATTCGAACGGCAGATTTTACGGAGCGCGGGCCGCACCGCCAAACCCGTCATGATCACGGGGCGCAGGCCGCCGACAGCGTCCGCGCCTCCTCGGTCAGGGCGCGGGCCAGCCCCTCCAGGTCCGGCACGGCCCGTCCGTCGGCGACGAGGCCGTAGTGGACGCGTCCGCGGTACGTCGAGACGGCGATCGCCAGTGACTGCCCGCCGGCCAGCGGGGCGAGCGGGAAGACCTCGGTGAGCGGGTTCCCGCCGAGTCTCAGACCGAGGCCGGGCAGCGGCACGCTGGTGACCAGGACGTCGAACCAGAGCCGGGCGGCCTGGCCGACCAGCGGGCCGCCGAGCCGGTGGCCGAGGGCGGGGACGTGGTCGGCGAGCAGCGCGACGGCGCCGGGGCCGCGGTCGGGTCCAACGTCCTTGTTGCGGTCCATCGCGGTGCGCACCGCGTCGAGGCGGCGGCGCGGGTCGGGGTCGTCGACCGGGAGCCGCAGCAGGTACCCGGAGAGCCGGTTGCCCTGCGGGTGGGCGGTGCGCGGGCGGCGCCGGGAGACGGGGATCAGCGCGCGGGGCGCCACGCCGTCGCTCCCGTCGCCGCGCTCGTCCAGCCAGCGGCGCAGCGCCCCGGCGACGACGGCGATCAGTACGTCGTTGACCGTGCCGCCGGCCGCCTTGCGGACGCGGTGCACGTCGTCGAGGTCGAGGACCGCTCCGGCGGTTCGGCGGGTGCCCGACGGCTCGCAGACCAGGGCGGGCGAGGTACGCATGCCCAGCGTGGCCCCGGCGACGCGGGCGCCGATGTCCAGGGCGCGGGCGGCGTCGGCGAGGGCGCCGCGCAGCAGCGCGGGGAGCCCGCGCACGTCGGGCACGGGCAGCGCGGGACGCGCGGGCGGTTCGGGGCGGGGGCGGTGCGGCGGCAGGTCGGTCGGATCCAGGACCGCGGCGGCGAGGGTCAGCGCGCGCAGTCCGTCGGCCAGGGCGTGGTGGAACTTGAACAGCACCGCGAAGCGGACGCCGTCCAGGTCCGGCACGACGTGCGCCTCCCAGGGCGGCCGGCCCCGCACCAGCGGGCGCTCCATGAGCCGGCCCGCGGCGTCGTGGAAGTCGGCGGCGGGCTCGTGCAGCCGGACGTGATCGAGCGGGTCGAAGCCGGGGTCGGGCTCGCGGGCGGCGCCGCCGAAGGCGTACGGGGCGGCGAGCGGCTGCCAGACGTCCCGGATGCGCATCCGCAGTCCCGGCACGGCGGCGGCGCGGGCGGCCAGCAGGTCGGCGGCGTGGGCCCCGGCGGAGGGCGAGGCGGCCGAGAACACGCCGAGGGCGCCCAGGTGCATCGGGCTCCGCTCCGACTCGATGTTCCAGAACGCCAGGTCCAGGGGGGCGAGCAGGTCAGGGGTCACGGGGGCCTCGCGTCGACGGTGGAGGGGCTGCAGTCAACCGTCCCGGCCGATTACGGTCAAGTACGATCAGGCTACGCACAGTTAACAACAGATTAAACGCGGCCCCGTGCTCCCCGCCCGCTACGACACCCGTCGGCCCTTGCCGAGCGCGATCACGCCGCCCTTGGACACCGTGTACAGCTCGCCGTCCCGCTCCGGGTTCACGCCGATCGTCGCGCCCGGCGGCACCTCGACGTTCTTGTCGAGGACCGCGCCCCGCACCACCGCGCCCCGCCCGATGTGCACGTTGTCGTGCAGCACCGATCCCTGCACCACCGCCCCCGGGTCGACGACCACGCCCGGCGACAGCACCGACCGGGTGACCTGCCCGCGGATCAGGCAGCCGGCGCTGATGATGGACTCGCTCGCCATCCCGCCGGCGTTGAAGCGGGCCGGGGAGAGCTGGTAGGAGTGCGTGTAGATCGGCCACTGCCGGTTGTAGAGGTTGAAGGCGGGCCGCTCGGCGATCAGGTCCATGTGGGCGTCGTAGTAGGCGTCGAGCGTGCCGACGTCCCGCCAGTAGCCCTGGTCGCGGCTGGTCTCGCCGGGGACGTGGTTGCCGCCGAAGTCGTACAGCGCGGCCTCGCCCCGCTCGGTGAGCTGGGGCAGGATCGAGCCGCCCATGTCGTGCACCGACTTGGGGTCCTCGGCGTCGCGCTGGAGCGCCTCGATGAGGGCCTTGGTGGTGAAGACGTAGTTTCCCATGGAGGCGTAGACGCAGTCCGGGTCGTCGGCCAGGCCCGGCGGGTCGGCGGGCTTCTCCAGGAACCGTTCCACCGTCCGCCCGTCCGAGCCCGGCGTGATCACGCCGAACGCGGACGACTCGGTCCGCGGCACCCGTATCCCGGCGACCGTCACGCCGGCCCCGGACTCGATGTGCTGCTCGACCATCTGCCGCGGGTCCATGCGGTAGACGTGGTCGGCGCCGAACACCGCGACGTACTCGGGCCGTTCGTCGTGGACCAGGTTCAGGGACTGGAGGATCGCGTCCGCGCTGCCCAGGTACCAGCGCGGGCCGAGCCGCTGCTGCGCCGGGACGGGCGTGACGTAGTTGCCGAGCAGGCTCGACATCCGCCAGGTGGTGGTGATGTGCCGGTCCAGCGAGTGCGACTTGTACTGCGTGAGCACGCAGATGCGCAGGATGTCGCCGTTGACGAGGTTGGAGAGCACGAAGTCCACGAGGCGGTAGGTGCCGCCGAAGGTGACCGCCGGTTTGGCGCGGTCCGCGGTCAGGGGCATCAGGCGTTTGCCCTCCCCGCCCGCGAGTACGATGCCGAGCACCGAAGGCCCACCACGACGCATGGCCGCTCCCCTCACCCTGGTTGACCCAACTTCTGCCCCAGGGTCGTCAGGGCTAAGCCTGTTCGAGGATCTCCGCGTAGAGCCGCGCCGTGCGCCGGGCGATCGCGTCCCACCCGAACTCCCCCACGGCGCGCTCCCGTCCGGCCTCGCCCATCCGCCGGGCGGCCTCCGGGTCGCCGAGCACCCGGTCCAGCGCCCGCGCCAGGCCCGTCTCGAACACGGCGTGCTCCTCGTCCACCGGCACCAGCAGTCCCGTCACGCCGTCCTCCACGACCTCCGGGATGCCGCCGACCCGGGAGGCGACGACGGGCGTGCCGCAGGCCATCGCCTCCAGGTTGACGATGCCGAGCGGCTCGTAGACCGAGGGGCAGACGAACACGGCGGCGTGCGTGAGGAGTTGGATCACCTCGGGGCGGGGCAGCATCCGCGGGATCCAGTGCACGCCGTCGCGCACCCGGTCCAGTTCCTCGTACAGCTCGCGGAACTCCCGGTCGATCTCCGGGGTGTCGGGCGCCCCGGCGCACAGCACGACCTGTGCCGAGGGATCGATGTCCCGCACCGCGCGCAGCAGATGGGGCACGCCCTTCTGCCGGGTGATGCGGCCGACGAACAGCACGAAGGGGCGGGCGGGGTCCAGGCCGAGGCGGTCGAGGACGTCGGTGGCCGGATCCGGGCGGTACAGCTCGGTGTCGATGCCGTTGTGCACGACGTGCACCCGGGCCGGATCGAGCGCCGGGTAGCAGCCGAGGATGTCCTCGCGCATGGCGCCGGAGACGGCGATCACCGCGTCGGCGGCCTCGATCGCGGTGCGCTCGGCCCAGCCGGACAGGGCGTACCCGCCGCCGAGCTGCTCGGCCTTCCAGGGGCGCAGCGGCTCCAGGGAGTGCGCGGTCATGACGTGCGGCACGCCGTGCAGGAGCTTGGCGAAGTGCCCGGCGAGGTTGGCGTACCAGGTGTGGGAGTGGACGAGGTCGCGGCCCTCCAGCGCGGCGGCGACGGAGAGGTCCACGGAGAAGGTGCGCAGGGCGTCGTTGGCCCCGTCGAGCGCGCTCCAGGGCCGGTGCCGCACGACGCCGGAGGCGCGGTCGGCGGTGGAGCCCTCGCCCCAGCAGTGCACCTCGAGGTCGACCAGCGGCCGCAGTTCCCGGGCGAGGAACTCGACATGGACGCCCGCGCCGCCGTAGACGTCCGGCGGGTACTCCCGGGTCAGCAGTCCCACGCGCACCGGGAACCCCCCATCTCGACGGTTGTCCCGTTCATGGTCACCCAGATGTGCCGCGTGCGGAAGACCGCGGCGGCCTCGGGAAGCAGCAGTCGCCGCAGACGCCGCCGCCCGGGACGCGGTAGTACAGGCAGCAGCTGCGCCGCCGGAAGCCGCCGCCCGTGCCGGTTCCCCCGGTCCGGGTGAAGGCGCCGGTCGCGGCGAGCGGGGGGTGCGCGAACAGTTCCGCGGTCAGGGAGCGGGTGCGGGCGGCGACGTCCGCGCGGGCGTGCGCCCGCGCCCAGCGTTCCAGTTCGCGGGCGGCCCCGGCCAGCGCGGAGGCGGCGTTGCCCCACAGCAGCCCCTCGGCGAGCCGGTGGCGGGCGCGCAGGGCGAGGGCCAGCGGGCGCAGATGACCGTCCACGACGACCGCGGCGAGCGTCCCGGCGTCCCCCGGCGACGGCCGCGGAGCGGACAGCCACAGGTCGTCGGGGGCGCTCGCGTCGGGGTCCCAGTGCAGCAGCCGGGGGTCGAGGTCGGGGACGCGGCCGTACAGGGCGGCGCTGCCGAGGGCCGCCGACCAGAGCCGGGCGGCGAGCCCCTGCTGCGCGACGGAAGCGGCGACCCGCGCCTCCGGGGCCCGGATCGCCCCCGCCACTTTTCGGACCCGCGCCGCCAGCGGATCGGGGTGCGCGCCGGGTTTCCGGAGCGCGTAGGCGTCGGCGAGGGTCGGGAGCGCGGCCCGCGAGCCGTCGGCGTCCTCCACGAAGGTGCGCAGGACGAAGAACGGGCCGAGCGGCCGGAGGGCGGCGAGGCCGGGGTCGAGGTCCACGAACAGCAGTAGTAGCAGGGCTCGTCGGGGATGTCCCCAGGGGGGCGGGGAGCCGGGGTGCCCACCCTGGGGATGACGGAGGCCCCGCCGTACTCCATCGGCAGTACGACTCATTGAGTGCTCCAGGACGACGCCGGGAACAGAACGACGAGGCATCGTGTTGGTTATGAGAGCCGAACTGTCGCCGCGACGGGCCAGGAGCCCCCGCCTCCCGCAGAGGAGCAGCGCATGAGCGCCCTCGCGTTGTCCGTGCTGCTGTCGCTCGTCTCCGCCGTCGCGTACGCGGGAGGGGCGATCGTACAGGAGCGCGTGGCGGCGTCGTCGCCGGGCGAGGAGTACGTCCCCGTGCGGCGGCCCGTCTGGTGGGCGGCGGTGGCGCTGAACGGTCTCGGCGGCCTGCTGCACGTCGCGGCGCTCGCCTACGGCCCCTTGAGCGTCGTCCAGCCGCTGGGGGCCCTCACCATCGTGTTCGCGCTGCCCATGGCGGCGCTCTTCGTCCGTCGCAGGGCCGGCGCGACGGCGTGGCGCGGCGCGATCATGGCGACGGTCGGGCTCGCGGGTCTGCTGTCCCTGGTCGGCTCCTCCGGATCGGGGTCGCTGAACGGCACCCAGCAGGCGGCCGTGTTCACGGCGACCGGCGGCGCGGTCCTGGCCCTGATGATCGCCGGCCGCGCGGCGCACCGGCACCCCGCGGTGCGGGCCATGTTCCTGGCCACCGCCTCCGGCATCGCGTTCGGCATGTCCTCGGTGTTCACCAAGACCGTCGCGGTCGACTGGACCGGCGGGCCGTCGGCCGCCGCCGTGCCCTCCCTGGCCGCGATCGGCGTGCTGGCCACGGCCGGGCTGCTGCTGTCGCAGGCCGCCTACCGGGGCGCGGGGCTCGCGGCTCCGCTGGCCACGCTGACCGTCGTCAACCCGGTGGTGGCGGCCGCGGTGGGCCTGACGATGTTCGGCGAGACCTTCCGGTACGGCACCGCGGGCACCGTGCTCGCGCTGGGGTGCGGCGTGGTGGCGGCGGGCGGTCTGATCCTGCTGACGACGGAACGCATCGCACGCACCGAGGCGGCGGGCTCGGAGAGCGGGACGGCCGGGACGGAGGGCGGCGGGACGCCCGGGGCGGAGGACCAGGCGTCCGGGGAGTCCTTGTCCGGGGAGTCCCTGGGCGACGTGCTCTGCGGCCCGTCCCCCTCTCCGGAAAGCGTGCCGGCCAGGGCGTCCCGGGCGGGCGCGCCGTCCGGGACCGAGGCCGTCGGCGCCGGACGGGCCGCCGCCGCGCCGGCGCCCCGCCGGGAGGACGCCTCGGCGCCCGCCGCGGCTCCGGCCGGCTCCCCGCAGCGTCCGGCGGACGACGAGCCGACCCCGGTGGGAGCCGGCGCCCATCCGCCGCTTTCGCCCTACTTCGCCGGCGTGTGCGCGTCGTACGTGTCGGTGGTCTTCCCCGCAATCGACCCGCACCGCGTACGCGTCAAATCCTGACGCCCCCGGCCCGGAGGTACGCCAACGGGTCGACGTCGCTGCCCCAGCCGGGCCCGGTCCGCACCTCGAAGTGCAGATGCGGGCCCGTGCTGTTGCCCGTGGAGCCGGAGCGGCCGATGCGCTGGCCGGCGCTCACGGGCTGGCCGGACTTCACGGAGATCGCCGAGAGGTGCGCGTACTGGCTGTAGCGGCCGTCGTCGTGCCGGACGATCACCTCGTACCCGAAGGAACCGGCCCAGCCGGCGCTGACGACCCGGCCCTGCGCCACGGACTTCACGGAGGTGCCGGTCGGCACGGGGAAGTCGACGCCGGTGTGGTAGCCCTTCGACCAGTGCGTGCCGGAGACGCGATAGGCGGTGCCGAGGCTCCCGCTGACGGGGGCGACGCGCGAGGCGCCGCCGTTCGGGCGCTCCTCGCGGTCGGCGCGCTCCCCGCTCTCGGTGCGCTCGGCGGGCTTCGGCGCGGGTTTGGGCTTGGCCTTCGCCTCGGTGCGCGGCTGGGCCTCGGTCTTCGGCTTCGCCTTGGGCTTGGTCTGCGTCTTCGGCTTCGCCTCGCTCCCGGGCCTCGCCTCGGTCTTCGGCCGGGCCTCGGGCCGGGGGACGGGGGCGGGTCGGGCGGCCTGGCCGCGCAGGTTCAGGCGCTGGCCGGGGATGATCAGGTCGGGGTCGGCTCCGACGGTCTCACGGTTGGCGGCGTACAGCCCCTGCCAGCCGCCCCGCACGCGCTCCTCGGCGGCGATCCCGGAGAGGGTGTCGCCGCGGACGACGGTGTACATCTCCGCCTTGCCGGCCCGGGACTGCGGCGTGGTCTGCGGCTGCACGTCGGCGACGGAGGTGCCCGCCGAGGCGGGTCTCGCCGCGGTGCCCGTGCGGGCGCCGCCACCGGGGCGCGCGTCGGGGCCGGCGTCGGGGCTCTCGCCTCCGCGGGTGAGCCCCGCGCGCTCGGAGCACACCGGCCAGGCGCCGGGCCCCTGTCCGTCGAGGACCTTCTCCGCGACGGCGATCTGCTGGTCCTTGGTGGCCAGGTCGGCGCGCACCGCGTACACGGTGCCGCCGTAGGCCTCCCAGGTGGACTGGGTGAACTGGAGGCCGCCGTAGAAGCCGTTGCCGGTGTTGATGTTCCAGTCGTTGGTCGACTCGCACGCGGCGACCTTGTCCCACGTCTCCACGTCGGCGGCCTGCGCGGCGCCGGCGCCGACGAACGGCAGGGCCATGCCCGCGCCGCCCGCGGTGACGGTGAGCGAGGCGCGGTTGATCCTGTTCGGCTGATACCGGCGGTGCCGGCCGCGTGCGGCCATGAGAAGAGCCCCCTCGACATGCGTCCGGAGGCCAAAAGTAGGCGGGCTCGACAGGCGGTGACAAGGCGGCAATCGGCCGCCTCATGAGGACAAGTGGCCAGGAATGCCCCCTCGGTTGGCCGGTTCGCACGGTCCGCGAGGCCAGGGGACGGGTTCCGTGCGGCGCATCGAGGGCGCGGGGCCGTCGCCCGGCCGAGGTGCGACGACGTTACCCGCACGTCAGGACGACCGGAGCAGTCATACTGACGGCCACGAGGCCACATACCCCAGGGCCCTCACCAGCCCCACGACACAACAGGCACCACACACGCGCCACAAGCGGGCAAGCAGGACAGGCACGACAAGCACGACAGATCACCACAAGCACCCTCAGGAGGACCAGGCGGTATGAGCGCTTCGGAAAATTCGGCCCAGATCGGCGTCACGGGTCTCGCGGTCATGGGCCGCAACCTCGCCCGGAACTTCGCGCGCAACGGTTACACGGTCGCGGTGCACAACCGGACGGCGGCGCGCACGCACGCCCTGGTGGAGGAGTTCGGCGGCGAGGGCGCGTTCGTGGCGTGCGAGACCGCCAAGGAGTTCGTGGCGGCGCTGGAGCGGCCCCGCCGTCTGGTCGTCATGGTCAAGGCCGGCGAGCCGACGGACGCGGTGATCCGGGAGTTCGCCCCGCTGCTGGAGCCCGGCGACATGATCATCGACGGCGGCAACGCGCACTTCGCGGACACCCGCCGCCGCGAGCGCGAGCTGCGGGAGCAGGGCATCCACTTCGTCGGCACGGGCGTCTCCGGCGGCGAGGAGGGCGCGCTCAACGGGCCGAGCATCATGCCGGGCGGCTCGAAGGAGTCGTACGAGTCGCTGGGCCCCATGCTGGAGAGGATCTCCGCGAAGGCGGCGGACGGCGCCCCGTGCGTGACCCATGTCGGCCCGGACGGCGCGGGTCACTTCGTGAAGATGGTGCACAACGGCATCGAGTACGCCGACATGCAGCTGATCGGCGAGGCGTACCAGCTGCTGCGCGACGTGGCCGGGTACTCCCCCGCCGAGATCGCGGAGATCTTCCGCACCTGGAACACCGGGCGGCTCGACTCGTATCTGATCGAGATCACGGCCGAGGTGCTGTCGCACGTCGACGCGGCGACGGGGAAGCCGTTCGTGGACGTGGTGGTGGACGAGGCGGAGCAGAAGGGCACGGGCCGCTGGACGGTCCAGATCGCCCTCGACCTGGGCGTGCCGGTCTCCGGGATCGCCGAGGCGGTCTTCGCCCGTTCCCTGTCGGGGCACGCGGCGCTGCGGGATGCCTCGCGGGGCCTCGCCGGTCCGAAGGCGTCGCCGCTGAGCGGGGCGGAGGCGGGCGCGTTCGCCGACCGGGTGGAACAGGCGCTGTACGCGTCGAAGATCGTGTCCTACACCCAGGGCTTCCACGAGATCGCCGCGGGCAGCGACGAGTACGGCTGGGACATCGACCTCGGGCAGGTGGCGTCGATCTGGCGGGGCGGCTGCATCATCCGCGCGGCGTTCCTGGACCGCATCCGCTCCGCGTACGACGCCCGTCCGGACCTGCCGAGCCTGCTGTCGGACGAGACGTTCGCGCAGGAGATCGCGGCGGCCCAGGACGACTGGCGCGAGGTCCTGGTCGCCGCCACCCGCCAGGGCGTCCCGACGCCGGGCTTCGCGGCTGCCCTCGCCTACTACGACGCCCTGCGCGCCGAACGGCTGCCCGCCGCGCTCACGCAGGGGCAGCGGGACTTCTTCGGCGCGCACACGTACCGGCGGACGGACCGGGAGGGGTCGTTCCACACGCTGTGGGGCGGGGACCGGTCGGAGACGCCGGCGTAGGCGACGTCGCGAGAGCACCGGCCGCGCCGAGGGCCGGTGCTCCATGGGCCGCCTCCCGGCCGCGCCGCTCGCGGCGAGCCCCGCTCGTCGAACGGGGCCGACGGCTCCGACGTCAGGAGAGCGGCGGTCCCGGCTCGGGGTGGGGGACGGGCTCGGGGCCCGGCGGGATCGGGGACGGGTCGGGGCCGGGTACCGGGCCCGGACCGGGGTGAGGCGGGGCGGGAGGCTGCGGTGTGGGCTCGGGGCCCGGACCGGGAGGCGGTGGAGTCGGCTCGGGGCCGGGGCCGGGGCCCGGGCCCGGTTCCGGCGCGGGCACCGGGTGCGGGGGCTGCGGCTCCGGTCCCGGGGTCGGCGCGGGCGGCACCGGGTCGGGATACGGGTTGGTCATGGTGTCCTCCGGCCAGTCGGTGAACGTCGGCTCTGGACTACTCCCCGCGTACCCGGCGCCCTGTGCGGTCAGTCACCCGACGGGGGCACTGCGTGGCGCAGGCGGGCGTGCGCGCCGAGCGCCCTCACGGGACCGACCACGTCCGCCGCGGCGGACGTTCACGCGAGGCGGGCCGCCTCCGCCGCGGCGGCGAGTCCGGGCCGCGGGCTGGACAGGACCGGCACCGCGGTGGAGGCGAGCCGCTGGGCCGGGGCCATCGACGCCTGGGCCAGCACGATCACGTCGGCGCCGGTGACCGCGTCGGCAGCGGCGGCGACGAGGCCGACGTACGCCTCGATGTCACCGGCCTCGAAACACGCCCACGCGCCCGCCACCAGCTCCGTACGCACCTGCACGGCCCGGCCGGCCGCACCCGCCTCCTCCTCCAGGAGGGCCACGGTCGGCCCGAGCGTGGACGCCAGCGCGGCGAGGACGACGACACGCGGTCCGGCGGCCACCGCGGCGGCGGCCATCGGGCGGTCGACGCGCAGCACCGGCACCGCTGCCCCGGCCGCCTCGGCCACGCCGCCGAGAGTGGAGCAGGTGCACAGCACGGCGCGCGCCCCGTCGGCGACGGCGCGGTCCAGCAGGGCGCGTACGTCGCCGGCCACGGCCTCGGGACCGTCGCGGCGGGCCCTCACCAGCAGGTCCTCGTCCACGAGGTGGCGCAGCCGCAGTCCGGGCCGGTCCTCGTCGCGCAGGGCGTCGAAGACCGGGACGTGGACGGGCGAGGTGTGCAGCAGGGCGAGCACGCCGCTCAGAACCGCCCGGGGTGCGCCACGAGCCACTCCTTCGCCGCGCGCAGCAGCTCGGGGTCGGCGGCCGGCGCCTGCTCCGGGTGGCGTTCGGCCCATGCGACGACGTACGGGCACAGCGGGGCGACGGCGACGTCCTCGCGGGCGGCCACGGCGTACAGCTCGGTCGCCAGGGCGCCCGCGATGCCCTTCCCCTCGTGGGCGGGTTCCACGACGGTGTGCACGGGGACCAGGGCGGTGGCCGGCGACTCGAGGACGAAGTACTCGATGCGCCCGACGACCTCCTCGCCGTCCAGCGCTTCGAGGCGGCCGGCCGCCCGGTCGTCACGGATCACGATGTCGCTCATGGGCTCGCTCGCTCCTGGAACGTCGGTCGGTCAGGCCGGCACGGCCTGCGGGCTGCGCTGCTGGTCCGAGCCCGGCACGGGAGCGCTCGGGTCGCTGCCGAGTTCCACGATCCGGTTGTCGCCGTCCACGTGCACCACGCGCGGCTTCATGGACCGTGCCTCGGCGTCGGTGACCTGAGCGTAACTGATGATGATCACCAGATCGCCGGGATGCACGAGATGGGCGGCGGCCCCGTTGATCCCGACGACCCCCGAACCGCGCTCGCCCTCGATGACGTACGTCTCCAGCCGGGCGCCGTTGGTGATGTCGACGATGTGCACCAGCTCGCCGGGCAGCAGATCGGCGGCGTCGAGCAGGTCCGCGTCGATGGTCACGGATCCGACGTAGTGCAGGTCGGCCTGGGTGACGGTGGCGCGGTGGATCTTGGACTTGAACATGGTGCGCAGCATGGAGACACTCCCGGTTCGTCTGCTCCCTGCCTGCTTCTGCGGGTCAAGGGCGTTGTCGGGAGAGTACATCGACGGGCATCTCCGGTCAGCCGGCGACGGGTGTTGGAGGACTCACACCTCCCCGCGGCCGCCCCGGCCCGACGGTGTTCGGCCCGGCGCGACGGTGTCCGGCCCCGCGCGACGGTGTCCGGCCCGGCGCGAAGGTGTCCGCCCTGATGCCGCCGACCACATTCCCGTCGCCGTCGCCCCGTCTGTTCGTCATCACGAACAACTGTCGATCCGTCGGTAACGATTGGGCAACTTGCGAAATTTTTTGGTTGCTTCGCATTCATTTTCGGCGATAGACCTGGCTCCTGCTTCGCGGATGGCCCATCAATTTGCGCAAAGTAATCAGCAGTTGGATCACCGACGACACATCAGGGAGTTCCACGATGACGAGGAAGACCCGCAGCGCGACGGCTGCCGCGATCGGCCTGTGCATCGCCCTCGCCGCTGCCGGCTGCGCCGGTGGCGACGCGGGCGGCGGCGCCTCCGACGGGCAGGGCACGCTGACCCTCTGGACGAACGCGATGGAAGGGCGCGGTGCGCAGTACTGGAAGGACGCCGCGAAGGCGTTCCAAGCCCTGCACCCGGACGTCACGATCAAGGTCCAGTCGGTGCAGAACGAGGACCTCGACGGCAAGCTGCAGAACGCGCTCAACTCGAACTCCGCACCCGACATCTTCCTGCAGCGCGGTGGCGGCAAGATGCGGGCCATGGTCGACGCCGGCCAGATCCGGGCGCTGGACGTGACCGACGCCGACAGGGCGAACGTGGGCGAAGCGGCCCTCGAAGGCGTCTCGATCGACGGCAAGGTCTACGCGATGCCGCTCGACACGCAGCCCGAGGGCATCTACTACAGCAAGTCCCCGTTCGAGAAGGCCGGCATCGCCTCGCCGCCGACGACGATGGAGGAACTCAAGGACGCCGTCGCGAAGCTCAAGGCGATCAAGGTCGCGCCGATCGCCGTCGGCGCCAAGGACGCCTGGCCGGCCGCGCACTGGTACTACAACTTCGCCCTGCGCGAGTGCAGCCAGGAAGCCATGCAGGAGGCCGCCGCGTCGCTCACGTTCGACGA
Organism: Streptomyces sp. NPDC006610; assembly: GCF_040611575.1. Classification (NCBI taxonomy): domain Bacteria; kingdom Bacillati; phylum Actinomycetota; class Actinomycetes; order Kitasatosporales; family Streptomycetaceae; genus Streptomyces; species Streptomyces sp. NPDC006610. Next base: position 175,491 of record NZ_JBEXOP010000010.1, read on the forward strand.
CCCGTGCTGGACCGAGGCCGGCGAGGACCTCGCCGACCTCCTGGAGACCGACCCCTTCCAGAAGGGGTTCCTCACGGCGACGTCGCAGCAGGGGGCCGGGTCCTCGGCGGGCCTGATCGCCAACCGCAAGGCGGCCATGGAGCTCATGGGCACCTGGAACCCGGGCGTGATCGCCGATCTGACCCCGGACAAGAAGCCGCTCCCCGACCTCGGGTGGTTCCCCTTCCCCGCCGTGCCCGGCGGCAAGGGCGACCCGACCGCCGTCATGGGCGGCGCCGGCGGATACTCGCTCTCCAAGAACGCGCCGGACGAGGCCCTGGCCTTCCTCCAGTTCGTCGTGACCAAGGAGCAGCAGGAGGCCTACGCCGAGGCCTTCGACACCGTCCCGGTGAACAAGGAGGCCCAGGGGGTCGTCACCGAGCCCTACAACATCTCGGCGCTGCAGGCCTTCAACAAGGCCGCCTACTCCATGCAGTTCCTCGACATCGTGTACGGCCAGAACGTCGGCAACGCCATGAACGTCGCCGTCGTGAACCTGCTGGCCGGCAAGGGCTCCGCCGCCGACATCGTCGAGGACGTCAGGGCTGCCGCCGAGAAGGGCTGAGTAAGCAGACATGAGCGACACCCTGGGCACCGACACGGCCGACGGCCGCACGGCGCGGGGCACGCCCGGAGCCGGGGACGCGGTCGAGGCCGTGCCCCCGGATCCGCCGCGAGCGGCCGCGCACCGCCGAGGCCGTGCCAGGCACGACTGGAGATCGCCGTCCTGTCCGCACCGGCGGTCGTCACGTTCCTGGCGTTCGTGATCTTCCCGGTCGCGCTCGCCGCCTACTACGGCTTCTACCGGTGGAAAGGCTACGGAGAGCCCACCGACTGGGTCGGTCTGAACAACTACGAGCTGATCCTCACCGACCCCGCGTTCCACGACGTGCTGTGGCACAACGGCCTGATCCTGGTGCTTTCGCTGCTCGTCCAGGGGCCGCTGGCGATCGTCCTGGCGCTCCTGCTCAACCAGAGGATCCGCGGCCGCTCGGCCATCCGCGTCCTGATCTTCGTGCCCTACATCATCTCCGAGATCATCGTCGGCACCGGCTGGAGCCTGGTGCTCCAGAGCAACGGCGCCGTCAACGACCTGCTGCACCGGATCGGCCTGGGCTCCCTGCAGGCCGACTGGATCGCCGACCCGGACCTGGCCATCTGGACGCTGCTGGCCATCATCACGTGGAAGTACATCGGCTTCGCGGTGATCCTGATGCTCGCCGGCCTGCAATCGATCCCCGACGAGATCTTCGAGGCCGCGCAGATCGACGGCGCCTCCTACTGGCAGATCCAGCGCCGCATCACGCTGCCGCTGCTGGCGCCGACGATCCGCATCTGGGCCTTCCTGTCGATCATCGGCTCGCTGCAGTTGTTCGACCTCGTCTACATCATCTGGGGCCAGTACGTCTCGGGCACCGCGGGCACCTCGACCATGGCGATCTACATGCTCGCCCAGGGCCGCAACGCCGGCAATTACGGCTACGGCAGCGCCGTCGCGGTCGTGATGTTCGTGATCTCCCTCGTCGTCGCACTGATCTACCAGCGTTTCGTCCTGCGCCGCGACCTCCGGGGCGCCGTCACGGAAGGGACCGTGTGATGAGCGCGTCGACCTCCGCCTCCCGAGTGTCCCCCGCGCCGGCGCCGAAGGCGCCCACCGGCCGCCGCGTCGGGCCGCAGAAGTGGGGCAGCCCTGTCACCTACTTCGTCGCGCTGCTGTTCGTCGGCGTCTGCGTCGCACCGGTGCTCTACATCGTCCTCGGCGGATTCCGCACCAACGCGCAGATCACCACGGACCCGGCCGCCCTGCCGAGCCCCTGGGTGACCGGCAACTACACCGGCATCCTGAAGTCGACGGTGTTCTGGGGGCAGTTCGCCAACTCCCTCATCGTCGCGATCGCCAGCACCGTCGGCATCGTCGCCCTCGGTCTGATGGTGAGCTTCGCGATCGCACGCTACGACTTCAGGCTCAAGGGCGCGTTGTACTCCCTGTTCGCCGCGGGCCTGATGTTCCCGATGGTCATCGCGATCACTCCGCTGTACCTGGTCATCAAGGACCTCGGCCTCGTCGACAACCTGCTCGGCGTGATCGTCCCGCAGATCGCCTTCGGCCTGCCGACGACCGTCATCATCCTCGTGCCGTTCCTCAGAGCCATCCCGCACGAGATCGAGGAGGCCGCCGCCATCGACGGCATGAGCCGGCTCGGATTCTTCTTCCGCATGGCGGTCCCGCTGTCGCTGCCCGGTGTGGTCACCGTCGGCATCCTCGGGTTCGTCGGCAGCTGGAACAACTACCTCCTGCCCCTGTACGTCCTCAACTCGCAGGCGAACCACACCCTGCCGCTCGGCGTCCAGGTGTTCTCCTCGCAGTACTCCACGGACACCGCGAAGGTGCTCGCCTTCACCTCACTCGCCATGCTGCCCGCGCTGGTCTTCTTCTCGGTCTTCGAGAAGCGCATCGTCGGCGGCCTCACCGGCGCGGTGAAGGGGTGACGCCGGTGCCGGGCCCCGGACCGGACCGCCCCGCGCCCGCCCCTGCCGTGCCTTTCGGCAGGGGCGGGCCGCCGACCGACGGCGCCACCCGGCCCGCCTCGTCCTCGCGCCGTTCCCCGGAGGCGACCGCCGCACCGGCGGACCCGGTCGCCGAGCGCCGAGAGGTGACCTGCGCGCTGCGCGACGGAACACGGCTTCGGACCGTCCTGCTGGTTCCCCACGGGACCGGGCCGTGGCCGGCCCTGCTGACCCGCCATCCCTATGACGTGGCCCGGGAGGAGCACGACGGGATGCTGGACGTCGGGCGCCTCGTCGCCGCCGGTTACCTCGTCGCGCTGCAGGACGTACGGGGCCGCTTCGGCTCCGAAGGCGTCTTCGACCCTTGCGCGCAGGAGGTCGCCGACGGCGCCGACGCCGTGGCCTGGCTCGCGGCACGCCCGGAGTGCACCGGCGCCGTCGGCATGTGGGGCGCGTCCTACGCCTCGGACACCCAGTTCGCCGCCCTTCTCGGCGGCGCCCCGGCGCTGCGGGCGATCGCTCCCGCCATGACGCCGGCGATGTCGGCGCTCGACGGTTTCCGGTTCCGCGGCGGGGTGCCGGAGATCGGGAGCACCCTCGCGTGGACGCACTACGCGATCGCCCCGGACATGATCGCCCGCATCGGCTCCGCCCGCGAACGGGAGGCCGAGCGGAGGCGGTGGGAAGCGACCGAACGCGCGATCACGACCCTCGACGCGTTCCGGGCCGCGGACCCGTCCGCGGGGCGGGACGCGGAGGCGATCGTCCGCTGGGGTCTCGGCCTGTTGCGGGAGCCGCTCGGGTCGGCGCGTCACCGCGCGGGGAAGATCGTCGACCGGATCGACGCCATCGACGTCCCGGTCTTCCTGATCGGCGGGTGGTTCGACGTCTTCCTCGGATCGACCCTGGAGGTCCACCGGCGGCTGCGGCGCCGCGCGAAGGACGCCGGCGGGCCGGTGCCCCGTCTTCTGGTCGGCCCCTGGACGCACGACGACATGTCGGGCCGGACGGTCGGTGTGGACTTCGGGCCGGGCGCGTCCGCCGACGATCTCGGCGGCGACGGAGACCTCACCGCGCAGCACGTTCGGTGGTTCGACGCCGTACTGGGCACGGGCGCGACGGACATGCCGCCGGTGCGCGTGTTCCTGATGGGCTCGAACCGGTGGATCGAACTGGAGGAGTTCCCGCCGCGGGACACGCGGACGCTGGAGCTGTACCTGAACGCCGGGGGAACGCTCGCGACCGAGCCGGCCGGGAGCGCCGAACGACGGCTGCCGAGCGATCCGGCGTCCCCGGTGCCGACCCGGGGCGGTGCGGTCCTGCTCTTCGGGACGTTCGGGGCGGGTCCCGCCGACCAGGCGGCGATCGAGGCGCGGCAGGACGTGGTCTCGTGGCGCACCGAGCCGCTCGCCGGGGAACTCACGGTGATGGGCGCGGTCCACGCCGTCGTCCACCTCGTGACCACGGGAACGGACGCGGACGTGGTCGTGCGGCTGTGCGACGAGCACCCGGACGGCGTCAGCCGCGTCGTCACCGACGGCGTACAGCGGGGGTCGGCGCGGTCCGTCGACCCGGTCACCGGCCTGGGCGACAGACGGCCGGTCGAGCCGGGCCGGGATCAGGAGTTCGTCGTGGACCTCTGGTCGACGGCGCACACGTTCCTGCCGGGCCACCGGGTGCGCGTCGACATCGCACCGAGCTCGTCCCCCCGCTGGGACGTCGGACGCAACGCCTTCCAGCCGGCCGGGGCGAGCACGCCACCGACCGCGGCCGAACACACGATCCTTCAGGGCGCTGCCCGTCCGAGCCGCCTGGTCCTCCAGGTGGTGCCGACCGCACCGCGATGAGACCGGCGGACACGCCCGCCCGCGTCAGCGGCGCGGCGCGGCGGTCGCCGGGGCGGGTCCGGTGGAGGCGCGGACGACCAGTTCGGTGGCCAGCTTCATGCGGGCGGGGGGTCGGGCGCCGCCGTCCTCGCCCCTGGAGAGCTCGACCAGCAGCTTGACCGCCGCGGCGCCCAACTCGGTGCTGGGCTGTCGGACGGTCGTCAGCCCGGGGGTGATGTACTGCGCCTCGGGCAGGTCGTCGAAGCCGACGACACTGATGTCCTCGGGTACCCGCAGGCCCCTTGCGCTCAAGGCGTCGTAGACGCCCAGTGCCATGGAGTCCGCGCAGGCGAAGATCCCCGTGATCCCGGGGTCGCCGTCGAGCAGGGCGTGGGTGGCGGTCACCGCCTTGGCGCGGTTCCAGCCGCCGTGGGCCACCGACACCGTGGCACCGCCGGCGGTCGCCGTGTCGGCAGCCGCCCGGAAACCGTCGACGCGGGCCCGGCTGAAGAGATGGCGGGCATGGCCGGCGACCACCCCCATCCGCGCATGGCCGAGGGACAGCAGGTGCTCGGCGGCCATACGGCCGCCTTCCCAGTTCGCCACGCCGATGCTCGCCACGCCTGACGGCGGTGTGGTCATGGGGTCGATCAGCACCACGGGGACGCCCGCGGCGAAAAGCGCGCCGAACTGCGCCGAGGCAGGGTCGACCAGCGTCCCGATCACGCCGAGGGTGCGCCTTCTCAGCACCCTCGACACCCAGTCGCTGTGCGGATCGGCGAGCGTCAGGACGACGTCGAGTCCCGCTGCCGCCGCTTCCCGCCCGACCCCCGCTGTCAGCAGGTTCGCCCATGACCCCTCGAAGTGGGTCACCACGAGGTCGAGCACGCTGGACCAGCCGTTCTCGTCCCGCACGCCCTCGCTCTTGGACCCGGCCCGGCGGGTGTAGCCGACGGCCTGCACGGCTTCCATGACCCTCGCGCGCGTCTCCGCCGAGACGTCGGTTCCGCCTCGCAGCACCTTGGACACGGTGGGCACGCTCGTACCGGCGGTCTTGGCCACCAGGGACAGGGTGGGGCGCGATCCGGCTGGTCGGGGCGGCATGGGGGAAAGGTTAGCCCAACCGGGGCGGAGGCCTTCCGCGAGCCGGGCAGGCGGATCGAGCGGGGTGCGGGCCGGCCGCGGACGGATGCCCTCGGGGTGCGGCGCCCGCCCGCGCCCCGTGTCTCACACGGACGGCGCCGGGGCCGGGGCGTACTCGAACCGGTCGAAGGCGACCGTGCCCTCGGTGGCGTACATGCCGATCACCCGGCCGGTGAAGCCGCAGGCGACCTCGGTGGACAGGTAGCGCCCGTCCAGTTCGGCGAGCGGCCGGGCGTCCGGGGCGTCGGGATCGCCGAGCCAGAAGGCGATGGTGTCGGGGCCCGTGGTGCCGCCGTCGGTGAGTTCGGGCGACGCGGGGACCAGCCCTGACGTCCGGATGGTCACGGTGAGGGGGAGCGGCCCGGCCGGAACCGGCAGGCGGGCCAGGGTCTGGCGCAGCGGTCCGATCCGGGCGACGACGCCGACCTCCCCGTCCCCGGCCTCGACCTCGTAGTGGTGGGCCTCGTCGAGGCGCACGCAGAGACCGCCGCGTCCCGTCCCCGGGTCGATCACGGCGGTGACGCGGCAGTCGTGGTGCTGCTGGCGGCGGCCGACGAAGGTGTACCCGGGGCGGTCCAGGGTGGGGCCGGTGGCGTTGAGGACCAGCCATCCGGGGCGGTCGGTGAGCGACCAGGAACCCTCCGGGCGGGCGAACGGCGAGATCCAGTGCGGCGCGAGAGCGGGACCCTCGAAGTCGTCGCGGGCGGGCGGGGCCGGAACGGGATGCCAGGCGCCGCCCGGGGCCGCGTGGCTGTCGGGAACGGGCCCGACGACGGGCCAGCCGTCCTCGTCCCACTCCACGGGGGTCAGGAACGTCTCGCGGCCGAGCACGTGCACGTCGGGCGTGAAGCCGCGGGGGCGGACGCCGAGCAGCACCATCCACCAGCTGCCGTCGGGGGCCTGCACCAGGTCGGCGTGACCGGTGTTCTGGATGGAGCGGGCGGTACCGCTGTGGGACAGCAGGGGGTTGGCGGGCGCGCCCTCCCAGGGGCCGCGCGGGGAGCGGCTGCGGGCCACGGACACGCTGTGGCCGCGTTCCGTGCCGCCCTCCGCGATCAGCAGGTACCACCAGTCGCCGATGCGGTAGAGGTGCGGCGCCTCGGGGTACTTGAGACCGCTGCCCGACCACGTGGCGAAAGGTCCCTCCAGCACCGCGCCCCCGACCGGGTCGATCCTGGCCATGTTGATGCCCCCGTCGGGGCCGGAGAAGGCGCACCAGCAGGTGCCGTCCTCCTCCCACGCCAGGTCGGGGTCGATCCCGGACAGGTCGATCCAGACCGGGTCGCTCCACGGACCCTCGGGCCGCTCCGCCGAGACGACGAAGTTGCCGCCGCCGTCGACATTGGTGTTGATGACCCAGAAGCGGCCGTCGTGGTGGCGGATCGTGGGGGCGTAGAGGCCTCCGGACGCCTTGGCCCCGGGGACGGGCAGCGGCAGTTGCCCCGGCCGGTCGAGCACGTTGCCGATCTGCTCCCAGTGCACGAGGTCCTTGCTGTGGAAGAGCGGAAGCCCGGGGAAGTACTCGAAACTGGAGCACACCAGGTAGTAGTCGTCACCGACCCGGCACACGCTCGGATCGGGGTGGAACCCGCTGATCACAGGGTTGCGGTACATGCGCACGAAAAACGTCTCCCCCTTGAGCGGCCGGGCACCGTGAAGCGAGTTCCAGGGCCGTCCCGTCAGGGTCCTGCCCGCAGTCCGCAGATTATATGCACAGCCAATCAGTCCTACGGGAGAGCTTAAGAACACTCGAACGAGTGCATTTACCTGGCCCATTCGGCCCCCACGGTCACGAATCGGCTACGGTAATCAACGAGCGGATACCGGAACCCGCCGACGAGAAATTCGACCCGGAATCGCGACCTCCGACATGCATACTTCCGTCCGTCCAGGTGTGCGCCGCTTCGGTGTCCGCGGTGCCCGAGGTCATTGTCCTCCCCGTCGTATCGCGCCCTCTTCGCGCTGCCGGTCGTATCGCGTCGCGTTTCCCGTCACGGCCGATCGTATTGCAGCGCTTTTTCCGCCCTTTCCCCCTGTCGCTTCACCCGTCGCGCTTATCGGGGTGACCGCGACCCACACAAGGGTGTTCTCATCACATGCCGTCTCTGCTGGGCGCCGCAGCCGGATCACGGATACCGCCCCGGCCGTACGTCGCCGGCCGCATCGGATCCCAGGAGATCCCACCCGGCACGACAGGATGACCCAGGCCGGCCCGGATCGGTCCGGTCCTGGCCACCAGGATCGCCGAGGTCTCCGGCGACGCCACCACCAACCAGGAGGACTGATTCCCATGACCAACCCCTTCGACGACCAGAACGGCGCCTTCCTCGTGCTCGTCAACGACGGCAACCAGCACTCGCTGTGGCCGCAGTTCGCGGATGTCCCCGCGGGCTGGACCGTCCTCCACGGCCCCGACGCCCACGCCGCGTGCCTGGAGTACATCGAGCGCAACTGGACCGACATGCGGCCCACGAGCCTCGCCGACGCCATGGACGCCCAGCGGTAGCGCGGCCGGCATGACCTCCACCGGCACCCCGGCGACCCCGCCGCGGCACCGCGCCCGCCCGCGGCCCGCCTGGACCCGTACCCGCTCCGACGCCCGCATGCGGCGCGAGAGCCCGGTCCGCGCAGCGACCAGGGCATCCGGCGCCTCACCCGGCACCCCGACGTCGAAGCGGCACTGGGCGAGCTGCGGCTGTCCAGCGACCGGGACCGGACGACCCGCGCGTACAGCGCGCTGGGCGGTGATCTGAAGGCCTCCGGCCGGCCCGACCCGGTGATGACCGGCACCGGCCCACCTCACACGCCCGGCCGCTCAGGCGGACGACCGGGCCTTCACCGCCCGGCGGGTCGAGGCGCTGTGCCAGGGCACCCAGCGGATCGTCGACGAGGCGGTCGTGGCCGGGCCGTCGATGGACCTGATCAGGGCGGTCGCCTCCCCGCTGCCGCTGTCCGCGAGCTGTTCGGCATCGCGCCGGGTACCCCCTGCGGGCGAAGGGCCGGTTCCGCCGCGTCGGCCGGCTCTGCGAGGACATCGACGAGCGCGGGGCGGCGATCGAGCAGTACCCGGCCGGGCCCGCGCGCCCTGCCGTCGGCGCTGGGCGCCGAACTCGGCTCGGCGCCGGCCCGTCACGCGGGTAGCCCGTCCGCCGCCGTCACAAGGCCACGAAACCGGTACCGTCCGCGCCACCACTTCAAGGCGGCGCCGTCCGGTTGCGTCAGCGCCCGCCGCCCCTCCCGGACTGCGTGCCGCCGACCGGGCTCCTTCGAGTGGCGCTCCTGCCCCGGACTCGCTTCTCCCTCGTGGCCCGGGAGGCGGAGGTGGTCACGGACGTGGCCGCGCGCCTCGCCCGAGCGTGCGGCGCGGACCGGGTCTGACGGCCGGGCCGAGCGCCCGAGTCCGTCCTGCGGACGGGCGCGCGGATCACCCGGACAGGAATTCTGTCCGGGTGATCGGGCCCGCCCGGGGCGAGCGGACGTCCTGACGGATCGTCAGGCAGCGCTCTGCGCCCGGTCCGGAGTGTCCTGGGGAGAGAGGTCGGGGTCCTTCGGCGTCGCCGGCTTGGGCAGCCAGCGCAGCGCGAGGACACCGAGCACCAGGTGCAGGAGGCTGGCTGCGATGGCGGCCGCGTGCAGGCCGGTGACGAAGGCGGACTCCGCGTCCTTCACGACCGAGGGCGCCAGGTCCGGAAGCTGGAGCGTCTCGTCGAGGGTGGGCGCGAGGTCGGGCCCCTGGACCCGGAAGATCAGTGCGGCGAGCGAGCCGAGCAGCGCGATGCCGAGGGCGTTGCCGATCTCGTTGCTGGTCTCGGCGATCGCGCCCGCCGAGCCGGCCCGCTCCGGGGGGACGGCGCCGACCGCGGTGTCCGCGACGACGGCGAAGGAGATGCCGTAGCCGACGCCGGCGACGACCGTCGAGGCGACGTACCAGCCGACCCCGCCGGTGGTCATGGTCGGGAGCAGGAGCAGCAGCCCGGTCGCGATGGAGAAGTGACACAGGATCAGGGCGGTCCGCTTGCCGATGCGGTCGACCACCATCGGGGTGACGATGCAGGTGGTGGTGAGCACCACGGCGCCGGGCAGGGCGAGGAACGCGGCGTGCAGGACCGACAGTTCGAGGACGGACTGGAGGTAGACGCCCGACAGATAGGCCGACGCCGACCACGCGGCCAACGGCAGCAGACCGGTGATGATGGCGACCGTGAAGACGCGGTCGCGGAAGAGCGAGAAGTCCATCAACGGGTGCTCCAGGCTCCGCTGCCGCAGGCCGAACCACGTCAGCAGCGCTGCTCCCGCCAGTGCCGCGACGACGGGGACGGCGGAGACGCCTTCGGCCGCCGCGTGCTTGAGGCCGTAGATCGTCAAAAGGAGGCCGAGCGCGGAGGTGGCGACGCTGAGCACGTCGACGCGCCCCGGCCTGGTCGCGCGCACCTCGCCGAGCAGAACCGGCGCGAAGATCAGGAAGAGGGCGATGACGGGAAGGTTGACCAGGAAGACCGAGCCCCACCAGAACCGCTCCAGCAGGAGGCCGCCGACGATGGGTCCGATGGCGAACCCGGCGGCGAACGCCGCGGCGAAGATGCCGATGGCCTGGGCGCGCCGGCGCGGGTCGCCGAACAGCTCGCTCAGCACGGCCAGCGCGGAGGGCAGGAGCGTCGATCCCGCCACGCCCATGAGGGCGCGGGCGGCGATGAGCAACTCCGGGGAGGGGGCGAACGCCGCCAGCGCGGATCCGATGCCGAAGACCGTCGCGCCGATCATGAGCAGTTTCAGGCGGCCGTACCGGTCGCCGATGCTGCCGAACGCGATGAGGAGGGAGCCGACGGCGAAGCCGTAGATGTCCAGGATCCACAGGGCCTGGTCGGCGGTCGGAGTGAGCGCCTGGCTGAGCCGGGGCATGGCCAGGAACAGGATCGATCCGTCCATGGCCACCAGGAGCACGGGCCCGAGGATCACCAGCAGTCCGAGCCAGGCCCGTCGTCCGGGCGGATTGTGCGTGTGCTGTTCAGACATGCCTTCACGGTCCGGCACGGCCCGCGGGTCAGCCATCCCCATGCGATGGGTACACCCAGCAGGTATACCCACCGGGGTGCGAGGGCGGCCTACCCTCATGTCGTGGAGAACCTTGGAACGTTCTTGAAGAGTCGCCGTGACCGGGTCAAGCCCGCCGAGATCGGTCTGCGTACGTACGGGAGCGCCCGCCGGGTCCCGGGACTGCGGCGCGAGGAACTCGCACAGCTCGCGGGAGTGAGCGCGGGGTACTACACACGCCTGGAGCAGGGGCAGGTGGAAACGGCCTCGGAGCAGGTTCTCAACGCCCTCGCCCGGGTGTTGCAACTCGACGAGATCGAGCGCGTCCACCTGCACAACCTCGCCCGCCAGCCCGCCAATCCCGGACTCTCCGAACCGGGCCAGGAGTCGCCCCATCCACGCGTGCTCACGCTCCTGGAGTCCCTCGACGAGGCGACACCGGCGATCGTGCTGGGCCGGCGCGGGGACGTGCTCGCGTGGAACCGCACCGGTCACGCGCTCGTCGCCGAGCACGTCGACTTCGACGCGGTGCGGGAGCCGGCGCGCCGTCCCTCGATCCCCCGGATGTTCTTCCTCGACCCGCTCACCCGCGACCTGTACCGCAACTGGGACGAGCTGGCCCATGTGCACGTCGCCTATCTCCGGCTCACCGCGGGCCGGTTCCCCACCGACGCGCGCCTTGCGGGACTGATCGGGGAACTCACCATGCGCAGCGACGACTTCGCGATGATGTGGGCGGCCGGGGAGGTCGCCGACTGCACCGTCGGCACCATGCAGCTGCAGCATCCCACCGTCGGCGCCGCGAGCGTCACCTACCAGGTCTGGCTCCAGCCGGACAGCCCCGACCACCGGCTCGAGATCTACACCCCGAACGACGCGAGTTCCGCCGACGCCCTGCGGATCCTGACGCACCAGGAGCGCACGGACACCGAGAAGGAGCACCAGGCGAAGCGCTGCCGGCCGGCCGAGGACGTCGCCCCCTGACGGTGCGCCGGCGGCGGTCCGGGTCAGGGGTGGTACACGCGGCCGGCGTCCGCGTCCGTGGCCGTACCGAGCAGCCGTTCCGCGCGGTACGGGGAGGTGTCCAGCTTGGCGAGGACGCCGGTGCTGGCGACGTTGGGCAGGATCAGCTGGTAGAGCCGGGCGATCTCCTCGGACAGGTCGAGCCCTTCCGGCAGCGCCTCCGTCACCAGTTGCACCCCGGTCCAGGCGCCCACGGTCAGCCGGGCGATCTCGCTGGGGACGGCGTGCGGCAGCAGTTCGCCGCGTTCCTTGGCCTCGACGAGCAGGTTTTCGCCCAGGCGGATCCAGTCCGGCCAGCGCGTGCCGAACAGGCCGCGCGCCCGTGGGTCGACGGACAGCTGGACGGCGGCGCGCAGCATCGGTTCCCGGGGCAGCCGGTGGGCGAGCACGAGGCCGAGGTCGACCCATTCCTGGAGCTTGTGCGTCTGGGGCGCGATGCCCTCGCGGGTCACCGCCCGCGCGAGCACGCCGTGCGCCATCGCCTCCTTGGTGGGGAAGTGGAAGTACAGGGCTCCGCGGGTCAGCCCCGTGCGCTCGATGAGCGCCGCGATGGTGGCCGCCTCGTAGCCGACCTCGATGAACAGGCTCGCCATGGCCTCGAGAATGGCCTCACGCGTGCGGATCGCACGCTCCTGCCGCGCCATTCGGCCACCCCCCGGACTCCCACGTCCCGCCGGGACGCTGAACTGTGCTTCGTATTTCAGCCATGAAATACCGTATGTTCGGTATGTTACCAAGCTCGGCGGGCGGCACGCGGAGCCGGGACGGGGGCTGCCCCGGCTCCGCGTCCCGGGCGACGGGGGTCACTGGTTGACGAAGCCGCCGTCCACGGGCAGCACGGTCCCGGTCAGGAACGGGCAGCGGTCGCTCAGCAGCCAGGCGGCGGCGGCCGCGACCTCCTCCGGCGCGGCCGTACGGCCCTGCGGCGTCATCGCGTTGACCGTCCGCTCCAGGCCCGGGTTGCGGCGGAACCAGTCCTCGGTGATCTCGCTGCGCGTGGTGCCCGGCGCGACCGCGTTGACCCGGACGCCGTGCTGGGCGTACTCGTCCGCGGCGGCCCTGGTCAGGCCGATCACCGCGTGCTTGGCCGCGATGTAGGGCGCGGCGGCGGGTATCGCCACCAGCCCGCCGACGCTGCTGTTGTTGACGATCGCGCCGCCTCCGTGCCGGAGCATGGCGGCGATCTCGGGACGCAGACAGTTCCAGACGCCGCGGACGTTGACGTCCATGACGGTGTCGTAGACGTCGTCGGTCATCAGGTGCAGGGGGGTGCGGTCGCCGCCGACGCCGGCGTTGTTGAACGCCCCGTCCAGCCGCCCGTATTCGGACTCGGCGAACCGCACGGCGCGCACCGCGTCCTCGGCGTCGGTGACGTCGCAGACCACGTACGCCGCCTCGACGCCCTTGGCGCGCAACCGCTCGGTCAGGTCCGCGAGGCGGTCCGCCCGGCGCGCGGCGAGCACCACCGTCGCCCCCTCCTGGCCGAACACCCCGGCCGCGGCGGCGCCTATGCCGCTGCTCGCTCCGGTGATCAGGACGACTTTCCCGGTGAGGAGATCTCTGTTCATGCCCGCGTGCCTACCACAGGGGGCATCAGGGCCTTGAGGTCCCTGGCGTACTTCTCGACAAGGCCGCGGGTGAGGCCCGGGATGTCCCGGTACCCGTCGACGGCGCCGGACCGGACCGCCTCGCGGAACCGTTCGGACGGGACGGCGGAGCCGGGCACCGGCTCCTCGGGCTCCTTGAAGCCGTGCAGGATGGGCAGCGCCGCGTACTGCCGCCGGTCCTCGGGCAGCGCGCGCATCGCCGCCTCGAACCGCACGTACCAGTCGGCGTGGTCGTCGATCCGTTCGATGCGGTGGCCCGCTTCCACCAGCCAGTCGACGAAGGTGTCCAGGGACACTCCGTCGTCGTTCGGGTTCACCAGGCTGTACGTCCGGTACGCGGCGGAGGCCGCGGCGCCGCCCAGGGCCACCACGGCCGCGGCGGTGAAGTCGACGGGCAGACCGTCGTAGTGGGCCCGCGCTCCGTCCGCGCGGTAGAAGGTGCGCGGCGCGACGCCGGTGGCGAGGACGCTGAACAGCAGGCGGCTGAACATGTCGGGGACGTTCAGCTGGCCGCCGTACCTGCTGTGCGCGAGGATCATGTTCGAGCGGAAGACGGTGACCGGCAGTCCGCACAGGTCGTGCGCCTCCCGCAGCAGCACTTCGCCGGCCCACTTGCTGGTCGCGTATCCCCCGGCGTAGCCGCCGTCCGCCTGCAGCACCGGCATCGCCGTGCGGACGTCGGAGTCCTCGTCGAGGGCCGGGCGGTCCGGGTGGGCGTGGGCGACCGCGACGCTGGAGATGTAGGTGAACGGCTTGATCCGGCCGGTCAGGGCGAGCCGGACCAGTTCGGCGGTGCCGACGACGTTGGCCTCGAACAGGTGCGGGTAGGGCAGCACGTGGTTCACCAGCGCGCCGGCGTGCACGATCAGGTCGGCCTCGCCGGCCAGCCGGTTCCAGGTCTCCTCGTCCAGGCCGAGGCGCGGCTCGGCCATGTCGCCCGCCACCACCTCCAGATGGCCCGCGGCCAGTGCCTCGTACCTGCGCACCAGTTCCGGGTCGCCGCTGTCGAAGGCGGCGTCCAGCCGTCGCCGGGCCGCGGCGGCGTCCTTGCCGCGGACCAGCGCGATCAGCCGCCCGCCCGCCGGGGCCAGTCGCTCCAGCCACTCCAGGGCGAGGAAGCGGCCCAGGTAGCCGCTGGCGCCGGTGAGCAGCACGGTGCGCGGCTCCCCCTCGGACCGGGGCAGTTCCCGTGCCCGGGCGAGGGTGCGTGCGTCGATGAACCTGTCGAGGGCGAGGTCCTTGGCGTGCACCTCGGTGGCGCCCTCGCCGTGCACCGAGGCGAAGGTGGGCCGCTCCTGGGCCGTCCCGCGGCGGGCCTCGATGTGCTCGGCCAGGTGCCCGAGGTCGTAGGCGGGGCTGATGACCACGTCGACCGGAACCCGTACGCCGAAGGTGTCCTGGAGCAGGTCGGAGAACTGCACCGCGGACAGCGAGTCCCCGCCCAGGTCCCGGAAGTGGGCCTGCGGGGACACCTCGGCCGTCGATCCGGCCAGCAGTGCCCGGGCGGCCCGCTGCACCGTGTCCAGGACCGGCCGGCCTGCCCCCTCCCGGCGGATCTCGGCCAGTTCCTCGCTCTCGCGGGCAGCGGTGTCGGCGTAGAGCTGTTCGAGACGCCCGCCGTAACGTTCCACCAGCTTGGGCCACAGCAGCTTGCGGTGGTCCGAGAGCAGGCCGTTGGCCTGACTGAACGGCTCCGTCTCGATCAGGACGTCGCGCGGGATCTCGTACGAGTTGAGCCCGACCTCCTTGGCGAGCTCCTGGAAGGAGCGGCTCAGCCGCCGCTTCAGCGCCTGCTCGTCCCCGCCGGTCTCGCGCAGCGCGTCGGGGGTGGGGACGACCACGGCGAGCAGGTACGACCGCTCGCTGTTGCCGTACACGAAGATCTGCCGGACCAGCGGGCTCGCCGCGAAGACCGCCTCCAGCCGGGAGGTGGCGACGAATTCTCCCTGGGAGAGCTTCAGTACGTTCTTGCGCCGGTCCACGATCGCGATCCGGTCGGGTCCCAGCTCCGCGACGATGTCGCCGGTCCGGTAGTAGCCGTCCTCGTCCAGCAGTTGTGCCGACAGCTCCGGCTGCTTGTAGTAGCCGGGGATGATCGCGTCGCTCTTGAGCAGGAGTTCGCCGCGCGGGTGGGGCGAGTCGGTGCCGAAGTAGCCGAGTTCCGGCACGTCGGCCAGCTTGTAGTCGACGACCGGCGGGCGCAGCAGCACCCCGTCGACGGAGACGCCGGCGGCCTCGGTGGAGCCGTAGACGTTGTGCAGCTCCAGGCCCAGCAGGGACTCGGTGAACGCGGTCAGTTCCGCGGACAGCGGCGCCGAACTGTTGCTGGCCCAGGTGACCCGGCCGCCGAGGACGTTGTCCCGGATGTCCGCCCGCACCTCGGCCTCGGCCGTCTCCCGGTCGGCGCCGGCGGCGGTGCGCCGGTCGACCTCGCTGAGGAACCGCTGGTGGAGCATCTCGCACACCCGGGGCACCAGCGACAGCTCCGTGGGCCGCGCCAGCGCGATGTCCTCGAAGAACGTCGACAGATCGCTGCTGGCGGTGAAGTAGCTGGTGCCGCCGCGCACCATGGTGGCCTTCAGCGAGGAGTGGCCCGCCACATGGCTCATCGGCATGTAGTGGAAGGTGACCGCGTAGGTCTCGTCGAACAGTTTGGACCAGGCGCCGCCCCACATCGCGGCGGCCAGCCGCTCGGTATACATGGCGCCCTTGGGCGTGCCGGTACTGCCGGAGGTGTAGATCAGCATCGCCAACGGGTCCTCGCCGTCGGCGGCCGTGAACAGCGGGGCCTCGGGCAGGGCGGCGCCCCGCTCGACGACGTCCCTCAGGGTGTCCACGACGACGGCGGGCCGGGTGCGGGCCAGTCGCTCGCGGGCCGCGGCCAGCGCCTCCCGGTGGTCGTCGGCCTCGGGGTGGTGGTCGAAGACGACCAGGCGCCGCACCGAGTCGCTCTCGCGTATCAGATCGACCGCGGCGTCCAGCCGCTCGGCGGACGCGGCCACGGTGAACGGCTCGGTCTCCGCGACGATCGACCGCAGCTGCGCGGGTGCGGCGCTGGTCTGCAACGGGACGGTGACGGCGCCGAGGTGGATGCAGGCCAGGTCGATCGTCGCGTAGTCGCGGCTGGTGAAGCCGAGCAGCGCCACCCGCTCGCCGGCGTTCAGCGGACGGTCCGGATGGTGGTGCCAGTCGCTCGCCACCGCGCGGACGCGGAC
The DNA here is from genome assembly GCF_040611575.1 of Streptomyces sp. NPDC006610. Classification (NCBI taxonomy): domain Bacteria; kingdom Bacillati; phylum Actinomycetota; class Actinomycetes; order Kitasatosporales; family Streptomycetaceae; genus Streptomyces; species Streptomyces sp. NPDC006610. Next base: position 191,883 of record NZ_JBEXOP010000010.1, read on the forward strand.
CCACAGCTCGCGGTAGCTGGTCGTCTCGTAGCGGGGCAGCAGCCGGATCGCGACCCGGCCCGTCTCGGCGTCCCGGGCGTACTCCTTCACACGTTCGCCGATGGCGGGCCGGTCCGCGTGGCGCTCCATGACGGATGCCATCACTTGCGCAAGTCGCATTCTGGGTCTCCGCGTCGCATGAGTGGCCGACTTCAGGGGTGAGGAGTCGGGCGCCCGGCGGGTGCGCGCCGGTGCGTCCATGGGCGACACCGCGTGCCGAGGGGCCGTGGTGGGCTGCGGCCCCGCGCCGGTTCCGGCTCGTCACCCGATGCTAGGCACAGGCGGACGGGATCCCCGGGAATCGGTCGACGATCTGTCAGGTCCGGCGGCGGACCCCTGTGTCAGGGGCGCAGCACCACCTTTCCGGTGGTGCGCCGGGCGAGCAGGTCCTCGTGGGCGCGCCGGGCCTCGGTGAGCGGATACGGCTCGTGCACCACCGGCCTGAGCCTGCCCTCGGCGGTCAGCGCCAGCAGTTCCCTCAGCGGGCCGGTGAACGCGCCCTCGGCGGCCAGGGTCGGACGCAGCCAGAAGCCGACGACGGCGGCGTTCAGCCGGCCGAGGCGCGCGGGGTCGACGGGGGTGAAGCCGGCGCGGGCGGAGTTGCCGTAGCTGACCAGGCGGCCGCCCGGGGCGAGCGATTCCAGCGCGCTGTCGAAGAGTTCCCCGCCGACGGCGTCGAGGATCACGTCGGCCCGCTCCGGCAGGGGGTGGACGACGGCGGCGTCCGCGCCGAGGTCGAGGGCGAGCCGGCGCTTCTCCGGCGTGGAGGCCTGCGCCCAGACCCGGCCCGCGCCGAACTCCCGGGCCAGCTGCACGGCGAGGCTGCCCACGCCGCCCGCCGCCGAGTGCACGACGACGGTCTCGCCGGGCCGCAGCCGGGCCGCGGTCCGCAGCAGGTGCCAGGCGGTCAGGCCCTGCACGAGCAGCGCGAGGGCCGCTCCGGCGTCCAGGTCCTCGGGGATCTCCACCAGGGCGGACTTCTTGGCGACCGCCTGCTCGGCGTAGCCGTGGGACACCCGCGCCAGCACTCGCCGGCCGTCCTCGGCGCGGCCCACGACCTCGCTGCCGGGGATGTGGGGCAACTGGTCGGCGGCCAGGTAGGAACCGTCGGTCTGATGGGTGTCGGCGAAGTTCACGCCGGCCGCCTCGACGTCGATCAGCACCTCGTCCGGGCCCGGCCGGGGGGCGGGAGCGTCGACGACGGTGAGCACTTCGGGACCGCCGAAGCGGTCGAACCGTATGGCGATCATGGTGGGCACGATATCGCGCCAGTGTCGGTAACGGCCCGTATGTGCGCGTTGTCGACGTGGTAAGAGTGGACGGTACACGGGGACGTGCACCCGCGAATGCGCCGTGGTCGGACGCCCGGTATCGCCTGCGGCACGCCCGCGTGCGGGTCACTCCTCGTTCCCCCGCACCCGCTCCACCCGTCTTCCTGCTCCTCTCTTCTCCCGGAGTGCGAATCACCATGCAGGACCGTGCCGCGAAGACACGCCGTCAACTGATCCGATCCGCCGCCGAGCTCTTCAACCGCGGCGGCTTCGCCGGATCCTCCATCGGGCAGATATGCGCCCTCGCCCGGGCCAGCCACGGCGCGTTGCACTTCCATTTCGGGAACAAGCAGGCCCTCGGCGAGGCGGTCGAGTCCACGGCGGCGGAGATTCTGCTGTGCGTGACCGGGCAGGTCCCGGACCAGCACCCCGAACCGCTCCAACTGCTCGTCGACACCTCGCACACGCTCGCCGAACGGGTCGCCCGCGACCCGGTGCTCAGGGCCGGGTTCGGCCTGGCGCACGACGCGGCCTGGGAGAGCGCGGGGAGTCTGTGGCAGCACTGGCGGGACTGGGTGCACGGGCTGCTCCGGCTGGCCCGGCAGCAGGGCAGTCTGGCCCCGGGGGTCGACCTCGACGACGCGGTCTCGGCCGTCACGGCCGTGATGGCGGGGCTGGAAGGGCTGGGACGCGACCCCGGCCACGCCGGGGTCGCGCTGTCGGTGACGCCGTTCTGGCGGCTGGTACTGCCGCAGCTGGCCGCGGAGGCGGTGCGCGACGGGATCGACGCGGCCGGCCGGCCGGCCTCGGCGGCCGGCGAACCGCCGTCGGCGCACTGGCGGTCGACCGAGGGGGCGGCGCCGCACGAGTGCGCCGCGATGTCCGACGCCGAGCTGTGCCGCCTGCCCGGGGACTACAGGGAGATGAGCGGCTCCGCCTCGTAGGCCCGGTGCAGCAGTTCCACGAACGCCGGCGCCTCGGGCAGCGGCGCCGGGCCGATCCTGTGGACCGCGACCCCGGGCGTCCATGAGTTCATGACGGCGGCGCCCGCCAGCTCCGGAAGGTCGGCGGGCGTGACCTCGCGGACCCGCTGGGCGACGCCGAGGCGGTCCAGCTGTCTGCGGACGACGCCCATGGTGACCCCGTCGAGCATGTCGGCCGCCGGCCACACCACGCCGGTTCCGTCCCAGAAGGCCAGGTTCCAGATGGACCCCTCGCTCAGCCGGCCCCGGCGGTCGGTGAACGCCACGTCGTCGCAGCCCTGTCGCACCGCCTGCCGCAGGAAGTAGGTCTTGGCCGGTTCTCCGACGTGCTTGACCGAGGGCAGGAACCGCTCGTGCTCGACGACGCCCAGGGTGAGCGGCCCGGCGGGGCCCGAGGCGGGCGGCGCGGTGCGCACGAGCAGTTCGGGCTCCTCGTCGGGTGCGGCCACCGTGAACTCCCCGGACGGCAGGTAGACGGTCGCCGTCAGCGAGAGGTCGGCCGCGGCGTCGGCGACGGCGGCGCGCAGCCAGGAGAGCACCCGGTCGTCGGGCAGGGCGCGGCCGAACAGCTCCAGCGAGGCGTGGCGCAGCCGGGCGAGGTGCAGATCGAGGCCGCGCACCCGGCCGGCGCGCACCTGCATCGCGGTGAAGTGGGCGTATCCGGCGAAGGCGAGGGGCGCCAGGTCCGCCGCGCCGGCCTCGCGGTCGTTGCGCCGGGTGGTGGTCGTCGCATGGGTCGTCGTCACGCCGTGCCCAACGATCCGGGTGCCGGGCGGACACCCCTGGTCTCCGAGGGGGCGCGGCGCCGGTCCGGTGCCGCGCATCGGGTCCTCCGCGGGGGGGGCGCGACGACCGGTCGGCGCCGGGCGCCCCGGTCCTCCGCGGGGAGCGCGACGGCCGGTCGGCGCCGGGCCGGTCAGGCGCGGGGCGGTGAGCCGGCGGTCAGCCTCCGGTGCGGAAGTCGACGCGGAAGGCGGCCTCGCCCTCCTGCGTCCCGGTGACCCGGACCGAGCCCGGCTCCGGCAGCGGCTCGGCCTCGATGTGGCAGGGACGGTCGAATTCGACGTACCGCACATAGGTGGCCTCGATGCCGGTGGCCGCGAGGGCGGCCGGGGCGAGCAGGGCGCGCGCCGCCTGGTCGGCTGCCTCCAGCAGGGCCAGGCCCGGCACGTGGTCGACGGGGTGGTCGAAGATCAGGTGGTTGCTCGGGTCGTTGCGCAGCAGCCAGCGATGGGGGCGGTCCCCGGGGGACAGCATGACGTCCGCCGCGGACGGCCGGGCCACCAGCCGGGCGTCCACGGGCGCCGGCACGGCCCAGGCGCCCCAGTCGACATGGCGGCGGGCGCCCCGGAGACGGGCGTAGACCCGCTCGGAGATCCACGCGAACTCGGCCTCGGCACGGGCCAGTTCGCTCCCGTCGAGCGACACCTGGAAGGACATCCGCAGGGCCTTGGTCGTGCGTCGCCTGCCGCCGTTCTGCGCGACGGCGATCCGCACGTCCGGCGCGGACGCGCGGCCGCGGGGCGGGCGAAGGCCGGGGACGAGGGTGAAGGAGAGGAAGCTCAGCACGGTCTGGTGCGTGAGCGGGACGTCGTAGGCGGCGTGCGCGACGACCAGTCCCGTCTGCCGGACGGTCTGCGCGAGCAGCCGCGGGTCGTACGGCAGGTCGCCCTCCGCGGCGGGCCATCTGACGGAGAGTGAGAAGCGCCGGTCGCTCAGCCGCTGCCAGCCGGTGACGAGCAAGTTCTCCTCGCGCCGCAGGTGCGCGTAGGCCCCGAGGAGAGCGGGTGACAGGGCGGACGGGCGAGGGGTGGGTATGACGCCGAACAACGTTCCCCCTGAGTCGGATCGGTCAGGCCCTAATCAGTGCGCGGTTAAAGTACCGGATCTCCGTTCGGTTTTGGTCAGAGTATGGGCGAGCCCAAGAGCCGGTAAAGAGCGCAGACAGGCCGGGCGGCCGGAACGGACCGTGCGCCTCCGGAGGTTCGTCCGCGCACACCGCCGCTGGCGCAAACGTGCGGGTCGTTCTGCGCGGACGCCGTATAAACGAAACAGGACGACAGTCCTTTTTTGACGGGCGGACGTGCGGGGAGCGGTGATGCGGCAGCACCGGGACGCGGCGAGAGAGGGCTCCGGGGCGGAGGCCCTGGACGCCGAGTTCTGCCGGCGGTTGTTCGGCTCGCTGCACCGCAACGGGCAGCGGGCGAAGGCCGAGCAGTACGTCCGCGGGCTGCTGTCGGTGCCCGGGCGCAAGACGCTGCGGAGCATCGCGGCGCGATTCGGGGGAGCGTCGGCGCAGCAGAGCGTGCACCACTTCATCACCGCCTCGCCCTGGGAATGGACGCCCGTCCGGCACGCCCTGGCCCGTCAGGCGCAGCGGACCCTGGCCCCGGAGGCGTGGGTGATCGGCTCGACGCTGATCCCCAAGACCGGCCCGCACTCGGTCGGCGCGGACCCGCAGCCGACCTCGCTGGGCACGGTCAACGGCCAGCAGGCGGTGGGGACATGGCTGGCCTCGGAGCGGTCGGCGGTGCCGGTCGACTGGCAGTTGCGGCTGTCCGCCCGCTGGACGGCCGGCCCCCTGCGGGACCGGGCGGGCGTCCCGGCGGACGCCGCGTCGAGCACCGTCGAGGAGTGCGTGCGGCAGGCGGTGGCGGGGCTGCTGGCGATCGGGCGGATGGCTCCGCTGCCCGTGGTCGTGGACGTCGCGGAGGCGGACGGCGTGGCGGTCGCGCGGCATCTCGCGTCCACCGGGCGGCCGTTCGCGGTACGGGTGAGTCCGGCGGCGCCGGTGCGGATCGACCGGGCGGCGCTGCCCAGACACGGCGATCTCCAGCGCACCGCGGGCGAGCTGGCCGAGTCCCTCCCCCGTCTGCGTCGGCAGGTGGGGCACGGGAAGAGGCGCACGACGGCCGCGGCGATCCCGGTGGTCGCCTCGTCGGCGGGGCGGGACGCGATGACACTGGTGGCCGAGTGGCGCCCCGGCCGGCGGACCGACCGGCGGCTGTGGCTGACCGGCTTCGCGCCCTCCCGCCTCCCGGCCGCGCTGCGTCTGACCCGGCTGCCGGAGGTGGTCGAGCAGGATCTGGCGGAGATCTCGGACGAGGTCGGTCTGCGGGACTTCGCGGGACGGTCGTTCCCGGGCTGGCACCGGCACATCACGCTCGCCTCCATCGCCCACCTGATCGCCGCCTCCGCACGGCCCCGGGCCGCCGCACGGACCGACGGGCATCCGGAGTGACGCCTCCCACATTCACGGGACTACCGTCCGGTAATTTGACACTCTCACCCGGCCGGTGATGACTCAACTCCCCCCAAGCCCCTTACTCTCGGCCAGGGCATCACTCAGCGTTCCCGTTCGAGCTGACGGATGCACCACGGCACGGGTCGGTTCATCAGTGAGGAGATTCATGCTCAGCTATGACCTGCATCCCACGACCACGGCACGCGGCAGCTCTCCCCCGCCCTTCGCGTCCGGTTCGCACGACGCCGTCCTCACCGAGATCTCCTCCCTGCTCTTCGCCTCGCTGTCCCGCAGCGACCAGTGCAGAAAGGCCATGCAGTACTTACGGGGCCTGCTCGAGACGCCGGGGCGCAAGTCCATCCGCAACATCGCCGCGCTGCTCGGCGAGCAGGTGTCGGAGCAGAACCTGCACCACTTCATCTCGGCCTCCACCTGGGACTGGGTGCCCATCCGCCGGGCGCTCGCCCGTCACTGGCTCGGCGCCGTCCCGCCGCGGGCGTGGGTGGTGCAGCCGGTCATCATCCCCAAGACCGGACGCCATTCGGTCGGCGTGGACAAGCACTTCTTCCCGACCCTGGGGCAGGTCCTGAACGCCCAGCGCACCATCGGGGTGTGGGCCGCCTCGGACACGGTCAGCGCCCCGGTCAACTGGCGCCTCCATCTGCCGCAGGCGTGGCTCAAGGACGACCTCCGGCGCAGTCAGGTGGCGATCCCGGACGGGGTGCCGGCGGAGACGCTGAGCGAATGCGTCGTCCGGGCCTGTCTGGAGGCGGTGACGCAGTGGGGCCTGCCGGTGCGGCCGTTCGTGCTCGACTCGTGCGAGGTGCACGCCGTGCCCATCTTCGAGAAGCTGCACGCCGCGGGAATGCCGCTGCTGGTCAGCGTGTGCGAGGACCATCCGCTCACCGTCGTGGATCCCGCGCTGCCCGCCGCCGGACGGGGACCGCTGACCGCCGAGCAGATCATGATCATGGTCAGGGACCTGCGGCGGCCCGTCGTCACCGCGGACCACGTGCCGGGTGCGGCGCCGAGGACCCACTGGGCCGCGACCGTGCGGGTGGCCGGCCCGTCCCTGTCCGGTCCGGCTCCGGGCCAGGGCGAGGTGGTGCTCCTCGGGGTCGGCGACGAGGGCGGGCGCTGGCCCGCGAAGCTCTGGCTGACGAATCTGGCCACCACCCCGCCGGCGTCCCTGGTGCGACTGAGCAGGCTGGCCGAGCGGGTCGAGCAGGACTTCACCGAGATCGCCGACCGGGTGGGCATCCGGGACTTCTCCGGGCGCTCCTTCGGCGGCTGGCACCGTCACACGACCCTGGCGTCGGCCGCGCACGCGGTCGTCGCGCTCGCCCGCACCTCTGCGGAGCAGCCGGCGGTCCGGGTCTGACGGCCGCTCCCCGCCACTGCCCGCCGCGGCCGGTGGGCGGACGGTTCCCCACCGTCCGCCCACCGGCCGCCGCCGTGTGCGCGCACGCCGCGCGAAGCCGGGCAGGTTGCGCAGTCCGACGGGCGCGAGGCACGGCGACGACGCCCGTGCGTCGGCGCGCCGACTTGACATATCGCCGGTCACTTGACGGATGGCGCGTCACCTGACGGAGTACCGCGCACCTTGTTGGTGGCCGCCCGCCATCCGTCGCACGATTCCCTGCGTCGCGGGGCCTCGCTCCCCGCCCTTCCTCGTCGCTCCTCGCCCTCCGGCCCGTTCCCTTCCTCGCTTCCCGCATCGCCGTACGTCTTGTCGCGATTGGAGAAACCAGTGGACGACGCTCTGCTCGACCTTCGACACGGACAGGCGTTGCAACAGCCACCGTGGGACGACGAGGGGCAGGTGCTGCGCGTGCGGAAGGAACTCGCCGCCCTGCCCGCGCTCGTCGACGCGGCGGACGTGAAGACCCTGCGCTCGATGCTGGCGCGGGTGGCCGCGGGCCAGGCGCACGTGGTGCAGGCCGGCGACTGCGCGGAGGATCCCGCCGAGTGCACGCCGGGCCATGTGGCCCGCAAGGCGGGCCTGCTGAACATGCTCGCCGGGCAACTGGAGATGGACACCTGCCTGCCGGTGGTGCGCGTCGGCCGGATGGCCGGCCAGTTCGGCAAGCCCCGCTCCCGCCCCACCGAGCGGGTCGGCGACCTCGAACTGCCGGTCTACCGCGGCCACATGGTCAACAGTCCGGAGCCCGACCCCGTGCTGCGGCGCCCCGACCCGCAGCGGCTGCTGTCCGGTTACCGGGCCGCCCACGCCGTCATGGGCTGTCTGGGCTGGCTCGGGGGCGCAGGCCCGGCCCGCATCGGCGCCCCCGTCTGGACCAGCCACGAGGCGCTGCTCCTCGACTACGAGGTCCCGATGCTGCGCCGGCAGCCGGACGGAGAGCTGCTGCTCGCCTCCACCCACTGGCCGTGGATAGGCGAGCGGACCCGGCAGCTCGACGGCGCCCATGTGGCCCTGCTCGCCGAGGTCGTCAATCCGGTGGCCTGCAAGGTCGGTCCCCGGATGACGGAGGAGGAACTGCTCGCCCTGTGCGAACGCCTCGACCCGCGGCGGGAGGAGGGCAGGCTGACCCTCATCGCCCGGATGGGCGCCGGAACCGTCGCCGAGCGGCTGCCCGCGCTGGCGGCGGCGGTCCGCGCGGCCGGGCACCCGGTGATCTGGCTGACCGACCCGATGCACGGCAACACCGTCACCACCCCGGACGGGCTGAAGTCCCGCTTCCTGGAGACGGTCGCGCGAGAGATCGACGAGTTCCAGCACGCGGTGAGCGCCGCGGGCGGGGTCGCGGGCGGACTGCACCTGGAGACCACCCCCGACGACGTCACCGAGTGCGTACGCGACGCATCCGAGGTCGGCCTCGTCGGCACCCGGTACACGAGCTTCTGCGACCCGCGGCTCAACCCCGGCCAGGCCCTCTCCGTGGCCTCGTCCTGGTGGCTCACCGGCCGCCGGACCCGGTCGGCCGCGGCGTGACCGTCCCCCCTGGCCGCCACCCCCACCGAGACAACCATCCGAGAGGACAGTCATGGCGGGCATACCCCCCATCGAGCCGTATCCGCTGCCGTCGGCGGACGACCTGCCCGGCAACACCGCCGGGTGGTCCGCGGACCCGGACCGCGCGGTGCTGCTCGTCCACGACATGCAGCGCTACTTCCTGCGCCCGTTCCCCGCGGCGCTGCGCGAGCCGCTGGTGCGCAACGCCGCCCGGCTGCGCGAACAGGCCGTGCTGACGGGCATGCCGGTGGCGTACACGGCGCAGCCCGGCGGCATGACCGACGAGCAGCGCGGTCTGCTGAAGGACTTCTGGGGGCCCGGCATGCGCGTGGACCCCGCCGACCGCGAGGTCGTCGAGCCGCTCGCGCCGGGGCCGGACGACCAGGTCTTCACCAAGTGGCGCTACAGCGCGTTCTTCCGCTCGGGCCTGCTGGAGTGGATGCGCGCCCACGGCCGCGACCAGCTGGTGCTGTGCGGCGTGTACGCGCACGTCGGAGTGCTGATGACCGCGGTCGACGCCTTCACCCACGACATCCGGCCGTTCCTCGTCGCCGACGCGGTCGCGGACTTCTCGGCCGGGGACCACCGGCTGGCCGTCGAGTACGCCGCCCGGCGCTGCGCCGTCGTCACCACCACGGACGCCGTCCTCGGCCGGCTCGACGCCGCCCGCACGGCCGGAGCGCGCGCATGACCGCGACCGGCCCGGTCCTCGACCGGATCCTGACGGAACGGCCCGGCCCCTTCGCCCTGTTGCACCGCCCGGAGGCCGGCGGGCCGGACACCGTGGACGTCCTGCTCGGCACGGTCTCGACGCCGCGGACCCTGGCGGACCTGCCCCTGCCCGAACGGGCCGCACCGGCCGGCGCCCCGCGCCACGAGCTGCTGACGCTGATCCCCTACCGGCAGATCACCGAGCGCGGCTTCGCCGGACCGGACGACGGCGAACCGCTGATCGCGATGACCGTCACCGACCAGGCGGTGCTCTCCCTCGACGAGGTCCTGCGCCGGCTGCCGGACGTGCCGATCACGCTCACCGGCGGCCACTTCGACGTCGGCGACGACGACTACGCGGAGACGGTCCGCCGGGTCATCAAGGAGGAGATCGGCACCGGCGAGGGCGCCAACTTCGTCATCAAGCGTTCGTTCGTCGCCGACATCACCGACTACTCCCCGCACAGCGCGCTGTCGTTCTTCCGCCGGCTGCTGCGCGGCGAGTCGGGCGCCTACTGGACGTTCGTCGTCCACACCGGCGACCGGACCTTCGTCGGCGCGACCCCCGAGCGGCACGTCAGCCTCTCCGGCGGCACCGCCGTGATGAATCCCATCAGCGGCACCTACCGCTACCCGCCGACCGGGCCCGCCCTGCCCGGGGTGCTGGAGTTCCTCGCCGACGGCAAGGAGGCCGACGAGCTGTACATGGTCGTCGACGAGGAGCTGAAGATGATGGCCCGGATCTGTGAGTCCGGCGGCCGGGTGGCGGGCCCGTACCTGAAGGAGATGGCCCGCCTCGCGCACACCGAGTACTTCATCGAGGGCCGCACCGGCCTCGACCCGCGCGCCATACTGCGCGAGGCGATGTTCGCCCCGACGGTCACCGGAAGCCCGCTGGAGAGCGCCTGCCGGGTGGTCGAACGGTACGAGCCCGAAGGCCGCGGCTACTACAGCGGCGTGGTGGCCCTCATCGGCCGCGACGCCGCGGGCGGCCGGGCGATGGACTCGGCCATCCTCATCCGCACCGCCGACATCGACCACGCCGGCCGCGTGCGGATCGGCGTCGGCGCCACCCTCGTCCGTCACTCCGACCCGGACTCCGAGGTCGCCGAGACCCGCGCGAAGGCGGCCGGGCTGCTCGCGGCGCTCCGGGCGGACGGCCCGGCGGACGGTCGGGGACCCGGCGCGCACGCCGTGCGCTTCGGCGACCACCCGGACGTACGGGCCGCCCTGGCCCGGCGCAACACCACGCTCGCCGGGTTCTGGCTGGCCGGTGGCGGACGACCGGAGCGGTCCGTGCCGGACCTGGCCGGCCGTCGGGTGCTGGTGGTGGACGCCGAGGACACCTTCACCTCGATGATCGACCACCAGCTCCGCTCCCTGGGCCTGACCGTGACGGTCCGCCGCTTCGACGAGCCGTACGCCTTCGACGGCCACGACCTGGTCGTCATGGGCCCCGGCCCCGGCGATCCGCGCGAGGCCACGCATCCCAAGATCGCCCACCTGCGGTCGGCGGTGGACACCCTGCTCGCCGAGCGGCGGCCGTTCCTCGCGGTCTGCCTCAGCCACCAGGTGCTCAGCATGCGGCTCGGCTTCCCGCTGGTCCGCCGCGAGACGCCGAACCAGGGCGTGCAACAGGAGATCGACTTCTTCGGCGCCCGCGAACGGGTCGGCTTCTACAACACGTTCGCCGCGCGCAGCACCGAGGACGTGGCCGAGTGCGAGGGCGTGGGCCTCGTCGAGGTCAGCCGCGCCCCGGACACCGGTGAGGTGCACGCGCTGCGCGGCCCCCACTTCGCCTCGATGCAGTTCCACGCCGAGTCGGTGCTCACCGAGGACGGCGTACGCCTCGTCGGCACCCTGATGGCCGAGGTCCTGGGCGTCCGGCTGTGACCGCGGGGGCGGCAGACGGACGCCCCCGGGGACGCCCCGGTCCGGGCACGACGACTCGGCTGTTTTCCGACTTCGTTGCGAGCAGTGAGGAGCACCGTTGAGCAGGTTGCGCTGGCTGACCGCGGGGGAGTCCCACGGTCCCGCACTCGTCGCGACGCTGGAGGGCCTTCCGGCAGGTGT
>NZ_JBEXOP010000011.1:0-200678 GCF_040611575.1 Streptomyces sp. NPDC006610
GCCCGCGACAGCGGCGGCAACCTGTACCGCAACAGCGGTGACGGCAAGGGCTCGTTCGGCGGCCGAGTGAAGATCGCGACGGGCTGGAGCGGCTATAAGTCGGTGTCCTGACGCCTGCCACGGACACGAGGAAGGCGCCCGGGGTCTGGTACTCCGGGCGCCTTCGGTCGTTCAGGCGAGCACGGCTTCCTCCAGGAAGGAGGGCGGGGCGACTGGACACAGTGCTCGAGGCACGCGGAATCCCCTCTCCGACGACGTCCGCGAACGCATCACGACCTGCACCGACGCCGATGTCCTCGACCACTGGCTCCGCCGCGTCAGCGCCGTCACCCGCGCCGAAGACCTCTTCCCGGAGCCAGACCCCGACCCTGCCGCGCACTGAGCGCCTGTGCCGAGTGCCGCCTGGGCAGCGGGACGCGAAGGCGCCCGGAGCCCTCCTCGGGCTCCGGGCGCCTTGAAGGTCAGCGCGGATGGTTACTTCGGCTGCGGCTTGCGCACCGACAGGTGCAGTTCCCTCAGCCGGGCCTCCTCCAGCTCCGTCGGCGCGCCCATCATCAGGTCCTGGGCGTTGCCGTTGAGCGGGAAGGCGATGGTTTCGCGGATGTTCGGCTCGTCGGCCAGGAGCATCACGATGCGGTCGACGCCGGGGGCGATGCCACCGTGCGGCGGGGCGCCGAAGCGCAGCGCGCGGAGCATGCCGGCGAACTCGCGCTCGACGGTCTCGCTGTCGTAGCCGGCGATGGTGAAGGCCTTGATCATGATGTCCGGCTCGTGGTTCCGGATCGCGCCGGAGGACAGTTCGACGCCGTTGCAGACGATGTCGTACTGCCAGGCCAGGACGTCCAGCGGGTCCTGGCTCTCCAGGGCCTCCATGCCGCCCTGGGGCATCGAGAACGGGTTGTGCGAGAAGTCGATCTTCCCGGTCTCCTCGTCCTTCTCGTACATCGGGAAGTCGACGATCCAGCAGAACCGGAAGACGTTCTCCTCGAAGTGCCCGGCGCGCTTGGCGGCCTCGACCCGCACCGCGCCCATGATCTTCGAGACCTCGTCGAACTCGCCCGCGCCGAAGAACACGGCGTGACCGGCCTCCAGACCGAGCCGCTCGGTGAGGACCTTGACGTTCTCCTCGGTGAGGAACTTGGCGATCGGGCCGGACAGCGTCCCGTCCTCGCCGACGCGCACCCAGGCCAGGCCCTTGGCGCCCTGGGAGACGGCGTAGTCGCCGAGCTGGTCGAAGAACTTGCGGGGCTGGTCCTGGACCGCGGGCACCGGCAGCGCGCGGACGTGCTTGCCGGCGAACGCCTTGAACTCCGAGCCCTCGAAGACGTCGGTGATGTCCACCAGCTCCAGCCGGGCGCGCAGGTCCGGCTTGTCGGAGCCGTACTTCAGCATCGACTCGCGGAACGGGATGCGCGGGAAGGGGGAGGTCACCTCACGGCCGTTGCCGAACTCGGTGAACAGCTCCGTCATCAGCTTCTCGATCGGCTGGAAGACGTCCTCCTGCTCGACGAAGCTCATCTCGACGTCGAGCTGGTAGAACTCGCCCGGCGAGCGGTCGGCGCGGGCGTCCTCGTCGCGGAAGCAGGGCGCGATCTGGAAGTAGCGGTCGAAGCCGGAGATCATCAGCAGCTGCTTGAACTGCTGCGGCGCCTGCGGGAGGGCGTAGAACCTGCCCGGGTGCAGACGGGACGGGACGACGAAGTCGCGAGCGCCCTCGGGGGAGGTGGCCGTGAGGATCGGCGTCGCCATCTCGTTGAAGCCGAGGGCGACCATCTTCTGCCGGATCGCCGCGATGACGGCCGTACGCAGCATGATGTTGCGGTGCATGCGCTCGCGACGCAGGTCCAGGAAGCGGTACTCCAGACGCCGCTCCTCGTTGACCCCGTCCTCGGTGTTGATCGTGAACGGCAGCGGCTGGGCGGCGCCGAGCAGCTCCACCTCGCCGACCTCGACCTCGATCTCGCCGGTCGGCAGGTCCGGGTTGACGTTCTCGGCGCCACGCGAGACGACCTTGCCGTCGACGCGGACCGTGGACTCCTTGGAGACCTTGTCCAGAGCCTCGTAGGCGGGCGTGCCGGGACGGGCCACGAGCTGCGTGATGCCGTAGTGGTCGCGCAGATCGACGAAGAGGATGCCGCCCAGGTCGCGCCGATTGTGCAGCCAGCCGCTCAGCCGGACGTCGGTGCCGACGTCAGAGGCGCGGAGCTCGCCGCAGGTGTGGGACCTGTACCGATGCATCGTCGTTTCATCCAGTCTTCGCGGATCGGGCGTCGTGGGTCGTGTTTCACGTGAAACACGGTCCAGGGTACCGGGCGACCCATGATCGCCTCCCCTCCATTGCCCCGCCCGGCCATCGGGATCAGTGGCACGGTTCGATCCCGTGTTCCTACAGTGGGGCAATGCGCACTGGTGAGCCCCTGCCCTCCGTGGGGGACGTCCTCGCTTCCCTCGCGACCGGTCTGTGGCACTGGGACACCGCCAAGGGACTGGTCACCGTCGACGCCGAGGCGGCGCGGCTGCTCGGGCTGCCCGCCGAGGAGACCGTCCTCACCGAGGCCCAGGCGCGGGCCCGGCTGCACCCCGTCGACTGGAACGAGATCACCGGCGTCGTCCAGCTCGCCGTGGCCGAGGAGACCCTCGCCGAGGTGCGCATCCGGATCATGGACGACCAGGGGCGCCAGCTGCGCGTCGTCCGCAGCCGCTCCAAGCCCTCCTTCGACCCCGTGCGCAAGGCCTACGAGCTGATCGGCACCCTCCAGGAGGTCACCGACCCCTCGCCGGGTACCCCGGCGGGGCGGCGCGCGGTCACCGGGGACTGGCGGCGCTCCCGGGAGGCGTTCCTGCTGGACGCGGGCCGGGCGCTGGCCGAGGCTCGGTCCACGGAGGAGGTACTGCGCGTCGCCGCGGGGCTGTCGATGCCCGGGTTCACCCCGGACGGGCTGGCGGTCTTCGGCGTGGAGGGCGAACGGCTGACGGTCATCGGCCACCACGGGCAGAACTCCGGCGACGAGGACCCCTTCACCCAGATGGCGCTGACGACGGACTACCCGGCCGCCGAGGTCGTCCGCACGGGGCGGGCGGTGTACCTGTCCTCGCCGGAGCAGTACAAGGCCCGCTACCCGCTGACCTGGCCGCTCGCCGAGCGGTTCGGCCGGCAGTCCTGGGCGTTCCTGCCACTGGCGGTCGCCGGACGGACGATGGGCGCGTGGATGGCCGCCTTCAGCTATCCGGTCGCCTTCACCCCGGACGAGCGGTCGGTGCTGACGACCGTGGCGCGCATGCTCGCGCAGGCCCTGACGCGGGCCGGTACCGCCGAGAGCGAGCGGGAGCTGACCGACGGGCTCCAGCGCTCCATGCTGCCCACGCTGGGTCCCAAGATCCCCGGCATGAGCATCGCCGCCCGCTACATCCCCACCGGCGGCGGGCTCCAGGTCGGCGGCGACTGGTACGACATGATCCCGCTGCCCGGCTCGGGACGGTTCGCACTGGTCATCGGCGACGTCCAGGGGCATGACGTGCGGGCGGCCGGGCTGATGGGCCAGCTGCGGATAGCGCTGCGCGCCTACGCCTCGGAGGGCCACCGGCCGGATGCCGTGCTGAGCCGGGCCTCCCGCTTCCTGCACGGCATCTCCGCCCCGGACGACGGCCCCGCCGACGCGCGCTTCGCCACCTGCCTCTACGTCGAGGCGGACCCCGCGACCGGGGTGCTGGACATAGCCCGTGCCGGGCATCCGGACCCGGTGATCCGCATGGCCGACGGCACTGTGCTCCGGCAGCCGACCGCGGGCGGCCTGCCGCTCGGCATCGACCCGGACGCCGACTACCCCACGACCCGGCACGTCCTCGAACCCGGCGAGACGATGCTGCTGTGCACGGACGGCCTGATCGAGACCGGCGGCCACGACCTCGACAGCGGCTGGCAGCGCATCCGGCCGGTCCTGGAGGCCCGCGAGGGCGGCCTGGAGGAGCTGGCCGACGCCCTGGTGCAGGCCGTGCACGGACCGTCCTCCCACCACACCACGGGCCGGCTCGCCGACCGGCGGGAGGACGACATCGCCGTACTGCTGCTGTGCCGGCACGGCGGCGGATGCGGCTGCGGGGAACCGGTGACCGAGCGGCCGACGGTGCGCCGGACCATGCTGACGGTGGCGCAGGCCGAGCCGGAACGGGTCGCGGTGGCCCGGCAGCAGCTGCGGGACCTGCTGCACGACTGGACGTCGGAGGACCAGGTCGACTCCGCCGTCCTGCTGCTGTCGGAGACGCTGACCAACGTGCTGGTGCACACCGACACCGACGCGCTGCTCACCGCGGAGGTGGGGGGCCGGGCGCCGCGGCGGCGGATCCGGGTGGAGGTCGCCGACACCAGCGACGACCTGCCGCACAAGCGCCGACCCGGCGAACTGGCGTCCTCGGGGCGCGGGCTGATGCTCATCGAGATGCTGGCCGACTCGTGGGGCGTCGACCCGCGGGGCGAGGGGAAAAGCATCTGGTTCGAGTTCTGGGAGGGCGCGGAGGGCGGGGAGGCCGGGGAGGACTCCCGGGACGAGTAGGCCCGGGTCCCGATCGCCCGCTCGTCCATGTCGAAGCGACGTGCGTCCTCTTCTGGACCAGCCCTCCGCCGTGTGCCTGCGACCTGTTGGTCATCGGGCGGCGCGGGCGGTCCCGTCCGCCCCCGGACGGGACCGCCCGCTTGCGGCTGACGGGCCCTACAGCCCGCCCTCCGACATCCCGTGCACCGCCGGGATCGTCCCCAGCCGGCCCTTCTGGAAGTCCTCGAACGCCTGCTGGAGTTCCTCGCGGGTGTTCATGACGAACGGGCCGTAGTGGGCCATGGGCTCGCGGATGGGCTGTCCGCCGAGGAGGACGACCTCCAGGTCCGGCGTGTGGGAGTCCTGCTTCTCGTCCGCGCGGACGGTCAGCGAACCGCCGGCGCCGAAGACCGCGGTCTGCCCCCTGTGGATCGGACGGCGTTCGGCGCCGACCGAGCCCCGGCCCGCCAGCACGTATGCCAGGCCGTTGAAGTCCTCCCGCCACGGCAGGGTGACCTCCGCGCCCGGCGCGACCGTGGCGTGGATCATCGAGATCGGGGTGTGCGTGATGCCGGGGCCGGCGTGGCCGTCCAGCTCGCCCGCGATGACGCGCAGCAGCGCTCCGCCGTCGGGCGTGGTCAGCAGTTGAACGCTGCCGCCGCGGATGTCCTGGTAGCGCGGGGCCATCATCTTGTCCTTGGCCGGGAGGTTCACCCACAGCTGGAGGCCGTGGAAGAGACCGCCGGACATGACCAGGTGCTCCGGCGGGGCCTCGATGTGGAGGAGGCCCGCGCCCGCGGTCATCCACTGGGTGTCCCCGTTGGTGATGGTGCCGCCGCCGCCGTTGGAGTCCTGGTGGTCGAAGACGCCGTCGATGATGTAGGTGACCGTCTCGAAGCCGCGGTGGGGGTGCCAGGGGGTGCCCTTGGGCTCTCCGGGCGCGTACTCCACCTCTCCCATCTGGTCCATCATGATGAACGGGTCGAGGTGGCGGTAGTTGATCCCCGCGAACGCCCGGCGCACCGGGAAGCCCTCGCCCTCGAAACCGCTGGGCGCGGTCGTGACGGTGAGCACGGGGCGGGCCACGGCTCCGGCGGGCGCGGTCACACGGGGAAGCGTCAGCGGGTTCTCGACGGTCACGGCGGGCATGTCGACCTCCTTGGGCGGCGTACGGACCACTTTAGTTGAGCATTGAACTTCCTGCCACCCTCAACCGCGGCGCCTTGGCGGGCATTCCCCTCACTCCGGCGGCGTGCCCGGCAGCGCGGCGACCGTCCGGCCCGTCGCCGCCAAGCCGCACAGCAGCCCGCCGGATTCGCTCTCGCCCCTGACGATCAGCAGGAGCAGGACGGTCGGGTACACGGCGACCAGGGCGCCACCGGGTGCTCGGTCTTGAGGCGCAGCCTCCGCACCCGCTCGACGGCCACC
Organism: Streptomyces sp. NPDC006610; assembly: GCF_040611575.1. Taxonomy (NCBI): domain Bacteria; kingdom Bacillati; phylum Actinomycetota; class Actinomycetes; order Kitasatosporales; family Streptomycetaceae; genus Streptomyces; species Streptomyces sp. NPDC006610. The sequence goes on from NZ_JBEXOP010000011.1 coordinate 5,958, forward strand.
GCCGGCCGGGGACCGGCGGCGTCCCGGTCGGGCGGCCGGCGCCGCACCGCCCCGGCGAACGCGGCCACGGCCGGGGCGCCGGCCGCGGCGATCCGGGGCGGCGGGTCCGGGGCGACGACCGTGAGGATCAGGGTCCGGCCTCCGCGACCGCCCGCCTCGACGCGTTCGACCGCCGCCACGGGGATGCGGTGGCGCAGCCCGCGGCGCTCCGGCGGAGCCTCCCCGGCACACAGCCGGGCCGTCGCCCCGAGCCGGTCGGCCGGCACGAGGGGTGAGGTGCGGTCGTTCTCGGGCGACGTCACGCGGGAACTGCAGCGAGCACGTCACGCGGGAACCCTAGGGAGCGCGGGGGCGGGCGCGCAGGCGTTCGATCAGGGTCGGCCGACGGGGCCCCGTCGGCCGGTGCGGCCGGGCGCGTTCAGCCGTACATCCGGCGCATCGCGAAATCGACCATCTGCTCGACGGCCTTCGCGTCGAACACCATCCGGTGCTCGCCCTCCATGTCCAGGACGAAGCCGTAGCCGGTCGGGAGCAGGTCGATCACCTCGGCGCCGGTGATGACGAAGTACTTGGACTCCTTGCCCGCGTAGCGGCGCAGCTCCTTCAGCGAGGTGAACATGGGGATCACCGGCTGCTGGGTGTTGTGCAGGGCGAGGAAGCCGGGGTTGTCGCCGCGCGGGCAGTAAACCTTGGAGGTGGCGAAGACCTGCTGGAAGTCCTCCGCCGCCATCTGGCCGGTCGTGAAGGCGCGCACCGCGTCCGCGAGGGAGGGCGGGGACGGCTCGGGGTAGAGCGGCGGCTGCTGGCCGTACCCGCCCGGCATCTGCTGCTGCGGCGGGACGTAACCCTGCTGAGCCCCTACGTTCTGGTCGTAGCCGTACATGCCCCACAGACTACTGACACCCCGAGAGGGCTGGGTCACAGATGTCCGGATCGGGGTTGCTTCTTATTACCGACGGGTAGCATCATCGTAGCTACTTGTTGGTACGCGAAATCAGCTGCGAGGAGTCAGTGCCTCGCCGATACCTCTCTTTCTACGGAGCCGTCGCCATGGGGCACTACAAGTCGAATCTCCGCGACATCGAGTTCAACCTCTTCGAAGTCCTCGGGCGGGACAAGCTGTACGGCACCGGCCCGTTCGCGGAGATGGACGTCGACACCGCCAAGAGCATCCTCGACGAGCTGACCCGGCTCTCGGAGAACGAGCTGGCGGAATCCTTCGCCGACGCGGACCGCAACCCGCCCGTCTTCGACCCGCAGACCCACACCGCCCCGGTGCCGGCGTCCTTCAAGAAGAGCTACCAGGCCTTCATGGACTCCGAGTACTGGCGTCTGGGCCTGCCCGAGGAGATCGGCGGCACCACCTCGCCGCGCTCCCTGATCTGGGCGTACGCGGAGCTGATCCTCGGCGCGAACCCGGCCGTGTGGATGTACTCCTCCGGCCCGGCCTTCGCGGGCATCCTCTTCGACGAGGGCAACGACGTGCAGAAGCACATCGCGAAGATCGCCGTGGAGAAGCAGTGGGGCTCCACGATGGTCCTCACCGAGCCGGACGCCGGCTCGGACGTGGGCGCCGGCCGCACCAAGGCCGTGCAGCAGGAGGACGGCTCCTGGCACATCGAGGGCGTGAAGCGCTTCATCACGTCCGGCGAGCACGACATGTCGGAGAACATCCTCCACTACGTCCTCGCCCGCCCCGAGGGCGCCGGCCCCGGCACCAAGGGCCTGTCCCTCTTCCTCGTCCCGAAGTACCTCTTCGACTTCGAGACCGGCGAGCTGGGCGAGCGCAACGGCGTCTACGCCACCAACGTCGAGCACAAGATGGGCCTGAAGGCCTCCAACACCTGCGAGATGACCTTCGGCGACCAGCACCCCGCCAAGGGCTGGCTGATCGGCGACAAGCACGACGGCATCCGCCAGATGTTCCGCATCATCGAGTTCGCCCGCATGATGGTCGGAACGAAGGCGATCTCCACCCTGTCGACGGGCTACCTCAACGCGCTGGAGTACGCCAAGGAGCGCGTCCAGGGCCCCGACCTGGCGAACTTCATGGACAAGACCGCGCCCAAGGTCACCATCACCCACCACCCCGACGTGCGCCGCTCGCTCATGACGCAGAAGGCGTACGCGGAGGGCATGCGCGCCCTGGTGATGTACACCGCCGCCGTCCAGGACGAGATCCAGGTCAAGGAGGCCGCCGGCGAGGACGCGTCTGCCGAGCACGCCCTGAACGACCTGCTCCTGCCGATCGTCAAGGGCTACGGCTCCGAGAAGGCCTACGAGCAGCTCGCCCAGTCGCTGCAGACCTTCGGCGGCTCCGGCTTCCTCCAGGAGTACCCGATCGAGCAGTACATCCGGGACTCCAAGATCGACACCCTGTACGAGGGCACCACGGCGATCCAGGGCCAGGACTTCTTCTTCCGGAAGATCGTCCGCAACCAGGGCGCGGCCCTGAACTCCCTCGCCGAGGACATCAAGAAGTTCCTCGCCCTCGGCACCGGCGGCGAGCAGCTGGCCGGCGCCCGCGAGCACCTCGCCAAGGCCGCCGTCGAGCTGGAGGCGATCGTCGGCCTGATGCTGACCGACCTCGCCGCCACCGAGCAGGACGTCAAGAACATCTACAAGGTGGGCCTGAACACCACCCGCCTGCTGATGGCCTCCGGCGACGTGATCGTCGGCTACCTGCTCCTCAAGGGCGCCGCCGTCGCGGCCGAGAAGCTGGAGTCGGCCTCCGCCAAGGACGTCCCCTTCTACACCGGCAAGATCGCCGCGGCGAAGTTCTTCGCGGCGAACGTCCTGCCGGGCGTCACCCTGGCCCGCAAGGTCGCCGAGGGCGTCGACCTGGACCTGATGGAGCTGGACGAGGCCGCGTTCTAGTTCCGCCGCCTTTCCCCGGCCGCCTTTTTCCTCGCCGTCCTTTTCCTCCCGAAGGCCCGCTCGCCTAGCCGCGAGCGGGCCTTCGGCCGTCGTTAAGGTGAACCCATGAGCGAACCCTCACGCTTCGACCGCGGCCACACGGACGACCTGATGTCCTTCCTGACGGCGAGCCCCACGCCGTACCACGCCGTGGCGAACGCCGCCCAGCGACTGGAGAAGGCCGGCTTCAAACAGGTCGCCGAGACGGACGCCTGGGACGGGACGAGCGGCGGCAAGTACGTGCTGCGGGGCGGCGCGCTGGTGGCGTGGTACGTCCCCGAGGGCGCCGCAGCCCACACCCCGTTCCGCATCATCGGCGCCCACACCGACTCCCCCAACCTGCGCGTCAAGCCGCTGCCCGACACCGGGGCGCACGGCTGGCGCCAGGTCGCCGTGGAGATCTACGGCGGACCCCTGCTGAACTCCTGGCTCGACCGCGACCTGGGCCTCGCCGGCCGGCTCTCCCTGCGCGACGGCACCACCCGGCTGGTCAACGTCGACCGCCCGCTGCTGCGCGTGCCGCAGCTCGCCATCCACCTGGACCGCGCGGTCTCCACGGACGGCCTCAAACTCGACAAGCAGCGCCACCTCCAGCCCGTATGGGGCCTCGGCAACGACGTCCGCGACGGCGACCTGATCTCCTTCCTGGAGGAGTACGCCGGACTGGGCGCCGGCGAGGTCACCGGCTGGGACCTGATGGTCCACTCCGTGGAGCCCGCCGCCTACCTGGGCCGCGACCAGGAACTGGTGGCCGGCCCGCGGATGGACAACCTGCTCTCCGTGCACGCCGGCGTCGCCGCCCTCACCGCGGTCGCCGCGGCGGGCGACCTGCCGTACATCCCCGTCGTCGCCGCCTTCGACCACGAGGAGAACGGCTCGCAGTCCGACACCGGCGCCGACGGACCGCTGCTCGGCGGCGTGCTGGAGCGCTCGGTGTTCACGCGCGGCGGGTCGTACGAGGACCGGGCGCGCGCCTTCGCCGGGACCGTCTGCCTGTCCTCCGACACCGGGCACGCCGTGCACCCCAACTACGCCGAACGGCACGACCCGACGCACCACCCGCGCGTCAACGGCGGCCCGATCCTCAAGGTCAACGTCAACAACCGCTACGCCACGGACGGTTCGGGCCGGGCGGTGTGGGCGGCGGCCTGCGAGCGGGCGGACGTGCCGTTCCAGTCGTTCGTCTCCAACAACTCCATGCCCTGCGGCACCACCATCGGGCCGATCACCGCGGCCCGGCACGGCATCAAGACCGTCGACATCGGCGTGGCGATCCTGTCGATGCACAGCGCACGGGAGTTGTGCGGCGCGGACGACCCGTTCCTGCTGGCGAACTCGCTCGTGGCCTTTCTGCGCGGGTAGTTGACCGGGAGTCGGCGACGCCGGCCGATCGATTCGAGGTAATCGACCGCGGGTGGTTGACAATTGCCGAGGACTGCCTCCCGGAAGCCGGGGTACCCGATCCGCACCGGAATCGCCGGAACGCCCGGCATCACCGGACCGGAAGAGGGAGGCAAACTCATGGGCCTCGGCGGGTGCATCATCCTCATCGCCGTGGGAGCCATCCTCACGTTCGCGACCGACTGGGACATGCAGGGTGTCAACCTCGACCTGGTCGGCGTGATCCTGATGATCGTCGGACTGATCGGCGTCACGACCTTCAGCAGCATCGCCCGGCGCAGGCGCGTGGTCGTGCCGCCCGCGTCGCCGGTCGTCGAGGACGCTCCCCACACCCACCGCCGCGACGGCTACAGCGACGGGTACGGCGTCTGAGCCCGATCCGACAGCCGGATCCGGCAGCCTGGCCGGCCGCGGCGGGGGCCTAAACGGCGAACGGCCGAAGCGGCGAACGCCTCGGCCCGTCGGACCGCCAGGGACGCGGCGGACGCTCCGCCCCTCGCGGCGGCGGGCGACGCGTCCGCCGCCTCGGCGCCCCCGCGGCGGCGGACGCGGCTCAGGCGTCCAGGCCGGCCAGGACGAGGGGCAGGCGGTCCGCGCCGTCCTCGGTCAGGCGGACCGGGACGCCCCAGTCCTGCTGGTGCACATGGCAGGCCGGGTACTCGTTGGCCGGGTCGTCGTCGCAGGACGCGGCCATCGCGGAGACGTGCAGGACTCCTTCCACGACGGCGGCGTTGAGTTCCAGGGCGCGGGACAGGTCCGTTCCCGCGCCTTCGCCGTGCAGCAGCAGCTCGGGGGGCGTGGCCGAGACCAGCAGCCGGGTGGACGGCCCGTACCGGGTGTCCAGCTTCTGCCCGGCCGGCGCCTGGAAGATCACGTCCAGCTCCAGCCGTCCCGGCACCACCTCGGTCGCCGCGCGCCGCGTGCGGTGGGCGACCGCCTCGACGCGCACCGCCTCCTCGGGCAGCCGCAGGCGGGTGAGCCGGTGCCGGGCGGACTCCACGACCACGATGTCGTCGCCGGCCAGCACGGCGTCGCTCGGCTCGCGCAGGTCGGTGGCCAGCGTGGTGACGTCTCCGGTCACGGGGTCGTAGCGGCGCAGGGCGTGGTTGTAGGTGTCGCTGATCGCCACCGAGCCGTCCGGGAGCGCGGTGACGCCCAACGGGTGCTGGAGCAGGGCCTGTCCGGCGGCGCCGTCGCGGTGCCCGAAGTCGAACAGGCCGGTGCCGACGGCCGTGTGAACGACGCCGTCCACGTCCACCCACCGCAGCGCCGACGTCTCCGAGTCGGCCAGCCACAGCCGCTCCTCCGTCGCCGCCAGCCCCGAGGGCTGCGCGAACCACGCCTGGGCGGCGGGCCCATCGACCAGCCCCTCGTTGGTGGTGCCGGCCGCGACGCCGACCGTGCCCTCGGCCGGGTCGTACGTCCACAGCTGGTGCACGCCCGCCATCGCGATCCACACCTTGCCCCGCCACCAGGCGACGTCCCACGGCGAGGAGAGGTCGACCTCGCGGGCCGGGCCCGAGGCGGGCGAGCCCTGCCACCACTGCCGGCCGGTGCCCGCGAGGGTGGTGACCTCGCCGGTGTCCGGATCCAGCCGGCGCAGGGCGTGGTTGACGGTGTCGGCGACGGCCACGGAACCGTCGCCGAGCAGCGCGAGCCCTTGCGGCTCGTTGAACGCGGCCCGGTCCGCGGCGCCGTCGGCGAAGCCGCGCTCCCCGGACCCGATCCGCCGCACCACCGTCTCGCCGTCGGCCGCCAGCTCCACCAGCTGATGCCGGGTCGTGTCGCTGACCAGGAAGGTCCCGCCGGGCAGCAGCAGCGCCTTGCCCGGGAAGCGCAGCACCGTGGGCTCCGGCTCGGGCGCGACGTACGGGCCGTCGCCGCGCCGCAGCGTGCCCTTCGCGGCGTGCTCCGCCTCCAGCTCCGTCACCAGCCGCTCAATGGCGTGCACATGCCCCTCACCGGCGTGCTGGGCGACGACGTACCCCTCCGGGTCGATCACCACCAGCGTGGGCCAGGCCCGTACCGCGTACTGCTTCCAGGTCGCCAGCTCGGGGTCGTCCAGCACCGGGTGCTCCACCCCGTACCGCTCGACGGCGTCGACGACCGCCGCGTGCTCGGCCTCGTGCACGAACTTCGGCGAGTGGACGCCGATCACCACGAGGGTGTCCCGGTGCTTCTCCTCCAGCTCGCGCAGCTCGTCGATGACGTGCAGGCAGTTCACACAGCAGAACGTCCAGAAGTCCAGCAGCACGATCCGCCCCCGCAGGTCGGCGAGGGTGTACTGCTTCCCGCCCGTGTTCAGCCAGCCGCCCCTGCCGGTCAGCTCGGGGGCGCGGACGCGGGCGCGGCGGGCGGTCGGGGCCGGGGTCTTGGCCGGGGTCGGATCCGGGGTCGGGGCCGGGGACGAGTCGCTCATGGATCAAGGGTGCCACCCGGCGCCGGCAGTCACCCCAGCGCGTGGCCCGTCGTGGCGTCGACGTGCGCCGGGATCTCGTCGTGGCGGTCGCCGACCGTGAGTGTGCCGGTGGGCTCGAAGAGGAGGATCTCGGTGGGCACGGGCGCGTACGGCTTGTGCTCGGTGCCGCGCGGGACGGTGAAGACGGAGCCCTTGGGGAGGACGACCGTGCGCTCCCCGGAAGCTTCGCGCAGGGCGATGTGGAGCTCCCCCTCCAGGACGAGGAAGAACTCGTCGGTGTGGTCGTGGACGTGCCACAGGTGCTCGCCCTCCACCTTCGCCACGCGGACGTCGTAATCGTTGACGGCGGTGACGATGCGCGGGCTCCACCGCTCGGCGAAGGAGGCGAGGGCGGCGGGGAGGGAGACGGGCTCCTGCGGCGTGCGTGCCTGAATCTGCGTCATGGCGTCATCGTCGCGGGGGCCGGAACGTCGTACGAGTGCTAGAAATCGCAGATGCCGCAACGATCCTCTCAGCCCTCGCCGGGCACCCACCGGGTCGCCGTGATCGTCGACGAGGGCACCAATCCGTTCGAGGTCGGCTGCGCCACCGAGCTGTTCGGGCTGCCACGGCCCGAGCTGGGGGCGGCGCAGCCGCTGTACGACGTCACGCTGTGCGGGCCCGCGCCCGTCATCCGGATGAACCACGGGTTCCTGACCGTCGGCGACCTGCCCGGACTGGAGGCCGTGGACGAGGCGGACACGCTCGTCGTCCCCGGCCGGCCGGACAATGTCGTACCGCGCGCGGAGGCCGTGCTCGACGCCGTCCGGCGCGCCCACGCGCGCGGTGTCCGCGTCATCGGCTTCTGCACCGGCACGTTCGCGCTCGCGGAGGCCGGGCTGCTGGACGGCCGGCGGGCGACGACGCACTGGATGTGGGCGGACTCCTTCCGGCGGCTGCATCCGCGGGTGCGGCTGGAGCCGGACGTGCTGTTCGTGGACGAGGGCGACGTCCTCACCGCCGCCGGCAGTGCGGCGGCCCTGGATCTCGGGCTGTACGTCTGGCGGCGCGACCACGGCGCGGAGGTCGCCAACGCGGTCGCGCGGCGGCTCGTCTTCGCCGCGCATCGTGACGGCGGGCAGCGGCAGTTCGTGGAGCGGCCGGTGCCCGAGGCGCCCGACGAGTCGCTCGCCCCGCTGCTCGCGTGGGCGCAGGAGCGGCTGGGCGAGCCCTTGACGGTGGCCGGTCTGGCCGCGCGGGCGGCGGTGTCGCCGGCCACCCTGCACCGGCGGTTCCGCGCCCAGCTCGGCACGACGCCGCTCGCCTGGCTCACCGGGGAGCGGGTGGCGCTGGCCTGTCGGCTGATCGAGCGGGGCGAGGAACGCCTCGACGTGGTGGCCGAGCGCTGCGGACTGGGCACGGCGGCCAATCTGCGGGCCCGGCTGCGGCGCGAGACGGGGCTCAGCCCATCGGCCTACCGGCGGCGTTTCGGGCCGGCCGCCGGGGAAGCGGTGTGCTCATGAGATACCTCGTGCGCGACCGGCTCCTCGCCTTCGGCGACGACTACTGGATCGAGAACGACAGCGGCGACAAGGTGTTCCTGGTCGACGGCAAGGCCATGCGGCTGCGGGACACCTTCGAGCTGAAGGACAGCGAGGGGCGGGTCCTGATCGACATCCGCCAGAAGATGTTCGCCCTGCGGGACACGATGGTCGTCGAGCGGGACGGCGAGCCCCTCGCGACCGTCCGGCGCAAGCGGCTGTCGCTGCTGCGCAACCACTACCGGGTGACCCTCGTCGACGGCACGGAACTGGACGTCAGCGGGCGCATCCTGGACCGCGAGTTCGTCATCGAGTACGACGGTGAGCCGCTCGCCGTGATCTCGCGCCGGTGGCTGCACGTCCGGGAGACGTACGGCGTGGACGTGGTGCGCGAGGACGCCGACCCGGCGCTGCTGATCGCGGTGACGGTGTGCGTGATCCAGCTGTCGGACAAGGAGCGGGAGGACTGAGGGAGGCGCTGGGCACGGGCGGGACGGCCGAGGCCGGTGGGGCGGCCGAACCCCGCGGCCGACGCCGAGCCGGCCGGTCCCGTCGTGGTGGCTCAGGGGCGGGGCGGCGGCTCGACACCCAGGACGCGGTCCTTCAGCGCCGGGAACTGTTCCCTGGTCGCCGGCACCTTCGCGGGGTCGAACTCCACCGTGAGGACCTCCTCGCCGGCGCCGGCCTCGGCCAGGACCTCGCCCCACGGATCGACCACGATCGAGTGACCCGCCTGGGGAACTCCGGCGTGGGTGCCGGCCGTTCCACACGCGAGGACGAACGACTGGTTCTCCACCGCCCGCGCCTGAGCCAGCAGCGTCCAGTGGGACCGCCGTCGCTCCGGCCACCCCGCCGACACGACGAAGGTCTCCGCGCCCGCGTCCACCAGGCCGCGGAACAGTTCGGGGAAACGGAGGTCGTAGCAGGTGGCCAGACCGAGCGTCGTCGCGCCCGGCAGACGGACCGTCACCAGCTCGCGGCCCGCCGCCATCAGCACCGCCTCGCCCTGGTCGAAGCCGAAGCGGTGCACCTTGCGGTAGGCGGCGACCAGATCGCCGGAGGGGGAGAAGACGAGAGAGGTGTTGTACAGCGGCCCCTCGGGGTCGCGCTCCGGGATCGAGCCCGCGTGCAGCCAGACGCCCGCGTCGCTCGCGGCCTTCGCCATGGCCTCGTGCGTCGGCCCCTCGACGGGCTCGGCCTCCCGGGCGAACTCCTCGTAGGCGAAGGCGCCGGTCGTCCACAGCTCCGGCAGCACCACGAGGTCGGCGCCCGCCTGGTCCCGTACCAGGGAGGCGGCCCGGCGCCGGCGGTCGGCGACCGATTCGCCCTCGTCTACGGCGATCTGGATCAGAGAGGCGCGCACACTACCACCGTCCTGGCATGGGAGGCCGTCCATACGGGCCTACGATCGTCACACGAAAGCACTGCCGGGGTGCCTGCGAGCAGCGTAACTTGGGGGTCCTCCCTGTTCGAGCCGAGCCGAGAACACGGGAGAGTCCCGAGCCCACCGCCGACCGCAGCCACAGCCACCTCCCACTGGCAAACGCCGCCACAAACTGCCCGTGTACCGACCGCCGAGGGGTCCCGTTCCGTGAGTCTGCATCCCACCCTCCAGCCCTACGCCGACGCCTGGACGCACTCCATCGAAGCGATATCCGAGCTGGTGCTGCCGCTTGCGGAGGCGGACTGGAACCGGCGGACGCCGTGCCCGGGCTGGTCCGTGCGGGACATCGTGTCCCATGTCATCGGCCTGGACTGCGAGATGCTCGGCGATCCGCGCCCCATTCACGCGCTGCCGCGCGACCTGTTCCACGTCACCAACGACCACCAGCGGTACATGGAGATGCAGGTCGACGTCCGCCGCCACCACACGGCGCCGGAGATGACGTCCGAGCTGGAATACACGGTCATCCGCCGCAACCGGCAGATCCGCAACGACTCCCGCGCCCCGGGCGCCAAGGTGCGCGGGCCGCTCGGCGCGGAGCTGACCCTCGAGGAGTCCATGCGCAGCCACGCGTTCAACGTGTGGGTGCACGAGCAGGACCTGCGCGCCGCCCTCGGCCGGCCCGGCAACCTCGACTCGCCCGGCGCGCAGGTGGCGCGGGACGTGCTGCTGGACGCGCTGCCGGACGTGGTGGCGAACAGGGCCCAGGCGCCGCGCAGTTCGGCGATCGTCTTCGACGTGAACGGGCCGGTGGAGTTCCTGCGCACGATCCGCGTCGACATCCAGGGCCGCGGCACCCTGGAGACGGCCCCCGCGCTCGGGCCGGCCGCCGCTCTCACCCTCGACTGGGAGACGTACGTCCGCCTGGCCTGCGGCCGGGTGACGCCGGAGGCGGTGGCGGACCGGGTGAAGACGGAGGGCGACCCGGATCTGGCGGCGGCGATCCTGCGGAACTTCACGGTGACGCCGTAGGACTTCACCGCGTCCGTCGCGCGGACGCCGGCGCCGGTTGTTCGGCGCCGGGCACTCGGTCCCGGTTGCTCAGTCCCGGTTGCTCAGTCCGGTCGTTCGGCGTCGGTCGTTCGGCGTCGGTTATTCGCTGTCGTCGGCGGTCGTGCCGTCACTAGCGTGCGCCCCATGAGCGACGACCTCTCCAGCACCGCCCCGGCCGCCTCCGCCGCCGCGTACGACGGCCCCGCCCGTCTCACCCGCCTCCCCTTCCACGGCCCCCTGTCGGAGGCGCGCGCCGACGACCTGGTACGGCGGCTCGCGGGAAACGCGCCCACGACCGTGCTGGACATCGGCTGCGGCTGGGGCGAGCTGATGCTGCGCGTCCTGGCCGCCGTGCCCGCGGCGACCGGTGTGGGGATCGACCTCCACGCCGAGGACCTGGAGCGGGGTCGCGGGGCGGCGCGGGAGCGCGGTCTGGACGGGCGGGCGCTGTTCGTGGCGGAGTCGGCGGCGGGGACCGCGCGCGGCCCGGCCGACCTGGTGCTGTGCGTGGGCTCCAGCCAGGCGCTCGCGCCGGACGGGCCGGAGGCCGGGGACCACCTCCCCCACGCCCTGCGCGAACTGCGCCGCCTCGTCGCCGACGGCGGCCGGGTCCTGCTCGGCGAGGGCTTCTGGCAGCGCACCCCGGCCCCCGCGGAACTGTCCCGCATGTGGCCGAACGCCTCCGCCGCCGACCACCACGACCTGGCGGCCCTCATCGGCCTCGCCGTCGGGGCCGGGTTCCGCCCGGAGTGGATCGAGACGGCCAACACGGACGAATGGGAGGCATTCGAGTCCGCGTACCTGGCGGACACGGAGGTCTGGCTCGCCGCCCACCCCGGCCATCCCCGCGCCGCCGAACTGCGCGCCCGTGCCGACCGCCACCGCTCCGCCTGGCTTGCCTACCGGGGCGTCCTGGGCCTGGCGTACCTCACGCTGGTCCCGGTGACGACACCGGCGCCCGCCTGACGACCGCCCCGGCCGGCGGGGCCGCCCCAACCGGACGGCCGCCCCGACCGGTGGGGCTGCCCCGACCCGACGGCCTCCCCGACCCGACGGCCGCCCCGGCCGGGCGTGCCCCACGCCGGCCCCGGCGGCGGCAGCGCCGCCCGCCCTGTGCCGACCGGGCGTACCCGGCCGAACCGGGTTCACGACCGGGACCGGGACCGACGCCCGCGCACGCCCCACCGACCACCCCGGCCTGTGAGACGTCCCGGGCGAACGTGCCGCCCGGCCGGAAGGGCCGCGGCTCGCCACCAGCCGCTCCCGTTCCTGTGGGCGCGCGCAGTCGGCGCCGCCGCGGGATCGTCGCGGCGGCCGGACCGACGTCTCCCGCCCGACGGGCCCGCCCCGGCCGGATCAGGCCCTTCGCCCGGTCGAGCCCTTCACCACCTCACGCCGGCACATGCACCGTCTCCACCCGGCTCGCCACCAGGCGCTCCCGCTCCCGGCGCGCGACCCGTCGGCGCAGCCGCAGGATCTGGGAGATGCCCAGCGCCTGGAGGACGAACACCGACGAGAACGCGATCCGGTAGTCGTCGTCCGTCGCGTCCAGCAGGACGCCGACGGCGAACAGCGTCACCATCGACGCGGTGAAACCGCCGATGTTCGTGATGCCGGAGGCCGTTCCCTGACGCTCCGGCGGATTGGCGGGGCGGGCGAAGTCGAAGCCGATCATCGAGGCCGGGCCGCAGGCCCCGAGCACCGCGCACAGCGTGATCAGCAGCCACATCGGCGCCCGCTCGCCCGGATAGCCGATCGTCGCCCCCCACAGCAGCGCCGTCGCCCCGATGGTGCCCAGCGCCAGCGGCAGCCGCGCCTCGTGGTGCCGGGCGATGATCTGGCCGTACACCAGCCCGAACGCCATGTTGGAGAGCACCACCAGCGTGAGGAGTTCACCGGCGGTCGCCCGGGACAGGCCCTGCGACTCGACCAGGAACGGCAGGCCCCACAGCAGCAGGAACACCATCGCCGGGAACTGCGTCGTGAAGTGCACCCACAGCCCCAGCCGCGTCCCCGGCTCACGCCAGGACATCGCGATCTGCCGCCGGACGTACGCCGCGCCCCGGTGCGGCACCGGCTCCGGCTCGTGCCCCTCGGGGTGGTCCTTGAGGAGGGTCAGCACCAGGACGAAGACCACGGCCCCGGCGATCGCGCTGCCCGCGAAGGCCGCCGTCCAGCCGACGCCGTGCAGCAGCCGGGCGATGACGAGGGTGGAGACCAGGTTGCCCGTCATGCCGGCCAGACCCGCGAGCTGCCCGATCAGCGGTCCGCGCCGGGCCGGGAACCAGCGGCTGCCCAGCCGCAGGACGCTGATGAACGTCAGCGCGTCGCCGCACCCCAGCAGTGCCCGCGAGGCCAGCGCCATGCCGTACGTCGGGGAGAACGCGAACCCGAGCTGTCCCGCCGTGAACAGCACCGCGCCGAGCGCCAGCACCTTCCTGGTGCCGAGCCGGTCGACCAGCAGGCCGACGGGTATCTGCATGGCGGCGTAGACCATCAGCTGGAGGATGGAGAACGTGGACAGCGCGGACGCGCCCACGCCGAAGCGGTCCGCGGCGTCCAGTCCGGCCACGCCGAGCGAGGTGCGGAAGATGACGGCGACGAAGTAGACCGAGACGCCGATGCTCCAGATGGCGACGGCGCGCCGGCCGCCGGGCGGGTCGCCGGGCAGCGTGCCCCGGCTCATCGGACCTCTCCCCGCGCGAGGTGCGAGAACCAGCCGACGTGCCGGTGGACGATCTCCACGGCCGCGTCGGCGTCCCCGGCCCGCAGCGCCGCCAGGATCTCCTCGTGCTCGGCGAGGGTCTTGGCGATCCGGTCGGGGTGGGAGTGCATCACGGCGACGCCCATCCGCAACTGCCGGTCGCGCAGCTGGTCGTAGAGGCGCGAGAGGATCTCGTTGCCGCCGCTGCGGACGATCTCGGCGTGGAAACAGCGGTCGGTGACGGCCGCGCCCGCCAGGTCGCCGGCCGCGGCCTGCTCCTTCTGCCGCGACAGCAGCCCTTCGAGGCGCTCGACGAGGCCCGGCGGCGCGGGCACGGCCTTGCGGGCGGCGTGCTCCTCGACCAGCAGCCGGGTCTCGACGACGTCCGCGATCTCCTGCGCGGAGACGGGCAGGACGAGCGCGCCCTTCTTCGGGTAGAGCCTGATCAGCCCCTCGACCTCCAGCCGCAGCAGCGCCTCGCGCACCGGCGTGCGCGAGACCCCGACGGCCTCGGCCAGCTCCCCCTCGGTGAGGAGGGTGCCGCCCTCGTAGCGGCGCTCCAGGACGCCTTGCTTGACATGGGTGTAGACACGGTCGGCCGCGGGCGGCTGCTTCAGGGCGAGGGACATGCGGACAGCATAGATACAACACGTACGCAAGAAAAGGACGCCAGGGAAGCGTCCGGCGAACACCCGGGGAAAAGTGCCCGATTTTCTCTCGCCCGCCGCACAACCATCGGCGAGACTCGTGTGTCACACCTATGCGGCTCATCGCTGTCGCCACTCAACTCGGCCGCAACGTAAGGGCATTCAACATAAATCGGGGTATCTGACTTGATAACCGGCATTAAGGGCATCCGGATCCGCAGAGCCGTCGCCGTGGGCGCGACCGCCGGCGCCGTGTTCGTCACCGGGGCCCTCACCGCGGCACCCGCGCAGGCCGCCACCAAGCCGACCATCGCCGCTCTCGGCGGCTACGCCATGAACAGCGCCGACGGCAAGACGCTGTACACCAAGGCGGCCGACACCAAGCGCGCCACCGGCTCCACCACCAAGATCATGACCGCCAAGGTCGTGCTGTCGCAGTCGAACCTCAACCTGGACGCCAAGGTCACGGTCCAGAAGGCGTACAGCGACTACATCGTCAGCAAGAACGCGTCGTCCGCGCGGCTGATCGTCGGCGACAAGGTCACCGTCCGCCAGCTGCTGTACGGGCTGATGCTGCCGTCCGGCTGCGACGCCGCGTACGCGCTCGCCGACAAGTTCGGCACCGGCACCACCCGAGCCGCCCGCGTCAAGTCGTTCATCGGCAAGATGAACGCCAAGGCGAAGGAGCTCGGCATGACGAACACGCACTTCGACTCCTTCGACGGCATCAGCAACGGCTCCAACTACTCGACGCCGCGCGACCTGACGAAGCTCGCCCGCAGCGCGATGAAGAGCTACACCTTCCGCACGGTCGTGAAGACGAAGTCGACCAAGCAGAAGGTGACCACGGCCAACGGCGGTTACCGGTACTACAGCTGGAGCAACACCAACACCCTGCTGAGCAACTACAGCGGCGCCATCGGCGTGAAGACCGGTTCCGGCAGCATCGCCAAGTACTGCCTGGTCTTCGCCGCGACCCGCAACGGCAAGACCGTCATCGGCACCGTGCTGACCTCCACCTCCGCGACCCAGCGCGAGACGGACGCGAAGCGGATCCTCAACTACGGCTTCGCCGTGCTGGGCTGAGCGACCGCCAGGAACCCGAAGGGGCCGGTCACCGCACTGCGGTGACCGGCCCCTTCTCCTTGCCCGTCGGGCCGTCAGCCCCAGGTGATCAGCCGCTTCGGCTGCTCCAGGACCGCCGCCACGTCCGCCAGCACCTTGGATCCCAGCTCGCCGTCGACCAGGCGGTGGTCGAAGCTGAGCGCCAGGGTGGTGACCTGGCGCGGCTTGACCTTGCCCTTGTGCACCCACGGCTGGAGCTTGATCGCGCCGACCGCGAGGATCGCGGACTCGCCGGGGTTGAGGATCGGGGTGCCGGTGTCGACGCCGAAGACGCCGACGTTGGTGATGGTGACCGTGCCGCCCTGCATCGCGGCCGGGCTGGTGCGGCCCTCGCGTGCCGTGGCCACCAGCTCGCCGAGGGACTCGGCGAGCTGCGGCAGCGTCTTGGCGTGCGCGTCCTTGATGTTCGGGACGATCAGGCCGCGCGGGGTGGCCGCGGCGATGCCCAGGTTGACGTAGTGCTTGACCACGATCTCCTGGTTCGCCTCGTCCCAGGACGCGTTGATGTCCGGGTTGCGCCGGATCGCGACCAGCAGGGCCTTGGCGATGAGCAGGAGGGGGTTCACCCGCAGGCCGGTGAACTCCTTGTCCTGCTTCAGCTCCTCGACCAGCTTCATGGTGCGGGTCACGTCGACCGTCACGAATTCCGTGACGTGCGGGGCGGTGAAGGCCGAGCCGACCATCGCGGCTGCGGTGGCCTTGCGGACGCCCTTGACCGGGATACGGGTCTCCCGCGCGGTGTCGTACGAGGCCGCCGCGGAGGACGCCGCCGCAGCGGGCGACTCCGCCGGCGCGGGCGCCGCGGTCGCCGGCGCCTCCACCGGCTGCGCCGCCCTGGACGCCGCCGCGTGGACGTCCTCGCGGATGATGATGCCGTCCGGGCCGGACGGGGTGACCGTGGCCAGGTCGACGCCCAGGTCCTTGGCCAGCTTGCGCACCGGCGGCTTGGCGAGCGGGCGCTGCGCGGGGGCGGCCGGGGCCGGGGTCGCCACGGGGGCGGGCGCTCCGTGGCCGTTCAGCTCGGACTGGATCGCCGGGGACGCCTGCGGGACCGGCACTTCCGGGCCCTTGCGCGGGCGGCGCCGGGTCGAGGAGGCGGCCACGCCGTAGCCGACCAGCACCGGCTGGCGGCCCTCGGGCTTCGCCTCGGCGGGCCGGGCGGGCTCGGCGGCCTGCGCGGGAGCCGGCTGCTGCGCGGGCGCCCCGGCAGCGGCGCCACCGCCGACCTCGACCGCGATGATCGACGTGCCCACGTCGACCGTGGTGCCCTCGGGGAAGTGCAGCGCGGTGACCACGCCGTCGTACGGGATGGGCAGCTCGACGGCGGCCTTGGCCGTCTCCACCTCGCACACCACCTGGCCGTCGGTGACCGTGTCCCCGGGCTGGACGTACCACTTGAGGATCTCGGCCTCGGTCAGTCCCTCGCCCACGTCGGGCATCTTGAACTCGCGTACGGAGCTCACGGAGCTCTCCGTCATCGTCGTCACGCCCCTCTCCTCAGTACGCCAGCGCGCGGTCGACGGCGTCGAGCACACGGTCCAGGCCCGGCAGGTACTCCTCCTCCAGGCGGGCCGGCGGGTACGGGGCGTGGTAGCCGCCGACCCTGAGCACCGGGGCCTCCAGGTGGTAGAAGCAGCGCTCCGTGATCCGGGCGGCGATCTCCGCGCCGGAGCCGAAGAACACCGGCGCCTCGTGCACGACGACCAGGCGGCGGGTCTTCTCGACCGAGGCCTGGACGGCGTCGAAGTCGAGCGGGGAGACCGAGCGCAGGTCGAGGACCTCCAGGGACCTGCCCTCCTCGGCGGCGGCGTCGGCGGCCTCCAGGCAGGTCTTCACCATGGGGCCGTAGGCGGCCAGGGTGAGGTCCGTGCCCTCGCGGGCCACGCGCGCGGCGTGCAGCGGGCCGGGGATGGCGTCGGTGTTGACCTCGGACTTGTCCCAGTAGCGCCGCTTGGGCTCGAAGAAGATCACCGGGTCGTCGCTCTGGATGGCCTGCTGCATCATCCAGTACGCGTCGGACGCGTTCGACGGGGAGACGATCTTCAGACCGGCGACGTGCGCGAAGAGCGCTTCCGGGGACTCCGAGTGGTGCTCGACCGCCCCGATGCCGCCGCCGTAGGGGATGCGGACGACGACGGGCAGCTTGACCTTGCCCAGCGAGCGGGCGTGCATCTTGGCGAGCTGGGTAACGATCTGGTCGTACGCCGGGAAGACGAAGCCGTCGAACTGGATCTCGACCACCGGGCGGTAGCCGCGCAGCGCCAGCCCGATGGCCGTGCCGACGATGCCGGACTCGGCGAGGGGCGTGTCGATGACCCGGCTCTCGCCGAAGTCCTTCTGGAGACCGTCGGTGACCCGGAAGACGCCGCCGAGCTTGCCGACGTCCTCACCCATGATCAGGACCTTGGGGTCGGTCTCCAGGGCGCGCCGCAGCGACTCGTTGATCGCCTTGGCCAGAGCCATTTTCTCCGCCATGTCAGTGACCCCCCTCACCCGCGGCGAAGCCGCTCTCGGATTCCGTCGCGAACGACGCCTGGTAGGCGGCGAACTGCGCGCGCTCCTCGTCGACGAGCGCGTGCCCGTCCGCGTACACGTTCTCGAAGATGGCGAAGTGGTCCGGGTCGGGCATGGCGCGGACCACTTCGCGCACTCGCCTGCCCAACGCCTCGCTCTCGGCTTCCAGTTCCGCGAAGAATCCGTCGTCCGCGTGGTTCGACGCCTCGAGGTGGCGGCGCAGGCGCAGGATCGGGTCCTTCGCCTCCCAGGCGAGCCGCTCGTCGTCGTGGCGGTAGCGGGAGGGGTCGTCGGAGGTGGTGTGGGCGCCCATCCGGTAGGTGTACGCCTCGACCAGGGTGGGGCCCTCGCCGCTGCGGGCCCGCTCCAGCGCCCACTTGGTGACGGCGAGGCAGGCCAGCACGTCGTTGCCGTCGACGCGGACGCCGGGGAAGCCGTAGCCGCGGGCGCGCTGGTAGAGCGGGACGCGGGTCTGCTTCTCGGTGGGCTCGGAGATGGCCCACTGGTTGTTCTGGCAGAAGAACACCACGGGGGCGTTGTAGACGGCGGAGAAGGTGAACGACTCCGCCACGTCGCCCTGGCTGGAGGCGCCGTCGCCGAAGTAGGCGATCACGGCGCTGTCCGCGCCGTCCTTGGCGACGCCCATGGCGTAGCCGGTGGCGTGCAGCGTCTGGGAGCCGATGACGATCGTGTACAGGTGGAAGTTGTTGCTGTTCGGGTCCCAGCCGCCGTTGTTGACGCCCCGGAACATGCCGAGCAGGTTGGTCGGGTCGACCCCGCGGCACCAGGCGACGCCGTGCTCGCGGTAGGTCGGGAAGACGTAGTCGTCGTCGCGCAGGGCGCGGCCGGAGCCGATCTGGGCGGCCTCCTGGCCGAGCAGCGACGCCCACAGGCCCAGCTCGCCCTGGCGCTGCAGCGCGGTGGCCTCGGCGTCGAAGCGGCGGGTGAGCACCATGTCGCGGTACAGGCCGCGCAGGTCTTCCGGGGTCAGGGCGGATACGAACGGGTCGTATTCGGCGTTCTCGACCCGCTCGCCCTCGGGCGTCAGCAGCTGGACGAGTTCCGGGTCGGTGCTCTTTTTGGCGGTCGTTCGCTTGCCGGCCGTGCTCTTTGTACCGGCGCTGCGTCGCGGTTTGCGCGCGGCAGTGCTCTCCACGGTCACGTGTGCTCCTCCGTCGGTCCGGCAGTCCCGGGTTCGCCGGGTGCCAGTGCGGCTCACCGGTCGCCCTCCGACGCACGGGGTTGGGTGCGGCTCTTCGGGAGACAGGCGTGACAGGTGCCCCGGCGAGCGCCCTGCAAAAGGCACGTTACCCAGGTACTCACATTTCTGCGAAACCCTTCCTGACCTGCGTTTTTGCTTGGATTTCCAAGTAAATCGCGAAAGTCGGGAACCGTTACTGGTCAGCGCCTTGCAGGTGGCCGGAACACGGGCACGTTATCCCGCGCACCCAGGTCACGGGAAGAGCCGGAAATCCGGCTGCTCCCGGGCGCGTCGCCACTTCGCGCCCACCTCGTGACCGAAAGCGACCAGCGACGACTGACTGTGACAACGCCCAGCTCACGGGCCCCGCCCAGTGCCCTAGCATCTGCCGCGTGCCGCTGCGATGTGTACCACCCCCCAAGACCCATGCGCCCCCGCTGAGCGCCCTTCTGCGGCAGTACGCCGCCGGTTCCGCGCTCACCTGCGAGCCCGTCGACCAGGGGCTGCTCAACCGCGGCTACCGGCTGCGGACGACCCGCGGCCGCTACTTCCTCAAGCACCACTTCGACCCCGACACCGCCGATCCGGCCGCCATCGAGCGCCGGCACCGGGCCACCCAGCGGCTGGCCGACCTGGGCGTCCCCGTCGCCCCGCCGCTGGCCGGGCGGGACGGCCGCACGGTCGCCGTGGTGGGCGGCCACGCCTACGCCCTGCACCCGTGGATCGACGGCGGGCACCGCCACGGCGGCCAGCTCAGCACCGGTCAGTGCGCGCGGCTCGGGGCGCTGCTGGGCGCCGTCCACGCGGGCCTGGAGCGGGTGATGCCGCCCAAGCGGGGCACCCCGCCCGCCACGAGCCCGCACCCGGTGGAGAGCGCTGACCCGGCCGACACGTTCGTGGTGATCGACGACCTCCTCGCGCGCGTGCGCCGGCACCGCCCCGCCGACTCCTTCGACCAGCTCGCCCGCCACCGCCTGGTGGAGCGGCGGGCGCTGCTGGAGCGGCACGCGGACCGCCGGCCGCCGCGCGGCGACTCGGTGGGCTGGGTGCACGGCGACTTCCACCCGTTCAACCTGCTCTACCGGGGGGAGAAACCGGCCGCGATCGTCGACTGGGACCGGCTCGGTGTGCAGCCGCGCGCGGAGGAGGCCGTACGCGCCGCCGCGATCTTCTTCGTACGGCCCACCGGGACGCTGGACCTGCCGAAGGTACGCGCGTACGCGCGCGCGTACCGGCGCGCCGCCCAGGCCACGCCCTCGCAGCTGGCGGCGGCCGTGCACCGGGTGTGGTGGGAGCGCCTCAACGACTTCTGGATGCTGCGCTGGCACTACGAGCGCGGCGACACGCGCGCGGACCCGCAGTTCCCGGCCGCCTCCGCGCTGGCGGTGTGGTGGACGCGGGAGTACGACGCGGTGTGCGGGGCGTTCGTGGACTGACGTCCCCGCCGTGGATCACTCGATGCCGCCCTGGGCGCCGGCGTTCAGCGCCCCGCCCGCGTCGGCCCCGCCCGCGTCGGCCCCGCCGGCGTCGGTGCCACCCGCGTCCGTGCCGCCCGCGTCGGTCCCGCCGGCGTCGGCGCCGCCCGCGTCGGTCCCGCCGGCGTCGGCGCCGCCCGCGTCGGCGCCCCCGGCGTCCGTGCCGCCGGTCTCGGTCGGCTGGGCGGACGTGGGCTGCGCGGTCGGTTCGTCCGTGGCCGTCTGGGAGGGCGTGGCGGAGGGCTCGTACGACGGGGTGTAGTCCCAGTCGTCACCGCCGCTGCCGCCGCCGCTGCCCTCGGTGGAGTCGTCCGTCTCCTCCTCGGTCTTCTCCTCGGTCGGCTTCTCGGACGGCGTCGGGTCGTCCTTGGTCTGCGAGCTGGTCGGCGACTTGGTGGTGTCGGTGCCGCCCTCGCCGCCGCCGGTGTTGTTCAGGGCCAGCGCGACGCCCGCCGCGATGGCGATCACCGCGAGCACGGCGAGGACCCACAGCTTGCCGCGTCCGCTGCCGCGGTTGCCGTGCCCCTCGAAACCGCCGTCGTCCCGGCCGCCGTAGCCGCCGCCGACCACCGGCTGCGGGATCTGCGCGGTGCCCTGCCCGTCGCCCGGGTGGGGCAGCGCGGCGGCGCCGCCCACGCCCATGACGGCGGTCCTGGCGCCGCTGTCGCGCAGGTCCACCGGGCCGGTGTTCCAGGTGCCGGTGTGGCCGCCCTGGTCGTAGAGCATCTGGAGGCCGTACTGGACCAGCCCGCGCATCTCCTCGGCCGTCTGGAACCGGTCGTCGGGCTCCTTGGCCAGCGAGCGCATCACCAGCCCGTCCAGCTCCGGCGGCACCGCGTCGGAGACCTCGGACGGCGGGGTCGGGATGTCCTGGACGTGCTGGTAGACCACCGACAGCGGGGTCTCGCCGACGAACGGCGGACGCAGCGCGAGCAGTTCGTAGAGCAGACAGCCCGTCGCGTACAGGTCGGAGCGGTGGTCGACGGCCTTGCCGAGAGCCTGCTCCGGGGAGAGGTACTGCGGGGTGCCCATCACCATGCCGGTCTGCGTCATGGTGGTGGACGCGCCGTGCAGGGCGCGGGCGATGCCGAAGTCCATCACCTTCACCGCGCCGTTGTGCGTGATGATGACGTTGGCCGGCTTGATGTCGCGGTGCACGATGCCGTGCTGGTGCGAGTAGGCGAGCGCCTCCAGGACGCCGGAGACGATGATCAGCGCCTGCTCCGGGCCCGGCGCCTCGGCGTTGAGCAGCAGGTCGCGGATGGTGCGGCCCTCGACCAGCTCCATCACGATGTACGGCACCGACTGGCCGCCGACGACGTCCTCGCCGGAGTCGTACACGGCGACGATCGCGTGGTGGTTGAGGCCGGCGACGGACTGGGCCTCGCGCGTGAAGCGCGCCTTGGAGACCGGGTCCTCGGCGAGGTCGGCGCGCAGCAGCTTGACCGCCACGGTGCGTCCGAGGCGCACGTCCTCGGCCGCGAACACCTCGGCCATGCCGCCCCGGCCGAGCCGGTGGGTCAGCCGGTAACGGCCGTCCCCGACAAGTCCGCCATTACCCCACATGTCCGGCGCGTCTGACATCCCGCCGCCAGTCGCCTCGGGGTCGGACGGGCCCTGAGCGCGCTGCTGCTGTGCCATCAGTCCTCGCCGTCGTTTCTGCCCGCGGTGCGCGCGGTGTTGTTGCGGTCTCCGTCGGCCACGCTACAGCCTCCGCGCAAGCCTCCGGTCCGGGATGCGCGCGAGGAACCGGACCGGAACGGACCGGTCATCCAACCGTGGCACGGCCGGGCCGTGCAAATCCCGTGTACCGGCCGTACGCCCGCTGTAACGCTTCCGCGACGCTTCTTTCGCGTACGGTCACGGAACGGGCACCGAGCTTGACGTGTCAGTGGCCTCGGGCAGACTTGGCCGGGAATAGCACTTTCGATCACTGGTGGATTGCGGGAGCACACGAGCCGCTGTCGCCGGCGCCTATGGGGGACGCAGAGAGATGAGCCAGGACGGCGCACAGGGCCGGTACACGGGGCGGGCGCTGGCCGGTGGCCGCTACCAGCTGCGCGACTTGCTCGGCCAGGGCGGCATGGCCTCGGTGCACCTCGCGTACGACACCGTGCTCGACCGCCAGGTCGCGATCAAGACGCTCCACACCGAGCTGGGCCGCGAGCAGGCGTTCCGGGAGCGTTTCCGCCGCGAGGCGCAGGCGGTGGCGAAGCTCACGCACACCAACATCGTGTCGGTGTTCGACACCGGCGAGGACGACGTCGACGGTGCGACGATGCCGTACATCGTCATGGAGTACGTCGAGGGCCGCCCGCTCGGCTCGGTGCTCGACGAGGACGTCCGGCAGTACGGCGCGATGCCCGCCGACAAGGCCCTGAAGATCACCGCGGACGTGCTGGCGGCGCTGGAGATCAGCCACGAGATGGGCCTGGTCCACCGGGACATCAAGCCGGGCAACGTCATGATGACGAAGCGCAACGTCGTCAAGGTGATGGACTTCGGCATCGCGCGCGCCATGCAGTCCGGCGTGACCTCGATGACGCAGACCGGCATGGTCGTCGGCACCCCGCAGTACCTCTCGCCCGAGCAGGCCCTCGGGCGGGGCGTGGACGCGCGCTCCGACCTCTACTCGGTCGGCATCATGCTGTTCCAGCTGGTCACCGGGCGGCTGCCGTTCGACGCGGACTCGCCGCTGGCCATCGCCTACGCGCATGTGCAGGAGGAGCCGGTCGCGCCCTCCTCGATCAACCGCGCGCTGCCGCCGGCCGTGGACGCGCTGGTCGCCCGCGCGCTGAAGAAGAACCCGAACGAACGTTTCCCCACCGCCGTCGCCATGCGCGACGAGTGCCTGCGCGTCGCCGCCTCCCTCCAGCCCGCCGCGCCGAGCATCGTGCCGGGCGCGCCCGCGCAGGCCGGCTCGGGCGTGGGCTCCGCGGTGTTCCCGCCGGTCGACCAGTCGTCGCCGTCCGCCGCGTCGGGCGTCCAGACGCCGTACCAGCCGACGCCGAACCCGTACGGCACGCCCACGCCCTCCCCGGCGTACGGCTACCCCCAGCAGAGCGGCTACCAGACGCCGGCCCCGTCCCCGTACGGCGGCCAGCAGACGCCGCCGCCGTACACCATCTCGCCCCAGCACCCGACGCCGGCGCCCTCCGGGGGCGGCCGGGGCAACAACAGGCCGGTGATCGTCGGCTCGGCGGTGGTGGCCCTGCTGGCGGTGGGCGGCCTGATAACGGCCCTGGTGATGAACGGCGGCGGGACCGAGGAGCAGGGCGGCGGCGGGGGCGCGAGCACGTCGGCGTCGGCGCCGGCGTCCCCGGCCGCGGGGGCCGGCTACACCGGGCCCGACAAGTCGAAGACCATCGACCCGACCGAGTGCAGCGAGCCGCAGGAGTCCTACAACGACGAGGACAAGATCCAGGTCCCGGACTTCAAGTTCAAGCACATCGACTCGGTCAAGGCCTGCCTCCAGGCGGCGGGCTGGCAGTCGAAGATCGTGGACTACCCGGAGAACACGTACGGCGAGGGCGCGGTGATGAAGCAGTTCCCGGCGCCCGGCACGGACGTCGACCCGGACGAGATGCCCGAGATCCAGCTCGAGGTGTCGACGGGGTACCCGCCGGCGTCCTGACACTCACGACCCAGCGGAAAGGCCCGGCGGTTGCCGGGCCTTCTTGCTGCTGAGCGGTTCCGGTCGCGGTCGGTGCGGCGGTTCCGGTGGCGGTCCCTACGGCTGCCCCAGGGCTTCCCCCAGGGCCGCCCCTACAGGTACGGCCCGCCCGAGCGGCCGCCCGTGCGCGGGTCCTCCGCGCCCTCGCCGCCCACGCCCGGCGGCAGGGCGCGGCGCATCTGCTCCAGCTGCGCCCGCGCCGCCATCTGCTGGGCGAACAGCGTGGTCTGGATGCCGTGGAAGAGGCCCTCCAGCCAGCCGACCAGCTGGGCCTGCGCGATGCGCAGTTCGGCGTCGCTCGGCGTCGCCTCGTCCGCGAAGGGCAGGGAGAGCCGCTCCAGCTCGTCCACCAGCTCCGGCGCCAGGCCGTCCTCCAGCTCCTTCACCGAGCTGGCGTGGATCTCCTTCAGCCGCGCCCGGCTGGCCTCGTCGAGGGGAGCCGCCCGTACCTCCTCCAGCAGCTGCTTGATCATGCTGCCGATCCGCATCACCTTGGCGGGCTGTTCGACCTGCTCGGTCACCGGGGTCTCGTGGGAGTCCTCGTCGCCGCCGCCGCTGAGAGCCATTCCGTCCTGGCCCACGACCAGGATCTTCTGAGCGCTCTCCGGCGACCTTTCGTTCCTCGGCATCTCCATGCGGCCCATTGTGTCGCACAGCCGCTCGCCTCTGTTACGCCCCTTCGGCGGCGTCCGGAATGCCGGGACCGGCGAGCGGGGTGAGGCTGGTGCCGTGACTTCCTGGGTACGGACGGTGCGGACGGTGCCCGCGGCACGGGCGGTGCGTGCGGCGGGGGTGCGTGGGGCGGGGGTGCGTGGGGCGGGGGCGGCGCAGGCGGGGCCTGCGGCACAGGCGGTGTGCTCGGGGCCTGCGGTGCGCTCGCGGCTTGTGGTGCGCTCGCGGCCTGCGGTGTTTGCGGCGGGTGCGGTACGGGTCGCGGGGGTGGTGCTGGTTCTCGGGGCCGTCGCCGTGGCGGGGGTGCCGTGCGAGGCCCGGGCGGCGGAGACGTACGGCGGCACCGGCGGGCGGGTCACGTCCGCCGCCGTCGGGCGGGAGACGCCGGGGAGCGGGGAGAGCGGGCCCGCGGCCTCCCCGGCTGCCGCGCCCTCGGACGGCCGGCACGCCCCCGACGGCGACACCGGCGCCCATGGCCCTGCCCCGAGCGCGTCCCCTTCCGATTCCCCGGCCGGGAAGACGTCCCCCAGCCCGTCGGCGTCCCCGAGCCCGTCGGCCACCGCGGCGACCACCGCCCCGGAGAAGACCGACGCCGCACCCTCCGCCGACGGCCGCACGCCCGGCGGCGCGGACGCCACGCCCGTCCCCGTTCCAACCCGTGCCTCCGACGGCACGACACGCCCGTCCCCCTCCCCGACCGCGACCGCCACGGCCGCCGACGGCGCCCCCGCCCCGCAGGCCGAGGGCGTGGCGACGTCCGCGCGCCCTTCGGAGCCATCGGTCGGGCCGAGCCGGGCGGGCAGCCGGGCCGGTGAGGGCCGTATGCGGCCGGGACGCCCGCCGGAACGGGAGACCACGCCCCCGCCCGCGACGACGCCCCCCGCCCCGGCCACACGAGCCCCCGAGGTCGTCCCGTCCGAGCCGCGGGCAGCCGTACGGGAGGCCGGGGCCCCCGCGGAGCCCGTGGTGCGGATCCTCCCCCTGGGCAGCGGTCTGGTCCTCATCGGCCTCGGCCTGGCCCTGGCCCTCCTCGGCCTACGACTCCGCCGGGAGGGGGCGTGACGAGCCGCCGCGTCGGACGACCCGGCCGCACCGGACCCCCCGGCGGTCACCGCCTACGGCACGACCAGCAGCACCTTCCCCACATGCGTGCTCTCCTCCACCGTCCGGTGGGCCTCCGCCGCGTCCGGCATCGGCAGTTCGCGGTCGACGACCGGGCGGACGTGGCCGGCGGACACCAGGGGCCAGACGTGTTCGCGGACCGCCGCGACGATGGCCGCCTTCTCCTCCAGCGGGCGGCCCCGCAGCGTGGTGGCGCTGATGGCGGCGCGCTTGCGCAGGAGCGCGCCGATGTTCAGCTCGCCCTTGACGCCGCCCTGCATGCCGATGATCGCCAGCCGGCCGTTCACGGCGAGGGTCTGGACGTTGCGGTCGAGGTACTTGGCGCCCATGTTGTCCAGGATCACGTCGGCGCCCGCCCCGTCCGTGGCCTTCTTCACCTCGGCGACGAAGTCCTGCTCCCGGTAGTCGACGAGGATGTCCGCGCCCAGCTCCGCGCAGCGCTCCAGCTTCTCCCGGGTGCCCGCGGTGACGGCGACCCGCGCGCCCACGGCCTTGGCCAGCTGGATCGCCATCGTGCCGATGCCGCTGGAGCCGCCGTGCACCAGCAGGGTCTCGCCCGGGCGCAGATGGGCGATCATGAACACGTTGGACCACACCGTGCAGACCACCTCGGGCAGCGCCGCGGCCCGCCGCAGGTCGATGCCGTCGGGCACCGGCAGCAGCTGACCGGCCGGCACCGCGACCTTCTCGGCGTACCCGCCGCCGGACAGCAGCGCGCACACCTCGTCGCCGACGGACCAGCCGCCCACGCCGGGCCCCAGCGCGGCGATGCGCCCGGCGCACTCCAGGCCGGGATACCGGGACACGCCGGGCGGAGGGTCGTAGAAGCCCTGCCGCTGCAGCAGGTCCGCGCGGTTGACCGCACTGGCCGTCACCTCGACGAGGACCTCGCCCTCGCCGGGCTCCGGGTCGGGGACCTCGTCCCACACCAGCGCCTCGGGCCCACCAGGTTCGGGAATCGTGATCGCATGCATGGAAGGGACGCTACCCGCCCCGCTCCGGCCGAGACCGTTCGAATATCCCTGTGCGCGGCCGATGAGTTTGCGGGACCGTGGAGGTCTGTCCTGCGTCACCCCAGTACGCGGAAGGACCACCCATCATGAGCCAGCAGACGCCCGGCCTGGCGATCGAGACGGCGGGGCTGGTGAAGACGTTCGGCGAGACGAGGGCCGTCGACGGCGTCGACCTGGCCGTGCCCACCGGGACGGTGTACGGAGTGCTCGGCCCCAACGGCGCCGGCAAGACGACCACCGTGAAGATGCTCGCCACCCTGCTCAGACCGGACGGCGGGCAGGCCCACGTCTTCGGCCACGACGTCGTCCGGGAGGCGGACGAGGTCCGCGGCAGGGTCAGCCTGACCGGGCAGTACGCGTCCGTGGACGAGGACCTCACCGGCACCGAGAACCTCGTCCTGCTCGGCCGGCTCCTCGGCCACCACAAGCGGGCCGCGCGGGAGCGCGCCGCCCAGCTGCTGGAGGCGTTCGGGCTGACCGACGCGGCCGGCAAGCAGGTCAAGCACTACTCCGGCGGCATGCGGCGCCGCATCGACATCGCCGCGTCCATCCTGAACACGCCCGACCTGCTCTTCCTGGACGAGCCGACGACCGGCCTCGACCCGCGCAGCCGCAACCAGGTGTGGGACATCGTGCGCGCGGTCGTCTCGCAGGGCACGACGGTGCTGCTGACCACCCAGTACCTCGACGAGGCCGACCAGCTGGCGTCCCGGATCGCCGTCATCGACCGCGGCAAGGTGATCGCCGAGGGAACGAAGGGCGAGCTGAAGGCGTCCGTCGGCGCCGGGTCGGTGCATCTGCGGCTGCGGGACCCCGGGCAGCGGCCGGAGGCATCCCGCATCCTGCGGCTGGTGCTCGACGCCGACGTCCAGCTGGAGCCCGACCCGGTGGCGCTGACGGCCCGGGTCGGAAACGGCGCGGCCCAGGGCCGGGTCGCGGCCGAGCAGGCCGCCGAGGCCCTCGCCCGGCTGGCCCGCGACGGCGTCGTCGTGGACAACTTCTCCCTGGGCCAACCCAGCCTGGACGAGGTCTTCCTCGCCCTCACCGGTCACGACACCAAGGACCGGGACACCGACCACCTCGACACGAAGGACGGGGCAGCCGCATGAGCACAGCGACCTCTGCCGAAGCCAGGGAACTGGCCCCGGTCAGCACCGAGTCCCTGGCCGCCCTGCTGGTCGCGAAGGAGCGGCCGGCGCGGCCGAGCGCCCTGTCGGCGTCGCTCACCTTCGGCTGGCGCGCGATGCTGAAGATCAAGCACGTGCCGGAGCAGCTTTTCGACGTCACCGCCTTCCCGATCATGATGGTGCTGATGTACACGTACCTGTTCGGCGGGGCGCTGGCCGGTTCGCCGAAGGAGTACATCCAGTTCCTGCTGCCGGGCATCCTGGTGATGTCGGTCGTGATGATCACGATGTACACCGGCGTCTCGGTCAACACCGACATCGAGAAGGGCGTCTTCGACCGGTTCCGCAGCCTGCCGGTCTGGCGGCCGGCTGTGATGGTCGGCTATCTGCTCGGCGACGCGCTGCGCTACACCATCGCGTCCGTGGTGATGCTGACCGTCGGCATCGTCCTCGGCTACCGCCCGGACGGCGGGGTGGGCGGTGTGGTCGTCGGGATCGCCCTGCTGATCGTGTTCGCGTTCGCGTTCTCGTGGGTGTGGACGATGTTCGGGCTGCTGCTGCGCACCGAGAAGTCGGTGATGGGGGTCAGCATGATGGTGCTCTTCCCGCTGACCTTCCTGTCCAACGTCTTCGTGGACCCGACGACCATGCCGGGCTGGCTCCAGGCGTTCGTCAACAACAGCCCGATCACGCATCTGGCGTCCGCGGTGCGGGAACTGATGGCGGGCGAGTGGCCGACCGCCGAGATCGCCTGGACGCTGGGCTGGGCGGGGCTGTTCATCCTCGTCTTCGGTCCGGTGACGATGCGGCTCTACAACCGCAAGTGAGCAAGGGGGCGGTGCCGGTCGCCCGGCGGCCGGTCACGTCCACGGGCCGCGCCGGCCGTTGTCCGGCGCGGCCTTCTGCACGATGGTGATCAGCCGGTCCGTCAGCTCCAGGCGCCCCACCGCCGGATCGTCGTAGCCGAGCACCCGGTGCCCGCGGACGACGCTCACCACCGGATCGTCCATCTCGCGCGGAGTCCTGCCCACCTCCGCCTTCGTGACCGGCCGTTCCACGATGTCCAGCCCGCTGCCCCGGCGGATGAGGTCCTCCATCACCAGCCCGGCGGCGGGGCTCAGCACGGACAGCCCCAGCAGCCGCCCGGCCGCGCCCGCGCTGGTGATCACCTCGTCGGCGCCGGACTGCTTCAGCAGCGGCGCGTTCTCCTCCTCGCGCACCGCGGCCACGATCTTCGCGCCCGGGTTGAGCTGTCGGGCCGTCAGCGCCACCAGCACGGCCGTGTCGTCGCGCTGGGTGGCGATGACGATCTGCCGCGCCCGCTGCACCTCGGCCCGCCCCAGCACGTCGCTGCGGGTCGCGTCCCCGAGCACGCTCTCGAAGCCCTGGGCCGTCGCGGCGTCGATCGCCTTGGTGCTGGGGTCGATCACGACGACCTGGTCCTTGCTCACGCCGGTGGCGCAGACGGCCTGGATCGCGGCCCGTCCCTTCGTGCCGTAGCCGACGACGACGGTGTGGTCGCGCAAGGGAAGCCTCCAGCGGATCCGCAGCGAACGGGTGCCTGTCCGGCGCCGGGCGGTGCGGGCGGTCCCGGGCGCGCCACCGACGCTACCGATCCGCGTCCCCGGCTGAACACTCGGTCGGCGTGTCGCGCGGGGGGCCTCGGCGCCGGCCGGGGACCCGGTGCGGAACCATGGTCCCGACGACCGACCGGATCAGCCGGCCATGGGCAGGCAGGCACAGGGGGCATGTGATGAAGGACGACGAGAAGCCGCCGTCCCCGCGAGGCGTGACGCAGTCCATCCTGCGCTCACTGTGGAGCCGCTCGCGCACGGAGGCCCGCGACGACGCCGAGGCGGGCCGCTCCATCACCATGCCGACGCAGAGCGTCGTACCGCCCCTCCAGCAGGTGATACAGCGGCTGACCATGGCCCTGGTCGTGCTGATCGTGACGGTCGTCATCGTCTATCTCGACCGCGACGGCTACCGCGACAACTCCGGCGGCCCCCTGGGCGTGATCGACGCCGCGTACTACGCCACCGTCACCCTCTCCACCACCGGCTACGGCGACATCACCCCGGTCAGCGAGGGCGCCCGGCTCACCAACATCTTCGTGATCACGCCGCTGCGCGTGCTGTTCCTGATCATCCTCGTCGGCACCACCCTGGAGGTGCTCACCGAGCGCACCCGCCACCAGGTCCGCATCCACCGCTGGCGCGCCCGCACCCGCGGCCACATCGTCGTCATCGGGTACGGCACCAAGGGCCGGCACGCCGTGGAGACCCTGATCGGCCAGGGTGTCCGCCGGGACCGGATCGTCGTCGTGGACGCGCAGCGCAAGACGGCCGCGGCGGCCGGCGACGACGGCCTGGTCGCGGTGACCGGCGACGCCACCCGGTCCGACACCCTGCTCAAGGCCGAGGTGCACCGCGCGGCCCGGGTGATCGTCGCACCCCAGCGCGACGAGACCGCCACCCTCATCACGCTCACGGCCCGCCAGCTCAACCGCCAGGCCACGATCGTCGTCGCCGTCCGGGAGGACGAGAACGTCCCGCTGCTCAAGCAGTCCGGCGCGGACACCGTGGTCACCAGCTCCAGCTCGGCCGGCCGGCTCCTCGGCACCTTCATGGCCCGCCCGCCCGTCGCCCGCACCCTGGAGGACCTGATGACCCTGGGCAGCGGCATGGACCTCATCGAACGGTCGGTGACGCGGGAGGAGGTCGGGCGCACCCCCCGCGAGTGCGTCGACCTGGTCGTCGCGGTCGTCCGCAACAAGAAGCTGATGGGCTACGCCGACGGCTGGCGGACCGAACTGCGCCACGGCGACCGGGTGATCACCGTCGGCCGGCCCGTGACGTCCGAGGCGGCGCAGGCGGAGAACGCCGAGTGAGACCGCATGGCGTTCCCACGGCGGCCCCTGTCCCGGCCACGGTGGCGTGCGGTTGGGGTTGCGGTTGCGGTTGCAGCCGTCGCCGCGGGTGCGGTGTGCAGCCGATGTTTCACGTGAAACACGCGGCGATCCCGGCCGTCGCCCACGGCAGCTCCAGGATCTCCGCCTCCTGACCGGGTCGCGTCCCGCCCGGCGGTACGACCGCCAGCGCGTCGGCGGCGGCGACCCCGCGCAGCATCGCCGGACCGTTGTAGTGCAACGGCACGGCATGGTCGCCGCGCAGCACGACCGGAACGAGCCGGGTGTCGTACGGGTGCCCGTGCGCCGCCTCCGTCAACGGCAGCGTGTACGGCTCCTGGGCCGGACGTGCCGCGAGCGTCCGCAGCAAGGGCTCGGCGAGGGTGAGCAGCCCGGAGACGGCGGCCAGCGGGTTGCCGGGCAGGCCGACCAGATGCTGGTCCTCCTTGGTGCGGGCCAGCAGCATCGGGTGGCCGGGGCGCACCTGGACCCCGTCGACCAGCAGCTCGGCCCCGATGCGGCGCAGGGTGGGGTGGACGTGGTCGACGGGCCCGGAGGCGGTGCCGCCGGTGGTGACGATCAGGTCCGCGTCGCTGTCCTCGAGGGCCCGGCGGAGGGTGTCGGCGTCGTCGGTGAGCCGGCGCACCGAGACGACCTCGGCGCCGAGGGCCCGCAGCCAGGGCGGCAGCATGGGGCCGAGGGCGTCCCGGATGAGGCCGTCGTGCGGGAGGCCCTCGGTGAGCAGCTCGTCGCCGAGGACCAGCAGCTCGGCGCGCGGTCGGGGCACGGTGGTGAGGGCGTCGTATCCAGCGGCGGCGGCGAGACCGAGGACGGCCGGGGTCACCAGGGCGCCGGGCGGCAGCAGCAGGTCTCCGCTGCGGCACTCCTGGCCGCGCGGGCGGATGTCCTGGCCGTGCCCGAGCGCGGGCGCCTCCGCGGGCCGGTGCGACTGGGGGAGGTCCGGGTGCAGCCGCCCCTTGTCGTCGACGCGGCCGTGCTCGCTGCGCAGGACGGCGGTCGTGTCCGGCGGGATCCGGGCGCCGGTGGCGATCCTGACGGCCTCGCCGTCCTCCAGCGGGGGGTGCTCGGCGTGGCCGGCCAGCACGCCCTCCTCGCGCACGTCCCAAGGGCCGGGGCCGGCGACCGCCCAGCCGTCCATCGCCGAGGTGTCGAAGGAGGGCAGGTCGGTGAGGGCGGTGAGGGGGGCGGCCAGGGTGAGACCGAGGGCGGCGTGCAGGGGGACGGAGACGGGGGCCGAGGTGCGGGGGGCGCCGGCCCGGGCGGCGATGCGGCGGGCCTCGGGCCAGGGGGTGGCGTGGTCGTGCCGGGGGGTGGGGTGGCCGTGCCGGGCGGTGGCGTGGTGCCGGTCCGCGGGGGCTGGGGCGGCCGGGGAGGAGCGGGGGGTTCCGGCGGGGGGCGTGGGCACGCCGTCGCGCGGCTCGTTCACGAGGGCGAGGGTCTCCTCGACGTCGAGGTCGTCGGCGTCCGGGGCGTCACGGAGGCCGCCGCTGTCGCGCAGTCCCCGGCCGTCTCGGACGCCCTGGCCGGTCATCCGGCGTCCGGGGTGGTGCCGGGGGCCGGGGCGGAGGCCGGGGCCGGGGCGGAGGCCGGGGCCGGGGCGGAGGCCGGGGCATGAGGGGCGCCTCCGGTGGCGGCGTCGGCCTCTTCCGCCCAGCGCTGCGCCAGCGCGGCGGCCTTGCGGCAGGCCTCCGCGACGGCGTCGGGGCCGCCTTCGGCACGGCCGGCCGCGTAGCCGACGAGGAAGGTGGTCAGCGGCGCCGCCGGGCGTGCCACGCCGTGGGCGGCGTCACGGGCGAGGTCGAGCAGCAGGCCGGTGTCGACGTCCAGGTCGATGCCCAGCTCGTCCTTGACTGCGGAGATCCATTCGTCCAACACGAGACCATGCTCCCTGATGCGTGCGCGGGCCCGGGCGATGTCCGCCCAGGTGTCGCAGTCGAACGACGCGACGGGGTCGGTGATGCGGGCGAGGTCGAGCCGGCCGGTCAGCCGCCGCAGCGGCAGGCCGGTCAGCGCGCCGTGCTCGGCGGTGAGCGCGGTCAGCTCGCGGCGCAGTACGAGGGTGCGGTAGGCGGCGACCAGCGGCTGCTCACGGCCTTCGGCGTCGACGAGCAGCACCCCGTCGGCGCGGCCGGCGCCCAGGGCGTCCAGCAGGCGCCGCACCGTGTCCCGGTCCAGGAACGGCAGATCGGCGGAGAGCACCAGCACCCGGTCCGCCGTGACCGGGCGCAACCCGGCGTCGAGGGCGGCGAGCGGTCCGCCGCCGGGGGGTTCCTCACGCGCCCGGACGACCGGGCGCGCGGTGGGCCGGGGGTCGGCGACGACGACCGTGGTGCGGGCGTCGGCGCAGGCGGCGAGCACCCGGTCGAGCAGCGCCCGGCCGCCGACGCGCACACCGGGCTTGTCGGCGCCGCCGAGCCGCCGCGCGGCGCCGCCCGCGAGCACGACGGCGTCGTACGCGGGACCGGCGGCGCCCCGCGAACGGGTCGGGTCGTACGAGGTCACTCC
This sequence comes from Streptomyces sp. NPDC006610, assembly GCF_040611575.1. Classification (NCBI taxonomy): domain Bacteria; kingdom Bacillati; phylum Actinomycetota; class Actinomycetes; order Kitasatosporales; family Streptomycetaceae; genus Streptomyces; species Streptomyces sp. NPDC006610. The sequence continues at coordinate 39,358 of NZ_JBEXOP010000011.1, forward strand.
CCGAGTATGAGCGCCCGGAAGATCGTTGCCACCTCCGAACGGTGCTCGGGGGGCCGGAGGTGCCGGACGTCACAGACGGGGTGGGGGCGTAGGGGTGCGTGGGGTGGGGGCGTAGGGGTGTGGAGCGTGCGGGGGCACGCTCCATGCGGGCCGTCCGAGGCCCACGGGAGGGGGCACGCCAGGCCAACGCGCCACCCCAGGCCCACGGGGCACGCGGGGGCCACGCCAGGCCGCGCGGTCACGCCAAGGCTGCCGGGTCACGCCGGGGCATACGGGCCCCCAGGTCAGCGGGGCCATCCCATGTGGGGCGGCTGAGGCCTTGCGGGCCACACCGAAGCCCCGGAGCATGTGCGGGCACGCCAGGCCGCACGGGGTCACGCCGCCCCTACGAGACCATCCGACGACCGCCGGGCCACCCCGCCCCCTGTCCGATCCCCCGCCGGGCCGCCCATCGCACGGAGCCTGCGAGGCCACGCCGGCCCTGCGGGGCCACACGGGGCCGGGCCATGCCGAGCCGCAGGGGCATCCGAGACCGCGCGGGGGCCGACGTGCACGCCACATCAACAGCTCTGGGCCGCGCGGGCCTGCGCAGAGCCACGGCACCGCCCCACGGGGATCACGCCCGGCCACGCCTGGCCCCCGCGGCGGTGCGGGCCGGGCCGGCCCGGCTCACAGGGTCCGCAGCAGCACCGCCGGCTGTTCCACGCAGTCCGCGACGTACCGCAGGAAGCCGCCCGCCGTGCCGCCGTCGCACACCCGGTGGTCGAAGGTGAGCGACAGCTGGACGACCTGCCGGACCGCCAGCTCGCCCTCGTGCACCCACGGCCTGGGGACGATGCGGCCGACGCCGAGCATCGCGGCCTCGGGGTGGTTGAGGATCGGCGTGGAGCCGTCGACGCCGAACACGCCGTAGTTGTTCAGCGTGAACGTGCCGCCGGTCAGCTCCCCGGGCGTGAGCGCGCCGGCGCGGGCCGCCTCGGTCAGCCGCGCGAACTCCGCGGTCAGCGACTCGGCGTCCCGTGCGTGCGCGTCCCGCACCACCGGGACGACCAGGCCCCGCTCGGTCTGCGCGGCGAAGCCGAGGTGCACCCGGTCGAACCGGACGATCTCCCTGGCCGCCTGGTCCACCGTGGAGTTCAGCTCGGGGAAGCGGGCCAGGGCTGCGGTGCAGATCCGGGCCAGCAGCGCGAGCAGGGAGATCTTCGGTCCCCCGGCGGCGTTCATCGCCGTGCGGGCCCGCATCAGCTCGGTCGCGTCGGCGTCGACCCAGCAGGTGGCGTCCGGTATCTCGCGCCGGCTGCGGGAGAGCTTGTCGGCCACGGCGCCGCGGACGCCCTTGAGGGGGATGCGGGTGTCGCCGTGGACGGAGGCCGGAGCGGGGGCGGGGCGCGCGACCGGTGCAGCTGCGGGCGCCTGGGGAGACAGCGGGGTCTGCGCGGTCTGCTGGGGCAGGGCCTGCCCGTGCCGCGGTTCGGCCTGCGGGCGCGCGGTGCGTCCCTGGGCGGCGGCGGCCCGGAGGGCGTACTCCACGTCCGCGCGCAGGATCAGCCCGTCCGGGCCGGAACCGGTCAGCTCCCGCAGATCCAGCCCGTTCTCCCGGGCGAGCCGCCGGACGAGGGGCGAGATGACGGGCACGGGACCTTCGCCCCGCATGGCGTCCCCGCTGCCGTTGCCGTCGCTCCGGTCGGCGGTTTCCCCGGCGTCGGCGGCCACCGCCCGGGCGGCCGGCGCCGTCGGACGGACCCTTCTGCGCCGGGCCGGAGGGGCGCCGGTGCCGTAGCCCACCAGGACGTTGCCGGAGGACTCGCCCGGGCCGGCCTCGGAGCCGCCGTCCGCGCGGACCCCGGCAGCGGACGCCGCGGACGAGCCGTTGGCGGAAGATCCGTTGATCGACGGGCCGCCGGCCGACGGACCGGCGACGCCCGTGCCGGTCGCGGACGCGTCGGTGTGCGGCGCGTCGGAGGCGGACGCGCCCACCGCGACCGTCAGCAGCGGCGCCCCCACGGGCAGTTCCGTGCCCTCCTCGCCGTAGCGGGCGGTGACCACACCGCCGTAGGGGCAGGGCACCTCCACCATCGCCTTGGCCGTCTCCACCTCGACCACCGGCTGGTCGACGGCGACCACGTCGCCCACCTCCACCAGCCAGCGCACGATCTCCGCCTCGGTCAGCCCCTCGCCGAGGTCGGGGAGTTTGAACTCCAGCACCTGTGCCATCAGCTCTCGGCCTCCCATTGCAGACGCGCCACCGCGTCCAGGATCCGGTCCACGCCGGGCAGGTGATGCCTCTCCAGCATCGGCGGCGGATAAGGGATGTCGAACCCGGCCACGCGCAGCACCGGCGCCTCCAGGTGGTGGAAGCAGCGCTCCGTGACCCGGGCCGCGATCTCCCCTCCCGGTCCGCCGAACCCGCCCGACTCGTGCACGACGACCGCCCGCCCGGTCCGCCGCACCGAGGCGCAGACCGTCTCGTCGTCGAACGGCACCAGGGAGCGCAGATCGACCACTTCGAGGTCCCACCCCTCGGCCCGTGCCGCCTCGGCGGCTTCGAGGCAGACGGGCACCGACGGCCCGTACGTGATGAGCGTGGCGCTCCGGCCGGAGCGCCGCACCACCGCGCGGCCGATGGGTTCAACGTGCTGCGGGTCCTGCGGGTTCCAGGCGGCCTTGGACCAGTACAGCCGCTTGGGCTCCAGGAAGACGACCGGGTCGTCGGAGGCGATGGCCGCGCGCAGCAGGCCGTAGGCGTCGGCGACGGTCGCGGGCGTCACGACGTGGAGCCCGGGGGTGGCCATGTAGTACGCCTCGGAGGAGTCGCTGTGGTGCTCGACGCCGCCGATGCCGCCGCCGTAGGGCACGCGGATGGTCAGGGGCAGCGGCATGGCGCCGCGGGTGCGGTTGCGCATCTTCGCGACGTGCGAGACGAGCTGCTCGAAGGCCGGGTAGGCGAAGGCGTCGAACTGCATCTCCACGACCGGCCGCAGCCCGTACATCGCCATGCCGACGGCCGTGCCGAGGATGCCGGCCTCGGCGAGCGGGGTGTCCGTGCAGCGGTGCTCGCCGAACTCCTCGGCGAGCCCGTCCGTGACGCGGAAGACGCCGCCGAGCGTGCCGACGTCCTCGCCGAGGACGTGCACCGCGGGATCGGCGGCCATGGCGTCGCGCATGGCGCGCGTGAGGGCCTGCGCCATGGTGGCGGGCTTCACGGCGACCGTGGTCATCGGGGTTCCCCTTCCTGGCCGGCCTCGATCTCGGCCAGCAGCTGGGCCCGCTGCTCGCGCAGCTGCGGGGTGGGCTCGGCGTAGACGTGGGCGAACAGGTCCATCGGGTCCAGCTCGGCGTCCTCGTTCATGCGGGCGCGCAGGTCGGCGGCGAGGGCCTCGGCGTCCTCGCGGGCGGCCGTCATGGCGGCGTCGTCGAGCCATCCGCGCGCGGTCAGCTCCCGCTCCAGCAGCAGGATCGGATCGTGCTCCCGCCAGAGGTCCGTTTCGGCGTTGTCGCGGTAGCGGGTGGCGTCGTCGGCGTTGGTGTGCGCGTCGACGCGGTACGTCACCGCCTCCACGAGGGTCGGACCGCCGCCCGCGCGCGCCCGGCGTACGGCGTCGGAGAGCACCTCGTGCACGGCCGCGGCGTCGTTGCCGTCGACCAGCCGCCCCGGCATGCCGTACCCGACGGCCTTGTGGGCCAGGGAGGGCGCGGCGGTCTGCTTGGCGAGCGGGACGGAGATCGCGAAGCCGTTGTTCTGCACCAGGAAGACCACGGGAGCCTGCCAGACGGCGGCGAAGTTCAGCGCCTCGTGGAAGTCGCCCTCGCTGGTGCCGCCGTCGCCGACCATGGCGAGCGCGACCACGTCGTCGCCCTTGAGCCGGGCTGCGTGCGCGAGGCCCACGGCGTGCGGGAGCTGCGTCGCCAGCGGCGTGCTGAGCGGTGCCACGCGGTGCTCGTAGGGGTCGTAGCCGGTGTGCCAGTCGCCGCGCAGCAGGGTGAGCGCCTCGACCGGGTCCACGCCGCGGGCGATGGCGGCGAGCGTGTCGCGGTAGCTGGGGAAGAGCCAGTCACGGTCCTCCAGGACGAGCGCGGCGGCGACCTCGCAGGCCTCCTGGCCGGTGCTGGAGGGGTAGACGGCGAGCCGGCCCTGCTTGGTGAGGGCGGTGGCCTGCGCGTTGTAGCGGCGGCCGCGCACCAGGTGGGCGTAGAGCAGGCGCAGCAGCGCCGGGTCGGCCTGCGCGGCGGCCTCGGTGCCGAGGACGCGGTACGGAGCCGGGTCGGGCAGCAGCGGCGCGGGGTCGGTGCGGGGCTGCCAGGCGGGCGGCGGCGACGGCCGATACGCGCCACGCTGCTCCATGACCGTCATGACGGCACCTCCTTGTGGGGGCGGCGAAGGGAGGCGCGGCATGTGTGATGCGCCTCACCAACCGATTGTTCGGTCGTCGGCACATTTTGGCTACAGGGCCCCCGAGGCTGTGGACAAACGGTTCTCCACAGCCTGTGATGGACGCAGGACGTCCACAGAGGCGAGGCGGGGGGACATGGCATCTGAACAAATGGCCGACGGCCCGGAGCCCGGCGGCCCGTCGCAGCCCCCGCGTCCCCTCGACGCCATCGACCAGGACATCCTGCGGATGCTCCAGGCGGACGGCCGCGCGTCGATACGGTCCGTCGCCGAGCGGGTCCACGTCTCGCGCGCGAACGCCTACGCGCGCATCAACCGCCTGGTCGAGGACGGCGTCATCCGCGGCTTCGGGGCCCGCGTCGACCATGAGCGCGCGGGCCACGGCACCTCGGCGTACATCACCCTGAAGATCGTCCAGAACTCCTGGCGCACGGTGCGCGAACAGCTCCGGCAGCTGCCCGGGGCCTCGCACATCGCCCTGGTGGGCGGCGACTTCGACGTGCTGCTGCTGGTGCACACCCCGGACAACCGCGCCCTGCGCGAACTGGTCCTCACCCGGCTCCAGGCGATGCCGGAGGTCCTCAGCACCCGCACCCTGCTGGTGTTCGAGGAGGAGGACCTGGAGCCCCAGGGCTGACGCCCGGCGGCTGCTCAGCCCGCGCGCAGGCCGGCGAAGGCCAGCCGGACCACCGCGTCGACCACCTCGCGCTCGGCCATGCCCCGGCCGTCGGGCCGGTACCACTCCACGATCGAGTTGATCATGCCGAAGAGCAGCCGGGTCGCCAGCCGTTCCTCCACGTCGCCGCGCACGTCGCCCTCCGCGACGGCCGCCCTCAGCAGCTCGGCCACCCGGTGGTCGAAGTCGCGGCGCCGCTCCAGGGCCCACCGCTCGGTGTCCGTGTTGCCGCGCACCCGCAGCAGCAGCGTCACGTACGGCAGCTCCGCGATGAGCACCTCCACCGTGCGCCGCACGACGTGCTCGAGCCGGTCCACGGCGCGCCCCGCGCGCGCGTGCTCCTCGTCCAGGATTCCGAAGAGACCGTCCAGGGCCCGGCTGACGGCCCGCCGCAGCAGCTCCTCCTTGCCCGTGACGTGGTGGTAGATGGACGACTTGGAGATGCCGGCCGCCTTGGACAGGTGCTCCATGGAGGTGCCGTCGTAGCCGCGCTCGTTGAAGACCTGGACGGCGACCGAGAGCAGCGTCTCCGGGGTGTACGTGTCCCGCCTGGCCGTGGTCATCAGGCGCCGCCCTCCCGCTTCTCGGAGGCGTGGGCGTGGCGGTAGAGCGCCAGGGACGGCGCGTAGCGCCCGGAGGGGTCGCGCAGGTGCAGGTCGTCCAGGAGGGAGTACGCCCAGCCGCGGCCGAGGCGGCGGCTCCACTCGAAGGGGCCGAGGGGGTAGTTGACGCCCAGGCGCATGGCGGTGTCGATGTCCTCCTCGGTGGCGACGCCCTTGGCGACGGCGTCGTGCGCGAGGTCGACGATCCGGGCGACCGTGCGGGCGACGATCATGCCGGGCACGTCGCCGATGACGCTGACCTTCTTGCCGAGCGCCTGGAAGAGGCCGGTGGCCTCGGCGAGGGTCTGCGCGGAGGTGTCCTGGGAGGCGGAGAGGGCGATCCGGGTGGCGCGGCGGTAGTCCAGGGCGAGGTCGAAGTAGACGACGTCGCGGAACTCCACGGACGTCTGCCCGTCGGCGAGCACCAGCTGGCCGCCGCTCGGCAGCACCAGGCGCGTGCCGTGGTCCTCGTCCTCCTCACGGACCTCGATCCCGGCCTCGCGGATCAGCGCGAGGAGTTCCCCGGCCGGCCCGAGGTCGCCCTCGGCGACGACGTGGGCGGGCGGGGCGGCCCGCTCGGCGGTGTGCGGCTCGGGGCGCTCGGCGTCCTCGCGGTGGTCGTACCAGCCGTGCCCGGTCTTGCGGCCGAGCCGGCCGGACTCCACCAGGCGGCGCTGGGCGAGCGAGGGGGCGAAGCGCACGTCCCGGAAGAACGACTCCCACACGGAGTGCGTCACGGACTCGTTGACGTCCTGCCCGATGAGGTCGGTCAGCTCGAAGGCGCCCATCCGGAAGCCGCCGGACTCCCGCAGGACCGCGTCGATGGTGGCGGGGTCGGCGCCCTGCGCCTCGTAGACCGCGAAGGCCTCGGCGTAGAAGGGCCGGGCGATGCGGTTGACGATGAAGCCGGGGGTGTCGGCGCAGGCGACCGGCGTCTTGCCCCAGGCGCGTGCCGTCTCGTACGCGCGCGTGGCCGACGTGACGTCGGTGGCGAAGCCGGAGACCACCTCGACCAGCGGGAGCAGCGGCGCCGGGTTGAAGAAGTGCAGGCCGACCAGGCGGCCCGGGGCGCGCAGGGCGCCGCCGATCGCGGTGACCGACAGGGAGGAGGTGTTGGTGGCCAGCAGACAGTCGTCGCTCACGACGTCCTCCAGCGCCCGGAACAGCTCCTGCTTGACCTCCAGGCGCTCCAGGACGGCCTCGACGACCAGGGCGCAGTCCGCCAGCTCCGCGAGGCTCTCGGCGGGCCGGAGCCTGGTCTTGGCGGCGTCGCGTTCGGCGCCGGTGAGGCGGTCCTTCTCGACGAGCCGGTCGAGCCGGGCGCCGATCGCGGCGGCCGCTTCCGCGGCGCGGCCCGGGGCGGCGTCGTACAGCCGTACGGGGTGGCCCGCGACCAGCGCCACCTGGGCGATGCCCTGGCCCATGGTGCCGGTGCCGACGACCGCCATGGGGCTGCTGAGGTCGAGTGCTGTCATGTGCGCGATCCTCCCGCACGGGGTTGTCCACAGATGCGGCGGACCCCCTTGTCCCGACCGATCGTTCGGTTACTCTAACCGTGTCCGCACCTTCTCGCCCATCTCTCCACCCGTCACTCCGTCACTCCGCCCCTCTCTGTGCCCAGGTCACGAGCTCGACGAAGAGCTCCCGAGACGAGGAGTTGGTCCCGCATGCCCGCCGAACTCACCGCGCACACGCTGATCGCCCAGCACCGGCCCACCCTCGACCAGGCGCTGGAAGTGATCCGCACGCGCGCGTACTGGTCGCCGCATCCCGAGCACCCCAAGGCCTACGGGGAGAACGGCAGCCTGGACGCGGCGGCGGGCAAGGCCGCCTTCGACGCCCTGCTCGGCACCCGCCTCGACCTGGGCCAGCCCGGCACGGACGACTGGGTGGGCGGCGAGGTCTCGCCGTACGGGATCGAACTGGGCGTCACCTATCCGCACGCCGACCCGGAGGTCCTGCTGCCCGCCATGAAGGCCGGCCAGCGGGCCTGGCGGGACGCGGGCGCGGAGCTGCGCGCGATGGTGTGCCTGGAGATCCTCAAGCGGATCTCCGACCGGACGCACGAGTTCGCCCACGCGGTCATGCACACCTCCGGGCAGGCGTTCGTGATGGCGTTCCAGGCGGGCGGCCCGCACGCGCAGGACCGCGGCCTGGAGGCGGTGGCTTATGCGTACGCCGAGCAGGTCCGCACGCCCGGGACCGCCGAGTGGACCAAGCCGCAGGGCAAGCGGGACCCGCTGACGCTGACCAAGCGGTTCGTCCCGGTCCCGCGCGGGATCGCGCTGCTCATCGGCTGCAACACCTTCCCGACGTGGAACGGCTATCCGGGCCTGTTCGCCTCCCTGGCCACCGGCAACGCGGTCCTGGTCAAGCCCCACCCGCGCGCGGTGCTGCCGCTGGCGCTGACCGTGCGGGTCGCGCGGCAGGTGCTCGCCGAGGCGGGCTTCGACCCGAACCTCGTCGCGCTGGCCGCGGAGCGCCCCGGCGAGGGCATCGCCAAGACGCTCGCCACCCACCCGGCGATCCGGATCGTCGACTACACCGGGTCCACGGCGTTCGGCGAATGGCTGGAGGCCAACGCCCGCCAGGCGCAGGTCTACACCGAGAAGGCCGGCGTCAACACGATCGTCGTCGACTCCACCGCCGACTACCGGGGGATGCTCTCCAACCTGGCGTTCTCGCTGTCCCTTTACAGCGGCCAGATGTGCACCACCCCGCAGAACCTGCTCATCCCGCGCGACGGCATCGGCACCGACCAGGGCCACAAGTCCTACGACGAGGTGGTCGCCGACCTCGCCAAGGCGGTCGACGGCCTGCTCGGCGACGACGCGCGCGCGAACGCCCTCCTCGGCGCGATCGTCAATCCGGACGTGAAGGCCCGCCTGGAGGCCGCCGCCGGCCTGGGCGAGGTCGCCCTCGCCTCACGGGAGATCACCAACCCGGACTTCCCGGGCGCGGTGGTGCGCTCGCCCGTCGTCGTCAAGCTGGACGGCGCCAAGCCCGACGCCGAGGCCGCCTACATGAGCGAGTGCTTCGGCCCCGTCTCCTTCGCCGTCGCCGTCGACTCCACCGCCGACGCGCTGGAGCTGCTGCGGCGCACGGTGCGCGAGAAGGGCGCGATGACGGTCGGCGCGTACACGACCGACGAGCAGGTCGCGCGGGACATCGAGGAGGTCTGCCTGGAGGAGGCCGCCCAGCTCTCCCTCAACCTCACGGGCGGCGTCTACGTCAACCAGACGGCGGCGTTCTCCGACTTCCACGGCTCGGGCGGCAACCCGGCGGCGAACGCGGCCCTGTGCGACGGCGCGTTCGTGGCGAACCGCTTCCGGGTGGTGGAGGTCAGGCGCGAGTCCTGACACGGGCGAGGGGGCGAGCGCACACCGCGCCCGCTCCCGGCCGCCGGTCCCGCTCCGGCCGCCCAGCCGGCGGCCGACGGGTCCGGCGGCCTTCAGCCGTCGAGCCCGCGGACGCCCGACGCGCTCCAGTGGTACAGGGTCATCGCCACGCTCGTGGCGAGGTTGTAGCTGGACACCTGTGGGCGCATCGGAAGCGACACCAGGTGGTCGGCCCGGGCGCGCAGCGCGGTGGAGAGACCGGTGCGTTCCGAGCCGAAGGCCAGCAGGGCGTCGTCGGGGAGCTGCAGGGCGCGGATGTCCTCGCCCTCCGGGTCGAGGGCGTAGACGGGGCCGGGCGGCAGCGCCTCGTCGGGCAGGCGCTCCACCACCGTCGCGAAGTGCAGCCCGGCGCCGCCGCGCACGACCGTGGGGTGCCAGGGGTCGAGCGTGCCGGTGGTGACCACCCCGGTCGCCCCGAATCCGGCGGCCAGCCTGATCACGGCCCCGGCGTTGCCGAGGTTGCGCGGGTTGTCGAGGACGACGACCGGCGCCGTCCGCGGCGACCGGGCCAGCGTCCGCAGTCCCGCCTCGCGGGAGGGCCGTACGGCCAGCGCGGCCACCCCGGTGGGATGCGGACGCGGCACGAGCGAGGCGTACGTCGGCTCCGGCACCGGCGTGAGCAGCGCGGCCAGCGTCTCCCGTACGTCCGGCGCCAGCTCGTCGGCGAGGGCCAGCGCGGCGTCCCGGTCGGCGGCCACCGCGACCGGCACCTCGGCCCCGAAGCGCAGGGCGTGCTTGAGGGCGTGGAAGCCGTCGAGGAGGACGCAGGCGCCGGCGAGCCGGTGCCAGTCGCTGACGGGGTCGGTCATGCCGTGAAGCCTACGCGGGCCTCTCCGGGCCGCTCGGCGTCGTCCGGCTTCCGCCGTTCCGGCACCGATTCGGGGACGGAGCCGGAGCCGGAGCCGCGCCGGAACGCCCGCTCACGCGCGCGTGCCGCCCAGCCGCCGATGCGGCGCAGGAACGGCGTCGGCAGGAACACCGCGTCCGCCGCGATCATCGCCAGCGAGAAGAACGGCAGTCCGAGCACCACCGCGATCACCGCGTGCTCGGTGATCATGACGGCCAGCAGGACGTTCTTCACCCGCCGGTGGAACAGCGTGAACGGGAAGGCGACCTGCACCAGCACGGTCCCGTACGTCACCACCATCACCATGAGCCCGCTCGCGGACAGCAGATCGGCGAGCGCCGGCCAGGGCGAGAAGTAGTCGAGGTGCAGCGGGTAGTAGACGGCGGTGCCGTCCTGCCAGCGCGAGCCCTGGATCTTGTACCAGCCGGCCGTGGCGTAGATCAGGCACGCCTCGGCCATGATCACGAACAGGGCGCCGTTGTGCAGCACGTTGGCGATCACGTCGAGCAGGATGCGGGGCTCGGCGCTCCGCGAGCGGCGCCCGACGGCCCACCACAGGCCCTGAGCCGCCCAGACCCCCCACAGCAGCGCCGGCACCAGCCAGCCCGACTCCATCCGCCCGGTCCCGGTCACCACGGCCAGGGCCACACCCAGCACGGCCCACAGCAGCGGCCCGGTCCGGTCGGCGACCCGCTCCCCCCGCGCGCGTGCCGCCGCCTCGCGCCGGGCGCGCCGCGCGTCCAGCGACCACACCTGCCCGCACCGCGTGAACACCAGGTAGATGGCCATCAGGTGCAGGACGTTGTCCCCGCCGTCGCCCATGAAGACGCTGCGGTTCTGCAGCGACAGCACGCCGACCATGAACAGGACGGACGTCGTCCGGGTGCGCCAGCCCAGCGCCAGCAGCAGGCTCGCCGCCACGGCGAGCAGGTAGACGGCCTCGAACCACACCTTCGAGTCCGACCACATCAGGACGGTGAACGCCCCGTTCATCGAGATCAGCTGCTCGGCCAGGCCCCAGGACCACGGCCCGTCGGGGCCGTACATCTCGTGCCGGTGGGGAAGCTCGCGCAGCAGGAACAGCAGCCAGGTGCCGGCGAACCCGATGCGGATCACGGCGGTCTGGTAGGGGCCGAGGGCGGACTCGGTGACCCGGGCGATGCCGCGCGAGACGGCCATGACCCAGCGGTTCATCGGTTGCCCCCCGCGGCCTCGTCGGTGCCTCCCGTGGCCTCGGCCGCCGGCACGGACCACCAGGGCAGCACCCGGTCGACGGGCTTCAGCGAGACCCGCTCGCCGCTCCACCCGGGCGGCCGGACGTTGGTCGTGCGGGCCCTGAGCTGCACCAGCTCGATGGTGCCGCCCGGCCCGGCGGCCTCCGCCCGGTCGAGACGCAGCACGGCGATGCGGCGCAGGTACGACTCGCTGAGCGTCCCGCGCGTGCCGGTGGCGCGGTTGTCGCCGTCGTGCGTGGCGGCGAAGAAGTCCCAGGCGCGGCGCAGCTCGTTCTGCTGGGTGTGGCTCGGCAGCAGGTTGCCGTCGATGGCCCGGCCGTCCTGCGCCGACAGGTCGTACCAGCCGGTGACGCGCGAGGAGCCGTCCGCGCCGCGTGTCTGGGCGCGCACCTGAACGGCGATGTTCTGCTGGAGCGGGTTGGGCGCGAACAGTTTCCAGTTCTGCTCGAACTCCGGATAGACCCAGTCCTGGACGACTTGGCCGTGCTTCTTGGTGACCGTGTTCGACGGCGCGACGTGCAGGAACACCATCCCGAGGTGGACGCAGACGGTGATCGCGACGACGGCGAGGGCGAGCGCGACGCCGACCTGGTAGCGCGGGGACAGGGCGGCTATGCCCGAGCGGGGGTCGCCCGACGCCGGCTCGGCCGCCGGCTCGACCGTCGAATCCGCGGGCGCCCCGGCCTTCGGCGGGGCCCCGGGCCCGGGCGTCGTCGGGGGATCGCCGAGGCCGCCGGCCCGTGCTCCGCCCGTGGTCCGCCGCGGGTCCCCCTGCGGCTCCCTCTCCGGCTCCCGGCCCGGCGGAGCGGCGGCAGCGCCCGCCGCGGCGTCGTCCGTTTCCCTCGCGCCCTGCGCGTCCATCACGCCCCGTTTCCCGTTTTCCGGTCAGTCGTCCGCCGCCCGGCGGCCCGGCCCCTTCGCAGGCGGCCTTCGCAAGCACCCCTCGTGGGCGGCCCCGCGGGCGGCCCCTCGCAGGCGAACGGTACTCAGCCCCGCCCCGCCCGGCACAGCCCTCTCCACAGCCCGCCCCGTGAGTTGTCCACAGCGGTTGACACCTTACGGCGCTCGGCCGACCATGGAATCGCACGAACCGAACGATCGGTCGGGAGACTGTTCCGGGCACTGCCGAGGCGAGGGGACCCCATGGCGACAGCAGCCGCGCACCCAACGGACCGCACAGCGACGGTCGGCGTCCACGACGCCACAGCCACCGACGACACCGCCGCCATCGCCGCCCACCAGCGCGCCTTCGACGCCGCCGTGGCCGCCGACGAGCGCATCGAGCCCCGTGACTGGATGCCCGACGCCTACCGAGCGACCCTCGTCCGTCAGATCGCCCAGCACGCCCACTCCGAGATCATCGGCATGCAGCCGGAGGCCAACTGGATCACCCGCGCCCCCTCACTGCGCCGCAAGGCCATCCTCATGGCCAAGGTTCAGGACGAGGCGGGCCACGGCCTGTATCTCTACAGCGCCGCCGAGACGCTCGGCACCAGCCGGGACGAACTGCTCGACAAGCTCCACTCCGGCCGCCAGAAGTACTCCTCGATCTTCAACTACCCCACGCTGACCTGGGCCGACGTCGGCGCGATCGGCTGGCTGGTGGACGGCGCCGCCATCACCAACCAGGTGCCGCTGTGCCGCTGCTCCTACGGTCCGTACGCGCGGGCGATGGTGCGCATCTGCAAGGAGGAGTCCTTCCACCAGCGCCAGGGGTACGAGCTGCTGCTGGCGCTCAGCCGCGGCACCCCCGAGCAGCACGCGATGGCGCAGGACGCCGTGGACCGCTGGTGGTGGCCGTCCCTGATGATGTTCGGGCCGCCCGACGCCGAGTCCCAGCACTCCGCGCAGTCGATGGCCTGGAAGATCAAGCGGCACTCCAACGACGAGCTGCGCCAGCGTTTCGTCGACATCTGCGTCCCCCAGGCCGAGTCCCTGGGCCTGACCCTCCCGGACCCCGACCTGAAGTGGAACGAGGAGCGCGGGCACTACGACTTCGGTCCGATCGACTGGACCGAGTTCTGGGAGGTCCTCAAGGGCAACGGCCCGTGCAACGAGCAGCGGCTGTCCCGGCGCAGGCAGGCGCACGAGGACGGCGCGTGGGTCCGCGAGGCCGCCGCGGCGTACGCGGCCAAACACACCGGCGAGCACGAAGGGGCACGCGCATGAGCAGCACGACCGACTGGCCGCTGTGGGAGGTCTTCGTCCGCTCCCGGCGCGGGCTGTCCCACACCCACGCGGGCAGCCTGCACGCCCCGGACGCCGAGCTGGCCCTGCGCAACGCGCGCGACCTGTACACCCGGCGCGGCGAGGGCGTATCCCTCTGGGTCGTCCCGTCCGCCGCGATCACGGCCTCCTCGCCCGACGAGAAGGACCCCTTCTTCGACCCGGCCGCCGACAAGCCCTACCGCCATCCCACGTTCTACGACATCCCGGAGGGGGTGCAGCACCTGTGACCACGACGCCCGCCAAGGACACCGTCCCCACGACGGCCGCCCTCGCCCTCGGCGACGACGCCCTGGTGCTCTCCCACCGCCTGGGGGAGTGGGCCGGACAGGCGCCCGTGCTGGAGGAGGAGGTCGCCCTCGCCAACATCGCCCTGGACCTGCTCGGCCAGGCCCGGGTCCTGCTGTCGCTGGTCGGCGACGAGGACGAGCTGGCCTACCTGCGCGAGGAGCGGGCCTTTTGCAACCTCCAGCTGGTGGAGCAGCCGAACGGCGACTTCGCCCACACCATCGCCCGCCAGCTGTACTTCTCCACTTACCAGCACCTCCTCTACGACCGGCTGGCCGGCGGGGACGGCCCCTTCGCGCCCCTGGCCGCCAAGGCCGTCAAGGAGGTCGCCTACCACCGCGACCACGCCGAGCAGTGGACGCTGCGGCTCGGCGACGGCACGCAGCTGAGCCATGAGCGGATGCACCGTGCGTGCGAGGCGCTGTGGCGATTCACCGGCGAGATGTTCCAGCCGGTGGAGGGCCTGGACGTGGACGGCGAGGCGCTCAAGGCGGACTGGCTGGCGTCGGTCGGCGCCGTCCTGCGCCGTGCCACGCTGGAGCTTCCCGAAGGTCCGCAGTCGGGCGCGTGGACGGCGGGCGCGGGCCGGCAGGGCCTGCACACCGAGTCGTTCGGGCGGATGCTCGCCGAGATGCAGCACCTGCACCGCAGCCATCCGGGGGCGTCGTGGTGACGGCCACCGCCCTGGAGGCGGAGCTGCTGGAGGTCGCCGGCTCGGTGCCCGACCCCGAACTGCCCGTACTCACCCTGCGCGAGCTGGGCGTGGTCCGTGCGGTGCGGCTGCGCGGCACGGACGCCGTCGAGGTCGACCTCACCCCGACCTACACCGGCTGCCCCGCCATCGAGGCCATGTCCGTGGACATAGAGCGCGCGCTGCACGAGCACGGGGTGCGTGAGGTCACGGTCCGCACCGTGCTCTCGCCCGCCTGGTCGACGGACGACATCAGCCCCGAGGGCCGGCGCAAGCTCCTCGAGTTCGGCATAGCCCCGCCCCGCGTGCGCACCGCCTCGGGACCGGTACCGGTGACACTGGGCCGCACCCGCACGGACGCGGGCGCCGCCCCCCGCACGGGCACGGCCCCCGCGCCCGCCCCGGAGCCCGAGCCGGTCCGCTGCCCGCACTGCGGGGCCGCCGACACGGAGCTGCTCAGCCGCTTCTCCTCCACCGCCTGCAAGGCGCTGCGGCGGTGCCTGTCCTGCCGTGAACCGTTCGACCACTTCAAGGAGTTGTGATGGCCCGCTTCCACCCGCTCCCGGTGGCCGCGGTCGACCGGCTCACCGACGACTCCGTCGCCCTCACCCTCACCGTCCCCGAGGAACTGCGCGAGCAGTACCGCTTCTCTCCCGGCCAGCACCTCGCGCTGCGCCGGGAGATCGACGGCAGGGAGGTCCGGCGCACCTACTCGATCTGCTCCCCCGCCCCGGCCCCGGACGCCGGACCGCGCACGCTGCGGGTCGGGGTGCGGCTGCTGGAGGGTGGCGCGTTCTCGACGTACGCGCTCAAAGAGATCAACATCGGGGACGAGCTGGAGGTGATGACCCCGGCGGGCCGCTTCACCCTGGACCCGGCGCCCGGCCTGTACGCGGCGATCGTCGGCGGCAGCGGGATCACCCCGGTGCTGTCCATCGTCTCGACCCTGCTGGCACGCGAACCCCGGGCCCGCTTCTGCCTGATACGCAGCGACCGCACCGCCGCCTCGACGATGTTCCTGGAAGAGGTCGCCGACCTGAAGGACCGCTACCCGCAGCGGTTCCAGCTGGTCACGGTCCTCTCCCGCGAGGAACAGCAGGCGGGCCTGCCCTCCGGGCGGCTCGACCGGGAGCGGCTGACCGGGCTGCTGCCCGCGCTGCTGCCGGTGGCCGAGGTGGCGGGCTGGTTCCTGTGCGGGCCGTACGGGCTGGTCCAGGAGGGCGAGCGGGCACTGCGCGAGCTGGGCGTCCCGCGTGCCCGGATCCACGAGGAGATCTTCCATGTGGAGACGGGCGAGACGGGAGGCACCGGCACGTCCACGGCAGCCACCACCGCTCCCGCGCCCGCACACAGCACGGTCACCGCCCGGCTCGACGGCCGCGGCGGAACCTGGCCCGTCCGGGCCGGGGAGTCCCTGCTGGAGACGGTCCTGCGCAACCGCCCCGACGCCCCCTACGCCTGCAAGGGCGGGGTGTGCGGCACCTGCCGGGCCTTCCTGGTCTCCGGCGAGGTCCGCATGGACCGCAACTTCGCGCTCGAGACGGAGGAGACGGAGGCCGGATACGTGCTGGCGTGCCAGTCGCATCCGGTGACGGAGAGGGTGGAGCTGGACTTCGACAGATGACGGCCGCGCCGGCCGGTGAACGAGCGGTCGGCGCCAGGAAGGGCCGACGGCAGGAACGGCGGACGGCAGGAACGGCCGACGGTCAGCGGGCGCCGGACAGGCGCCGGACCATCGAGCGCCGGGGGCGCTACAGCACGAACCCCGGTTCGCCCTGGTCCGTAACGACGGGTCGGCCCGCCGCCGCCCACACCTGCATGCCTCCGTCGACGTTCACCGCGTCGATGCCGCGCTGGACGAGGTACATCGTGACCTGGGCCGACCGCCCGCCCGAACGGCAGATCACATGGACGCGGCCGTCCTGCGGGGCAGCCTCGGTCAGCTCGTCGTAGCGGGCGACGAACTCGCTGATCGGGATGTGCAGCGCGCCCTCGGCATGGCCGGCCTGCCACTCGTCGTTCTCGCGGACGTCCAGCAGGAAGTCGTCGTCCTTGAGGTCCGTGACCTCGACCGTGGGGACACCAGCTCCGAAGTTCATGCCTCCGACGCTACCCGACGGACGGCCGAGCCCGACCGGAGGACGAGGCCGACCGGGCCGACCGCTCCCGTGCCGCCCTTCAGGCCTGGCCGGGACCGGTCAGTGACCAGTCAGTCGGGGCCGGTCAGCTCCGCAAGCTCGGCCTCGCGGCCCGCGACCTCCGCCAGCAG
Organism: Streptomyces sp. NPDC006610; assembly: GCF_040611575.1. Taxonomy (NCBI): domain Bacteria; kingdom Bacillati; phylum Actinomycetota; class Actinomycetes; order Kitasatosporales; family Streptomycetaceae; genus Streptomyces; species Streptomyces sp. NPDC006610. The sequence continues at coordinate 55,980 of NZ_JBEXOP010000011.1, forward strand.
TTGCTCGGCGATCTCCTCCAGGAGGCGGTCGGGGTCCTCCGGAGCGAGCCGCAGCATGGAGCCGATGGCGCTCTCCTCCAGCTCGCGGGCGATGACGGTGAGCAGTTCCTTGCGCCGGGAGAGCCAGTCGAGGCGGGCGTACAGCTCCTCGCTCGGGCTCGGCGCGCGCTCCCGGGGCGCCGGGCCGGCCGCCCACTCCTCGGCCAGCTCGCGCAGCAGCGCCTCGTCGCCACGGGCGTACGCGGTGTTCACGCGGGTGATGAACTCCTCACGCCGCTTGCGCTCGTCCTCCTCCTGCGCCAGGTCGGGGTGGGCCTTGCGGGCCAGCTCGCGATAGAGGCGGCGGGCCTCCTCGCTGGGGCGAACCCGCTGCGGGGGCCGAACCGGCTGGTCGGTGAGCATCGCGGCGGCCTCCGGGAACAGGCCGTCGCCGTCCATCCAGCCGTGGAACAGCTCCTCCACGCTGGGCATCGGCACCACCCGGGCCCGCAGTTCCTGCGCGCGCCGCAGATCCTCGGGGTCGCCGCTCCTCGCGGCCCTGGCCTCCGCTATCTGCGCGTCCAGCTCCTCGAGCCGGGCGTACATGGGACCGAGCTTCTGGTGGTGCAGCCGGGAGAAGTTCTCGACCTCGACACGGAACGTCTCGACCGCGATCTCGTACTCGATCAGCGCCTGCTCGGCCGCCCGCACCGCCCGCTCCAGCCGTTCCTCGGGCCGGGGCGCACCGTCCTCGGGCGTCGCCCGCTCATCACCGGCGACACCACCCTGCTCAGCTTCCGGGGTAGTCACCCGACCAGCGTAGGCCACGCCCTCACCCGCACCGCCGCCCGAGGATCGCCTCAGCGCCACCGACGCCACGGTCAGCCGACACCAAGCCTCGGTCAGCCGCCGCCGACCCGTCGGTCAGCCAACCACGTTCGGCCAAACCCCGTCGCAACCGAACCCCGCCCGAGCCCGACCCCTTACCGACCGTCGCCTTACCGACCGCCCCTTCCCGACCGGCGCCTCCCGACCGCCCCGCCGCCCGCCACCGTCCTTCGCTCTCCCCGAATCACCCTCACCCAGCCTTCACCGGCCCCTCACCAGCCCCACTAGCCCCCCATCTCCGCCGCGACCCGCCCCGCCCGGACCGCCGCCACCAGTTCGGCGTGATCGGCCTCGGTGCGGTCGGCGTAGGCGACGGCGAAGGCGGCCACGGCCTCGTCGAGTTCCTCGTTCTTGCCGCAGTAGCCGGCGATCAGGCGGGGGTCTGCGCTGTGGGAGTGGGCGCGGGCCAGGAGGGCGCCGGTCATGCGGGCGTAGTCGTCCAGCTGGTCGGTGGAGAGGGCGGCGGGGTCGACGCTGCCCTTGCGGTTGCGGAACTGCCGCACCTGGTAGGGCCGGCCGTCGACGGTCGTCCAGCCCAACAAGATGTCGCTGACGACCTGCATGCGCTTCTGCCCGAGGACGACCCGGCGGCCCTCGTGCCCGGCCGGGGGCGCGTCGAAGCCGGCGGTCAGCAGATGGGGGACGAGCGCGGACGGCCGGGCCTCCTTGACCTGGAGTATCAGCGCCTCGCCCCGGTGGTCCAGAAGGAGCACCACGTAGGAGCGCGTGCCCACGCTGCCGGTGCCGACGACGCGGAAGGCGACGTCGTGCACCGCGTAGCGGGCCAGCAGGGGGAGCCGGTCCTCGGAGACCGTCGTCAGATACTCGGCGAGGGACGCCGCCACGGCCGCCGCCTCCGCGTCCGGCACGCTCCGCAGCACCGGCGGGGCGTCGACGAAGCGCCGGCCGCCGTCCTCGGTGGGCTCCGTCGACTTGGCGGCGAAGCGCCCGCTGGTGTTGGCGCGGGCCTTCTCACTGACCCGCTCCAGCGTGCCGAGCAGGTCGTGCGCGTCGGTGTGGGAGACGAGTTCCTCGTCCGTGATGGCGTTCCACGCGTCCAGGACCGGCAGCCTGGCCAGCAGCCGCATGGTCCGGCGGTAGGCCCCCACCGTGTCGTGCGCCGCGGCCCGGCAGGTGTCCTCGTCCGCGCCCGTCTCCCGGCCCGCGAGAACGAGCGAGGTCGCGAGCCGCTTCAGGTCCCACTCCCAGGGGCCGTTCACCGTCTCGTCGAAGTCGTTGAGGTCGATGACCAGGCCGCCGCGGGCGTCGCCGTAGAGGCCGAAGTTGGCCGCGTGGGCGTCGCCGCATATCTGGGCGCGTATGCGCGTCATCGGGGTGCGGGCCAGGTCGTGGGCCATGAGGCCGGCCGAGCCGCGCAGGAAGGCGAACGGCGACGCCGCCATGCGCCCGATCCGCAGCGGCGCCAGCCCCGGGATGCGTCCTCGGCTCGACTCCTCGACGGCGGTCACCGCGTCCGGGCGGGAGCCGTCGAGGTCCAGGGTGGCGTGCTCGCGCCGTGGCACCCGGCCCCGCAGCGCCTTGCCCTCGTCCTTCGGCGACCGGGCCCCCTTGAAGGGCCACTCGGCGAAGCCCGGCACCGCCGGCAGCCGACGCGGCACGAGGCCGTGCCCGGCCTCCTGCCCGCCGCCCGCGGCCCGCGCCCGCGCACCCTCCACGCCGCCCTCAGCCATCCCTGCGCCGGTGTCCGTCACACCGATCGCCTCCCCCCGTACCAGCGGCACTCGCCGAACATCAAGCCGAACATCAATGCGTGCCGACCGTACAGCGACCGGCCGAAATGCGTCAGACCCTGTGGACAACTCCACACCTGTGGAAAACCGTCGTCGCCGAGAACGGGGACCTGCCATGAGTGCGGGGGTGGCGCGCCCGTTCGGCGGCCTGGCCGAACTTGCCGAACCGCCCCCGCCGGGGCCCTCGCCGCGTGAGGCTTGACCCGTGCGGTGAGGCGACGAGGGAGGAGGCACCGTGCTGCGCGTGCTGCTGCTCGGGCTCGGGGCGCTGTCGGTGGGGACCGACGCCTATGTGACGGCGGGTCTGCTGCCCGCGATCGGCGGGGACCTGCACGAACCGGCCTCGGTGACCGGTCAGCTCGCGACGGTCTTCATGCTCTGCTACGCGTTGCTCGCACCCCTGGCGGGCGCGGCGCTGGGACGTCTGGGCGTGCGGCAGGTGCTGATCGGGGCGCTGGGCCTGTTCTGTCTGGCCAACGCCGCCAGTGCCGTGGCGCCCTCCATGCCCGCGCTGCTCGTGGCGCGTGGTGTCGCCGGGGTGGCCGCCGGGGTGTTCGTCCCGGTCGCGGCGACCGCGGCGGCGGCGCTGGCCGCACCGGAGCGCCGCGGCCGGGCGCTGTCCGTGGTGCTGGGCGGGCTGAGTTCGGGCACCGTCGCCGGGGTGCCGGCCGGACTGTTCCTGTCCGGGCACTTCGGGTGGCGGGCGGCGCTGTGGCTGGTGACCGGGCTGGGCGTGGTGTCGCTGACCGGGATCCTGGCCCTGCTGCCGGACGTGCCCGGCGCCCGGATGCCCGGGCTGCGCGCGCGGGCCGCGGAGCTGGCGGACCGCAGGGTCGCCCTCGCGGTGCTCACCGCCTTCCTCCAGGCGGTGGCCAGCCTGGGTCTCTACACGTACCTGACGACGGTGCTCGACGCGGCGGAGTTCGCCGGACACCGGACGGGTCTGTGGCTGTGGGGCGCGGGCGGGGTCGCGGGCAGCTTCCTGATCGGACCCCTGCTGGACCGCACGGGCCGGCCCGGCGTGCAGGTGGCGGTGCTGCTGGCCGCGCTGTCCCTGTGCCTGGCCGCGCTCCCGCTGCCGACCGGCGCGGCCGTGCTTCCGCTGCTGGTGGTGTGGGGAGCGGTCGGCTGGGCGTTCGTGGTGCCCCAGCAGCACCGGCTGCTGGCCCTCGGGGCGTCCGGCGGCACGGCCGTCCTCGCGCTGAACAGCTCCGCCACCTATCTCGGCGGCTCGGCCGGCTCGGCGCTCGGCGGGGCCGGGCTGTCCGCCGGCGTCCCCGCGGACCACCTGCCGCTGCTGGCCTCGGCCGTCGCCGCGGTGGCCTGCGCGCTGCACCTCCTCGGCCATCGGCGCCGGCGAGGCGTGTCCCATCCGGCCCCGGACGCGACGCCGCGCCCGGGATCCGAGCAGAACGGAGAACTCGTATGAGGTTCGGGGCCGACCTGCCCGACTGCGGACCGGCGACCGCCCCCCGAGTCCCTGCCGCCGGCGTGCCGGTCACCGTCCCGGAATCCGCCCGGGACCTTGACCTGTCGACGGCCTCCCGCGCCTCCGCCTTCCACCCCGCGCCTTGGCCTGCTCGACGAACTGGGCGTCGCGGCGCCCCTGCGCGACTGGGGCGTCACCGCTGACCTCCGCCGCCCGGCGGCCTGAGACTCTCGTCACACCCGGCCCCGGACACAGCAGAACGGGCGGATCGTGAATCACGATCCGCCCGTTCCGGCGATGTGCGCGAGGGGGGAGTTGAACCCCCACGCCCTTGCGGGCACTGGAACCTGAATCCAGCGCGTCTGCCTATTCCGCCACCCGCGCATTGGGTGTGTCCTCGGGCTGTCCCCTGGGGGGCCTGCGCCTTCCGACACGCAGAACATTAGCACGCTGGCCGGGATGGATTCACATCCCTTTCCCCCGCGCGGGAGGGAGGCCGCCCCGACTGTCGCCGCCGCGCCCCCGGCACGTATCAACCTCGTACCGGTCCCCGCCCGCCTCCCGGGAGCGGACCCGGCGCACAGTCCGGTGCGGGACACTTGACCGCGCCCGCCTCTACGATCCATGGCAGGAGTTCGAAGGGCGGCCCGGCAGGGAACCTCGTCAGTCGTCGGCATCCGCCGACGGGGCCGACAGGGGGAACCAGCCGATCCACCGGCGCGTGGATACGATCAGTAAGCAGTACCTGTACACAGGACGGCAACGACGGAGGAGGTGCCCCATGGGAGTCCTGAAGAAGTTCGAGCAGCGTCTCGAAGGTCTGGTCAACGGCACCTTCGCCAAGGTGTTCAAGTCCGAGGTCCAGCCCGTGGAGATCGCCGGCGCGCTCCAGCGCGAGTGCGACAACAACGCCACCATCTGGAACCGCGACCGCACCGTGGTCCCCAACGACTTCATCGTGGAGCTGAGCACGCCCGACTTCGAGCGGCTCAGCCCCTACTCGGGCCAGCTCGGCGACGAGCTGGCCGGCATGGTCCGCGACTACGCCAGGCAGCAGCGCTACACCTTCATGGGACCGATCAAGGTCCACCTGGAGAAGGCGGACGACCTGGACACCGGCCTGTACCGGGTGCGCAGCCGCACCCTGGCCTCCTCCACCAACCAGCAGAGCCCCGAGGCCGCACCGCCGGCCGCCGGCGCCCGCCGTCCCGGCGGCTACGGCTACCCTCAGCCCGGCGCGCCCGCCGGCGCTCCTCCCATGCCCGCCGCGCCCCCGCCCGGCGGGCGCCCCGGCGGCTACGGCTATCCGCAGCCCGCCGCCCCCCACACCCCCCCGGCCGTCGCGCCCGGTGCGCGCACCAGGTACTGGATCGAGATCAACGGCACCCGCCATCAGATCTCCCGCCAGACGCTCGTACTCGGCCGCAGCACCGACGCCGACGTGCGGATCGACGACCCCGGCGTCTCCCGCCGGCACTGTGAGATCCGGACCGGAACGCCCTCGACGATCCAGGATCTCGGGTCCACCAACGGCATCGTGGTGGACGGGCAGCACACCACCCGCGCTACGCTCCGCGACGGCTCGCGGATCGTCGTGGGCAGTACCACCGTTATCTATAGGCAAGCCGAAGGGTGATCCGGGGGCAATGTCAGAGCTGACCCTCACGGTCATGCGGCTGGGTTTCCTGGCCGTACTGTGGCTGTTCGTGATCGTGGCCGTGCAGGTCATCCGCAGCGACCTGTTCGGAACGCGCGTCACTCAGCGCGGGTCCCGACGGGAAGCCGCCCGGCCGCAGCAGGCCGCGCGGCAGGCGCCCCCGCAGCAGCGCCAGCAGCAGCCGGCGGGCGGCGGTCGGGCGCGCCGCAACGCCCCCACCAAACTGGTGGTGACCGAGGGCACACTCACCGGCACCACCGTCGCGCTCCAGGGCCAGACCATCACGCTGGGCCGCGCGCACGACAGCACGATCGTGCTGGACGACGACTACGCCTCCAGCCGGCACGCCAGGATCTACCCGGACCGGGACGGCCAGTGGATCGTCGAGGACCTGGGGTCCACGAACGGCACGTTCCTCGACCGGACCCGCCTCACGACCGCGACGCCGATCCCGCTCGGAGCACCGATCCGCATCGGCAAGACCGTCATCGAGCTGCGGAAGTAGTGCTGCATCATGAATGAGCGCGAGCGGAGCGAGCACGCAGCGGCGGTCCACACCCGGGGCCCCGGCGCGCTCCCGACCGGAGGGTGGGCAGTGTGGCTCGACACGATCGGCTGTACCCGGAGCCGACGGGCGAGGTGCGCATGAGTCTGTCACTGCGCTTCGCCGCCGGTTCGCACAAGGGCATGATCCGCGAGGGCAACGAGGACTCCGGATACGCCGGTCCGCGCCTGCTCGCCATCGCCGACGGCATGGGCGGCGCCGCGGCCGGCGAGGTCGCCTCCTCCGAGGCGATCTCCACCATCGTCGCGCTCGACGACGACGTGCCCGGCTCCGACATCCTCACCTCGCTCGGCACGGCGGTCCAGCGGGCCAACGACCAGTTGCGCCAGATGGTCGAGGACGACCCGACCCTGGAGGGCATGGGCACCACGCTCACCGCCCTGCTGTGGACGGGCCGGCGCCTCGGCCTGGTGCACGTCGGCGACTCGCGCGCGTATCTGCTGCGCGACGGGGTGCTGACCCAGATCACGCAGGACCACACCTGGGTGCAGCGGCTGGTGGACGAGGGCCGCATCACCGAGGAGGAGGCCACCACCCACCCGCAGCGCTCCCTGCTGATGCGCGCGCTGGGCAGCGGCGACCACGTCGAGCCGGACCTGTCGATCCGCGAGGTGCGGGCCGGCGACCGCTATCTGATCTGCTCCGACGGGCTGTCCGGAGTCGTCTCGCACCAGACGATGGAGGACACCCTCGCCAGCTACCAGGGCCCCCAGGAGACCGTGCAGGAGCTGATCCAGCTCGCGCTGCGCGGCGGCGGCCCCGACAACATCACCGTGATCGTCGCCGACGTCCTCGACCTGGACACCGGGGACACCCTCGCCGGGCAGCTGTCCGACACCCCGGTGGTGGTCGGCGCGGTCGCCGAGAACCAGAACCAACTGCAGGACAACGGCATCATGCAGACCCCGGCCGGCCGAGCCGCGGGCCTCGGCCGCCAGGTGCCCGGTCAAAGCGGCGGCGGGGGCGGCGAGTTCGGCCCGCCCGGCTCCGGCGACACCACCGGCTTCATTCCGGCGGGCGGCTTCGGCGCGTACGACGAGGGCGACTTCGTCAAGCAGCGCGGCGGCCGCCGGTGGCTGAAGCGGTCCCTGTACGGCGCGCTGGCGCTGGCCGTGGTCGGCGGCGGCCTGTACGGCGGCTACCGCTGGACGCAGACGCAGTACTACGTCGGCACGAACGGCGAGCACGTCGCCCTGTACCGCGGCATCAGCCAGGACCTCGCCTGGGTGTCGCTCTCGAAGGTGGAGAAGGACCACCCCGAGATCGAACTCAAGTACCTGCCGCCGTACCAGCGCAAGCTGGTCGAGGCCACGATCGCGGAGGGCGACCGGAAGAACGCCCAGGCCAAGATCGACGAACTGTCGGTCCAGGCCTCCGCGTGCAAGAAGGAGGCCCAGCGACGGGCCGCCGAGAACCGGAACAGCGCGAAGCCGGGCGAGGACGAGGACGGCGGAACCAGCCGGACGTCCCTCGCGTCCAAGGCCACGCCTAGCCCCACGGCGTCCGCGTCCCCGAACCCGTCCAAGTCCCCGTCCGCGACCGCCACTCCCAGCCCCGGGCCCAGCCTCTCGGAGGAAGAGCAGAAGGTCGTCTCGATGTGCGGTAAGCAGTAGGCAAGCCGTGAGAGGCCCCGTCACACGATGAGCAGTTCTACGAACACGCCGACGCACCACACGTCCACCATCGGCTCCATCGGCGCGCCGAGCCGGCGCAACACCGAGCTGGCGCTGCTGGTGTTCGCGGTCGTCATCCCGGTCTTCGCCTACGCCAACGTGGGCCTCGCCCTCAACGACGAGGTCCCCACCGGACTGCTGGGCTACGGCCTGGGCCTCGGCCTGCTGGCCGGCGTCGGCCACCTCGTGGTCCGCAGGTTCGCGCCGTACGCCGACCCGCTGATGCTCCCGCTGGCCACGCTGCTCAACGGCCTCGGGCTGGTCGCCATCTGGCGGCTGGACCAGTCGCCGCTGCTCCAGGACATCGGCCAGGCAGGCGGCGCGGCCCCGCGTCAGCTGCTCTACACGGCGATGGGCATCGCGCTGTTCGTGGTGGTGCTGATCTTCCTCAAGGACCACCGCGTCCTGCAGCGCTACACGTACATCTCGATGGTCGGCGCGCTGATCCTGCTGCTGCTGCCGCTGGTGCCCGGCCTCGGCAAGGACCTTTACGGCGCGAAAATCTGGATCTCGGTCGCCGGATTCTCCATCCAGCCCGGCGAGTTCGCGAAAATCGTCCTCGCGGTGTTCTTCGCCGGCTATCTGATGGTCAAGCGGGACGCCCTCGCGCTGGCCAGCCGCCGCTTCATGGGCCTGTACCTGCCGCGCGGCCGGGATCTCGGCCCGATCCTCGTGGTGTGGGCGATCTCGATCCTGATCCTGGTCTTCGAGACCGACCTCGGCACGTCGCTGCTGTTCTTCGGAATGTTCGTCATCATGCTGTACGTCGCCACCGAGCGGACCAGCTGGATCGTCTTCGGTCTGCTGATGTCCGCGGTCGGCGCGGTCGGCGTGGCCAGCTTCGAGCCGCACATCCAGACGCGTGTGCAGGCCTGGCTGGACCCGATGCACGAGTACGAGCTGAGCCGCGCCGGCGTCCAGGACGGCATCGTCCACTCCGAGCAGGCCATGCAGGCCCTGTGGGCGTTCGGTTCCGGCGGCACCCTCGGCACCGGCTGGGGCCAGGGCCACTCCGACCTGATCCGGTTCGCCGCCAACTCCGACTTCATCCTCGCCACCTTCGGCGAGGAACTGGGCCTGGCCGGCGTGATGGCGCTGCTGCTGCTCTACGGCCTGATCATCGAGCGCGGCATCCGCACCGCCCTGGCGGCCCGCGACCCGTTCGGCAAGCTGCTCGCCGTCGGCCTGTCCGGCGCCTTCGCGCTGCAGGTCTTCGTGGTCGCGGGCGGCGTCATGGGGCTCATCCCGCTGACCGGTATGACGATGCCGTTCCTGGCCTCCGGCGGCAGCGCTGTCATCGCCAACTGGGCGCTGATCGGCATTCTGCTGAGAATCAGCGACACCGCGCGCCGTCCGGCGCCCGCCCCCGCCCCCAACCCCGACGCCGAGATGACCCAGGTGGTCCGACCGTCATGAACAAGCCCCTGCGCCGGATCGCGATCTTCTGCGGACTGCTCATCCTGACCCTGATGATCCGCAACAACTATCTCCAGTACGTCAAGGCGGACGAACTGGCCACCGACACCGAGAACCGCCGGGTCGCCATCGAGCGCTATGCCACCCCGCGCGGCAACATCATCGTCGAGGGCAAGGCGATCACCGGCTCCAAGCGGGCCACCAGCGGCGACTTCGACTACGTGCGCACCTACAAGAACGGCCCGATGTGGGCGCCGGTCACCGGCTACGCCTCGCAGGCGTTCGGCACCAACCAGTTGGAGAGCATCGAGGACGGCATCCTCACCGGCAACGACGACCGCCTCTTCTTCCGCAACACCCTCGACATGCTCACCGGCAAGGACAAGGAGGGCGGCAACGTCGTCACCACCCTCAACGCCGCGGCGCAGAAGGCCGCGTACGAGGGTCTGGCCCAGCGGGGCAAGGGGGCCGTCGCCGCCATCGAACCGTCCACCGGCAAGATCCTGGCCCTGGCCTCCTACCCGTCGTACGACCCGTCGACGTTCGCCGGGTACTCCGCCGAGGACCAGAAGGCCTGGAACAAGCTCCAGAAGAAGAACAACCCCGACGACCCGATGCTGAACCGGGCGCTGCGCGAGACCTACCCGCCGGGCTCCACGTTCAAGGTGGTCACCGCGGCGGCGGCCCTGGAGCACGGCCTGTACGAGGACGCGGACGAGAAGACCGACACCCCGCTCCCGTGGGTCATGACGGGCACCCGCACCGAGCTGAAGAACGACGGCAACCTGCCCTGCGAGAACGCCACCCTGCGCGTCGCCCTGCAGTGGTCCTGCAACACCGTCTTCGGCAAGGTCGGCGCGGACCTCGGCAACGACAAGATGCTGGAGACGGCGAAGGAGTTCGGCTTCACCAGCGAGCAGTTCACCCCGGTCCGCGCCAACGCCTCGGTGTTCTCCGACGACATGAACCCGTCGCAGACCGCGCTGTCCTCGATCGGCCAGTTCAACACCGCGGCGACCCCGCTGCAGATGGCCATGGTCGCCTCGGCCGTCGCCAACGACGGCACGCTGATGAAGCCGTACATGGTCGACAAGCTCCAGGCGTCCGACGTGGACACCATCGAGCAGACCGACCCGGAGGAGCTCAGCCGGCCGCTGTCCTCGGACAACGCCCAGATCCTGCAGTCGATGATGGAGACGGTCGTCGAGAAGGGCACCGGCTCCAACGCCAGGATCGACGGCGTCACCGTCGGCGGCAAGACCGGCACCGCGCAGCACGGCGTCGACAACAGCGAGAAGCCGTACGCCTGGTTCATCTCCTACGCCAAGCTGGACGACGGCAGTTCGCCGGTGGCGGTGGCCGTGGTGGTCGAGGACGAGAACGCCGACCGCGGCGACATCTCCGGCGGCGGCCTCGCCGCCCCCATCGCGAAGAGCGTGATGGAGGCGGTCATCAACAGCAAGGGGTGAGACGCCCGTCACGTCGCCTTCACATCGGTGCACGTTGCGATACCGGTCCTGTATCGGGTGACGGGCTTGGCCAGGTCCCACAAAGCGAGCCGGGTACGGTAGGCCCGGACGGGCAGCCTCCGACCGCACACACCGTGCCGGTCGGGACCGACGGAGAGGGCTGGTAGGAAGCTATGGAAGAGCCGCGTCGCCTCGGCGGCCGGTACGAGCTGGGCCCGGTGCTCGGCCGTGGTGGCATGGCGGAGGTCTATCACGCGCATGACACCCGGCTCGGTCGCCAGGTGGCGGTGAAGACGCTGCGCGCCGACCTCGCGCGCGACCCGTCCTTCCAGGCCCGGTTCCGCCGGGAGGCCCAGTCGGCCGCCTCGCTGAACCATCCCGCGATCGTGGCGGTCTACGACACGGGCGAGGACTACATCGACGGGGTCTCCATCCCGTACATCGTGATGGAGTACGTCGACGGCTCCACGCTCCGCGAGCTGCTGCACAGCGGCCGCAAGCTGCTGCCCGAGCGGGCCATGGAGATGACCATCGGCATCCTCCAGGGCCTGGAGTACGCCCACCGCAACGGCATCGTGCACCGGGACATCAAGCCGGCCAACGTCATGCTGACCCGCGGCGGCCAGGTCAAGGTGATGGACTTCGGCATCGCCCGCGCCATGGGCGACTCCGGGATGACGATGACCCAGACCGCGGCCGTCATCGGCACCGCCCAGTACCTCTCCCCGGAGCAGGCCAAGGGCGAGCAGGTGGACGCCCGTTCCGACCTGTACTCCACCGGCTGCCTGCTCTACGAACTGCTGACCGTGCGCCCCCCGTTCGTCGGCGACTCCCCGGTGGCGGTGGCCTACCAGCACGTCCGCGAGGAGCCCCAGCCGCCGTCGGTCTTCGACCCGGAGATCACGCCGGAGATGGACGCCATCGTCCTCAAGGCGCTGACCAAGGACCCGAACTACCGCTACCAGTCGGCCGACGAGATGCGCGCCGACATCGAGGCCTGCCTCGACGGCCAGCCGGTAGCCGCGACGGCCGCGATGGGCGCGGTCGGCTACGGCGGCTACCCCGACGACCAGCAGACGACGGCCCTGCGCGCCGACGCGGGCGGCGGCGCCACGACGATGCTGCCCCCGATGAACCCGGACGACGGCGGTTACGGCTACGACGAGCGCCCCGACCGGCGCCGCCAGAAGAAGTCCAACACCTCCACGATCCTGCTGGTCGTGGCGGCCGTGCTGGTGCTGGTGGGCGCGGTGCTGATCGGGCGGTGGGTCGTCGGCGGCGACGGCGTCGGCAGCGACAACGTGCCCGTTCCGAACTTCGTCGGCCTGTCCAAGGGCGACGCGGAGGCACAGGCCGTCAACAGCGACCTCAAGGTCACGTTCGACCCGAAGCCCTGCGAGGACCAGCAGAAGGACCACGTCTGCGACCAGGACGTCAAGGCCGACGAGAACGTGGCGAAGGGCTCCACGATCAACCTGGTGCTCTCCACGGGCGCTCCCAAGGTCGCCGTGCCCAGCGTGATCGGGCTCTCGCTGGACGAGGCCAAGTCCAAGCTGGAGGGCGACGACTACGAGTTCGTGGTCAAGACGGAGACGCGCGAGGCGTCGGAGGACCCGGGCACGGTCCTGGAGCAGGACCCGGTCTCCGGCAAGGAGCTCGAGAAGGGCTCCACGATCACCCTCACGGTCGCCAAGGCCGAGGAGAAGGCCACGGTCCCGGACGTGGTCGGCCAGACCTGTGAGGCGGCCCAGAAGCAGCTGGAGGCCAGCGACCTCACGGGCACGTGCACCGAGGTGCCGACCGAGGACCAGAACCAGAACGGCAAGGTCCTGGAGAGCACGCCGGGGGCCGGCACCGAGGTCGACAAGAACTCGACGGTCGCCCTCAAGGTCGGCAAGTTCGAGCAGAAGCAGAAGGTCAAGGTCCCGGACGTCCGCAACAAGCCGGTCGCCCAGGCCAAGGCCGAGCTGGCCGCGGCCGGCTTCACGAACATCCAGTTCGCGGGCGGCAGCGACCAGAGCGACACGGCCCTCGTGGTGAACCAGAACCCGGGTCCGAACCAGGAGGTCGACGACCCGGCCGCGACGCAGATCACGCTGCAGTCCATCGGCTTCGGCGGCGGCGGGAACAACAACGGCGGCGGCGGGAACGGCGGCGGCGGCGGCCTCTTCGGAGGCGGCGGCGACTAGCGCCGGGACATGAGCGCAGGACAAGAGCGGGGCCCCACCGGTGAGCACCGGCGGGGCCCCTCGTCCGTCGCGGACCGGCCGTTCAGCGGATCTCCTCCGGCGGCGTCCGCCGCTCGTCCACCTTCTCCACCCGGTCCAGCTCGCCCCAGACCACGTAACGGTGGCGGCTGGTGAAGACCGGCGTGCAGGTCGTCAGGGTGATGTAGCGGCCGGCCTTCGTGCGGCCCGACTCCTTCGGGACCGGGTCGAGCACCGCGACGTTGTACTTCGACGTCTCGGGGAGGACGGCGTACACCTTGTAGACGTACCACTCCTCCTTCGTCTCGAAGACGATCGGGTCGCCCTTGCCCAGCTTGTGGATGTTGTGGAACTTGGCGCCGTGGCCGTCGCGGTGGGCGGCGAGGGAGAAGTTGCCCTTCTTGCCGCTGGTCGGGAGGACGGCCTTGACGGGATCGGTGTAGTAGCCGGCGACGCCGTCGTCGAGCAGGCCCGCCGAGGTGCCCTTCTTGACGAGTATCTCGTCGCCGGTCATCGCGGGGACGTGCAGGAAGCCGATGCCGTCCCTGCTGTCGTACGCGGCCGGTCCCGAGCCGCCGTCCCGGGCCCAGCCGTCGCGGACCCGGTCGCCCTCGCGGTCGGCCTTGCGGTCCGCAACAACGTTCGTCCACCACAGGGAGTAGACGACGAACAGGCCGAGGACCAGGCCCGCGGTGATCAGGAGTTCGCCGAGGACGCTGACCGCCAGGGCCAGCCGGCCGGGGCGGCGCCGCCCGGGCTCCGGTACGGGCGGGGACGTCCCGGCGTCGTCCTCGCGCTCTTCACGATCGGTGGTCGCTGCCACGTTCATCCGCCCTTGCCACGTTCATCCGCCCCGACCGACGCCCTAGTCGACGAGCGCATCCGGCTTTCCCTTGCTGCGCGGCCGTTCCTCGGCCATCTTTCCCCAGACGATCATCCGGTACTTGCTGGTGAACTCCGGCGTGCACGTCGTCAGCGTGATGTAGCGGCCGGGCCGGGTGAAGCCCGATCCCCGTGGGACGGGATCCAGGACGCCGATGTTGCCGGGCGAGGTCACCGGGAGGATGGACGCCATCTTGTAGACGTAGTACCGGTCCTGCGTCTCCACGACGATCGGGTCGCCGGGTTCGAGGCGGTTGATGTAGCGGAACGGCTCGCCGTGCGTGTTGCGGTGGCCGGCGAGCCCGAAGTTGCCGGTCCTCGCGTCGGGCATCGCGGTCTTCAGCGCGCCCTCGGCGTAGTGGCCGACCATCCCGCGGTCCAGCACCTTCTCGCTGTCGATGCCCTCGGCGATCGGGACCACCACGTCCAGCCGCGGGATGTGCAGCAGGGCGAAGCCCTGGCCCGGCTCGAAGACGCCCGGGTTGCGCTTGCCGCTCGCCCAGTCCTCCTTGAGCTGGCTGGCCTCGCTGCCCGCCTGGGCGTGGGCGCGGATGTTGGTCCACCACAGTTGGTAGGTGACGAACAGCAGCATCAGCACGCCGGTCGTGATGAAGACCTCGCCGATGACCCGGCTGGCGATCACTCCGGGGCTGGGCCTGCGGGCGCGGGCGAGGCGGCGGGCCTCGACGCGGGAGAGGGGGGCTCGGGGCTCCTCGACGACGCCGGACGGTTCCGGGGGCAGGGCCGTGACGCCGCGGCGGCCGTGACGCCGCCTGGCCGCCCTTCTGCGGGCCGCTCGCCCGCCCGGCGCGGGTCCGTCGGCGGGGGAGCCCGCAGGGCCCTGGGAGGGCCGCTGAGGGCCGCCCGGCGGGTCGGGGACGCGCAGGGCCATCGTCTCGTCGTCGCGGAGCGTCCCGTACGACTGCGGTTGCGCCCGGTGCGGCTGAGGCTGTGCGCGGTGTGGCGGGGGCTGCGCGCCGTGTGGCTGCGGTGACTGGTGTGGCTGCGGTGACTGGTGCGGCTGCGGTGACTGGTGCGGCTGGGGAGACTGGTGCGGCTGCTGTGGCCGGTCCTGCTCCCCGAACGTGCCCGGGGCCCCGTACGGCTGCCCGTACGAGGTGCCCTGGTCGCGGGCGCCCGCGCCGGACTCACGCTCGGGGCGCAGCGCGGTCACGCCGTGGCCCTGCCCACCACCGGGGCGAGCCCCGTCGATCTCGCCACCGCGCCGTGGTCGCCGCACTCCGTGAGCCAGTTGGCCAGCATCCGGTGGCCGTGCTCGGTGAGCACCGACTCGGGGTGGAACTGGACGCCCTCGACGGGCAGCTCCCGGTGGCGCAGGCCCATCACGATGCCGTCCGGCGTGCGGGCGGTGACCTCCAGCTCGGCCGGGACGGTCAGGGGCTCGGCGGCCAGCGAGTGGTACCGGGTCGCCGTGAAGGGCGAGGGAAGGCCGGCGAAGACGCCCTTGCCCTCGTGTTCGACGGGTGAGGTCTTGCCGTGCAGCAGCTCGGGGGCGCGGTCGACGACGCCGCCGTAGGCGACCTGCATGGACTGCATGCCGAGGCAGACGCCGAAGACGGGGACGCCGGTGTCCGCGCAGTGGCGGACCATCTCGACGCAGACGCCGGCCTCCTCGGGGGTGCCGGGACCGGGCGACAGCAGCACGCCGTCGAAGCCGTCCTGGGCGTGCGCGGTCGACACCTCGTCGTTGCGCACGACCTCGCACTCGGCGCCCAGCTGGTACAGGTACTGGACGAGGTTGAAAACGAAGCTGTCGTAGTTGTCCACGACCAGAATGCGCGCGCTCACTGGTTGTCCACCGTCACATCGTTGAAGGGCAGCAGCGGTTCGGCCCACGGGAAGACGTACTGGAACAGGATGTAGACCACGGCCACGACCAGCACGAGCGAGAGCAGGGCCTTCACCCACGCGTTCCCCGGCAGATGCCGCCAGATCCAGCCGTACATGCCGTCCCTTCCGTCGCACCACGGCACCAGACACACGCCGTACGTCACCAGACTAACGGCGCTGCTCCAGGGGTTCGGCGTACTGCAGGTCGACGGTGCCCGAGTAACCCGGGAGGGTGACCTCGCCGTCGTCCTCGACCTTCCAGCCGAGGCCGTAGACGTTGACGTAGACCATGTAGTTCTTGATCGCCGGGGAGGCGGAGAGCGCCTTCTTGAGCTTCCCGGGGTCGCCGACGGCCTGGATCTTGTAGGGGGGCGAGTAGACGCGGCCCTGGAGGATCAGGGTGTTGCCCACGCAGCGGACGGCGCTGGTGGAGATGAGCCGCTGGTCCATCACCTTGATCCCCTTGGCGCCGCCCTGCCACAGGGCGTTCACCACGGCCTGGAGGTCCTGCTGGTGGATGACCAGGTAGTCGGGCTGCGGCTCGGGATAGCCGGGGAGCCTCGCTGTGGCGCCGGGCGGGGCGTCGTCCAGGGTGACGGTGATCGCCTCGCCGGTCAGCTCCTGGGTGCCGGCGCTCTTCTCCAGGGCGGCGAGCCGGTCGTCCTCCGCCCTGCTGCTGCCGTCGTCGCGTTCGGCGAGGGACTCCACGTCCTCGCGCAGGGCGGCGTTGGACTCGTCCAGGGCGGCGTTGTCGCGGCTGCGCTCGTGGATGAGGTCGGACAGCCGCAGCAGGGAGGCGTCCGTGCGGATGTCGGTGCCCCTGGCGGTGTCGAAGCTGAGGAAGAAGAGCAGCCCGGCGAGCGCGAAGACGCCCGCGGTGAGCACCCGTACCGGCCGGAACCGGACGGCGCGGACATTTCCGGGGGCAGGGCTGGATCCGGTCCCGGGAGAGTCGGCAGAATTGCTCAACGTACCCTTATCTCCTTCGGCGCCACGGAAGCACTACGCTAACGGACGCCCGGGGGAGCACTCAGTGTCCCCTTGTACGCTGCCCCGAGCCCGACCCAGTTACCTGCGCGGCCACGCAGCGCATCGACAGGAGAGACCCTCGTGCCGAAGTCACGTATCCGCAAGAAGGCAGATTTCACTCCGCCGCCGTCGAAGCAGGCGACCAGCATCAAGCTGAACAGCCGCTCCTGGGTCGCACCGGTCATGCTCGCCCTGTTCCTGATCGGGCTTGCCTGGATCGTCGTCTTCTATGTCACCGACGGTTCGCTTCCGATCGACTCGCTGGGCAACTGGAACATCGTGGTGGGCTTCGGCTTCATCGCGGCCGGGTTCGGCGTCTCCACGCAGTGGAAGTGAGTTATCCACAACCGTTGTCCACAGTGGGGAAAAAGAAAGACCATCTGTGGATAACCAATCGAGCGTTGACGCCGGTGTGACAGACACACCGGTGCCCGAAAGCTTGTTCGCCCCCTGCCTGACCTGCGCCAACACGGGTCGGTGGCAGGGGGCACAGCTGTTCCCGCACACTGTGCACAAGATCGGCCACCCGCTGTGGACAACGCCTGGTGAGCGGCCCGGCGCCCCCTTCAGCGGCCCTGCCGCCGACTTCAGGTGAGCTGGACCGTGCGCAGCAGGACCATGCCCGCCACCACCGCCAGGACCAGGGCACAGGCGCCGTACTGCACCAGCGCCCGCCGCTCGCGCGGGGCGTGCACCATGGCGTGGCCGACGACCACTCCGGCCACCAGTCCCCCGATGTGGGCCTGCCACGCGATGTTGAAACCGGGGGTGAAGGTGAAGATCAGGTTGATCGCCAGCAGAGCGATCACCGGCCGCATGTCGTAGTCGAGCCGCCGCATCAGCACGGCGGTCGCGCCGAACAGCCCGAAGACCGCGCCCGAGGCGCCGAGCGAGGCCGCCGAGGGCGCCGCCAGCAGATACGTCAGCGCGCTGCCGGCGAGCCCGGAGACCAGGTAGAGCGCGAGATAGCGGACCCGGCCGAGGGCGGCCTCCAGGGGTCCGCCGAGCCACCACAGGCTCAGCATGTTGAAGGCGATGTGCCAGATCTCCTCGTGCGTGAACATCGAGGTGACCAGGCGGTACCAGTCGCCGCCCGCGACGCCCTCCGTGGGAGTCCAGGGGGCGGGCGGCCAGGCGCCGATCAGGACCAGGTCGTTCAGCAGCGACGACGACGCGTGGACGGCGACGAACACCGCGAGGTTGATACCGATGAGGATCTTGGTGAGCAGCCGCGGGTCGGCCGTCACCGCGCCGCCCGCGAGGGTGCGGGGGCGGGCGGCGCCCGGTGCGTGGCCGGTGCCGGCGCCCTCCCGCACGCACTGCGGGCACTGGAAGCCGACGGAGGCGCTGACCATGCACTCGGGGCAGATCGGGCGCTCGCAGCGGGTGCAGCGCACGCCGGTCTCACGGTCCGGGTGCCGGTAGCAGACAGGGGTGCTCCGGGCGTCCTGCTGACTGTCGTGCGCCTGGTCCATGCGGTCCCCTCGGTCGTCACCCGGTCTTCCTCGACACTCCAACGCCCCGCTCATCTTTACGGACGAGCGGGGCGTTCGGTTCCCTGCGGGAGATGTCGGACCGGTCCGGCCGGCGCCGTCCGTCCCGGACCGGTCCGGCGGATCAGCCCTGGCGGCTCTCCACGACGACCGACTCGATGACGACGTCGTTGACCGGACGGTCGGTGCGCGGGTTGGTGTCCGTCGTCGCGATGGCGTCCACGACCTTCTGGCTGGGGCCCTCGACGACCTCGCCGAAGATGGTGTGCTTGCGGTTCAGCCACGCCGTCGGGGCGACGGTGATGAAGAACTGCGAGCCGTTGGTGCCCGGGCCGGCGTTGGCCATGGCCAGCAGGTACGGCTTGTCGAACCGCAGGTCCGGGTGGAACTCGTCCTTGAACTGGTAGCCGGGGCCGCCCGTGCCGTTGCCCAGCGGGTCGCCGCCCTGGATCATGAAGCCGCTGATGACCCGGTGGAAGACCGTGCCGTCGTACAGCTTGGCCGCGGCCTTCACGCCGGTGGCCGGGTGCGTCCACTCCCGCTCGCCCTTGGCGAGCTCGACGAAGTTCTTGACCGTCTCGGGCGCATGGTCCGGGAAGAGCCGGATCTCGATGTCGCCCTTGTTGGTCTTCAGGGTGGCGTAGAGCTGCTCAGCCACGATCTGCCTTCCGTTGTCTTCCTGTGACACCCCGATCCTCGCACGCCCCACGCCGTACGTCGCCCGGCACGGGCGCCGGGCGACGATCCGTGGCATTGTCGACGACAGGTTCGTCTTGTCCACGCTCACCCGGTTCGTTCTGTCGTCCCGTTCCGTCGTCGCAGGAGCCGTTTCGTTCCGTCGTCGCGCGATCCGTCCCATGTCCGCCGTCGCACGGTCCGTCCCGCTCCGTCGTCGCACGGTCCGTCCCGCTCCGTCGTCGCACGATCGCGTGACCCGGATGCCCGCTTCGCATGCCCGACCGCACACCGGGAGGCATGATCCGTAAAAGGGTGGAAAGTCGAAATACCGTACGCCACCGAGGAGGAGGAAACCCGTGACCCGCATCGACAGCGTGCGCGCCGCGACCGGCTCGGCGAAGGACAGCGTGCTGCACGCCGCGGAAGTGGTGGCGCCCTACGCCGACACGGCCAAGGACCGGGCCGCGCACTACACGAAGGAGGCGCGGGTACGGCTCGCGCCGAAGGTGTCCCAGGCCCGCGTCCAGTACGCGGCCCTTGTCGCCCCGCGGCTGGAGCAGGCCCGTTCGCATGTGCCGCCGAAGGTCGACATCGCCGCCCAGGAGGCCGCCGTCCGCGCCCAGGAAGCCGCTCTCCGCGCCCGTAAGGCAGCACTTCACGCCGCCGAGTTCTCCCGGCCCAGGATCGAGCAGGCGGTGGCCGTCGCCGGTCCCGTCAAGGACGAGGCCGCGTCGCGGGGTGCCGCCGCGCTGGCCGCGCTGCGCGGTCAGGTCTCGGCCGAGGAGATCCAGAAGCTGGTCCGCAGGCAGCAGCGGCGGGCCAGGCGGGGCAAGGCCGTGAAGACCCTCGTGCTGCTCGGCCTCGCCGCGGGCGGCGCCGTCGCCGCCTGGAAGTGGTGGGACAAGCAGGCCAACCCCGACTGGCTGGTCGAGCCGCCCGCCGCGACCGAGGTCCCCGAGGGCGGCCGGCTGACGTCCGTGGACGGCAGCGGCGCCACCTCGCTCGATCCCGAGGTGCAGGCCAAGGAGGCCGACGAACAGGCGACCGACCGCGAGGACCGCGGCTGAGCGGCCCTCACGGCCCTCGGGGTGCCGAGGACGGCGGGAGGCCGTGATCGCCGCCGAGCGTGATCACGGCTGACCGCGGCTGATTCCCGACGGCGCGCGGGCGCTCCGGAAAGACGGCGCGGGGCGGGAGACCCAAGGGTCTCCCGCCCCGCGGTCGTGTTCCGTTTGCAACGTCCGGATGTGGAGGTCGTGCGCAGATTTCGCCTACGGAACGTGTCGGTCCGGTTACCCTCATTCCGCTCGCGCAGCTCACACCCGCCCCGCACTCCCCGGCGCGCCGGCGCACCACCGCCGCGCCCGCAGCGCCCCGCCCTTCGCACACACCCCGTCACACCCGTTTGCGCAAACAATCGCAACGAGTCCCCCGCCGTCCGTCCGCCCTCGGGCGTGACACAGGTCATGGTCGACGAGGACGCCGGGACCCCGCGCACAAGAACGGCCGGACGCCCACGGAAGGACGTCCGGCCGGTCGCGATCCGGTGGAGCCTAGGGGAGTCGAACCCCTGACATCTGCCATGCAAAGACAGCGCTCTACCAACTGAGCTAAGGCCCCGGGAAGAGGAGCTGCCGGCCGGCTGAACCGCGTGCCGATCGGCGCCGCAGACCAGAGTAGCGGGTCGCCGCCCGGTTCTCGCAAAAGATTGGGGGGTCCCCGTGGACGACCACTCTCCGTAAGATGCTCGGCGTGGTTCGCTACAGCGAACCGCGGTTCTGGGGAAGCGATGGGGAGACGCAATGGACGCCGCACAGCAGGAAGCCACCGCAAGAGCGCGGGAACTGCAGCGGAACTGGTACGGGGAGCCGTTGGGGGCGCTCTTCCGTAAGCTGATCGACGATCTTGGACTCAACCAGGCTCGTCTCGCGGGGGTACTGGGACTGTCGGCGCCGATGCTGTCGCAGCTGATGAGCGGTCAGCGCGCGAAGATCGGCAACCCGGCCGTGGTCCAGCGGGTGCAGCTGCTCCAGGAGCTGGCCGCGCAGGTCGCGGACGGCAGCGTGAGCGCCGCCGAGGCCACCGACCGCATGGAGGAGATCAAGAGGTCCCAGGGGGGCTCGGTGCTCAGCAACGCCACGCAGACGACGAACAGTTCGGGCGCGCCCACGGTCAAGCGGGTGGTGCGCGAGATCCAGTCGCTGCTGCGCTCGGTCGCCGCCGCGGGCGACATCATCGAGGCCGCGGACACCCTCGCCCCGAGCCACCCCGAACTGGCAGAGTTCCTCCGGGTCTACGGCGCCGGCCGCACCTCCGACGCCGTCGCCCACTACCAGTCCCACCAGAGCTGACCCCCGTCGGCCCGGTCGCCGCGGGGGGACACGGCACACCGGGCCGACGGCCGAGCGGGGGAGGAGCGGCGCACAGCGATGGGTGAGGTCTTCGCCGGACGGTACGAACTGGTCGACCCGATCGGGCGCGGAGGGGTCGGCGCGGTCTGGCGCGCCTGGGACCACCGGCGCCGCCGCTACGTGGCCGCCAAGGTCCTCCAGCAGAGCGACGCGCACTCGCTGCTGCGGTTCGTCCGCGAGCAGGCCCTGCGGATCGACCACCCGCATGTCCTGGCGCCCGCCAGCTGGGCCGCCGACGACGACAAGGTCCTGTTCACCATGGACCTGGTCGCCGGGGGCTCACTGGTCCACCTCGTCAACGACTACGGCCCCCTGCCGTCCGCCTTCGTCTGCACGCTGCTCGACCAGCTGCTGTCCGGGCTGGCGGCCGTGCACGCCGAGGGCGTCGTCCACCGGGACATCAAGCCCGCCAACGTCCTCCTGGAGGCCACCGGCACCGGCCGGCCCCGGCTGCGCCTGTCCGACTTCGGCATCGCCATGCGGTTCGGCGAGCCGCGGCTGACCGAGACCAACCTCGTCGTGGGCACGCCCGGTTATCTCGCGCCCGAGCAGATGATGGGCGCCGAACCCGACTTCCCCGCCGACCTGTTCGCCGTGGGCCTGGTCGCGCTGTATCTGCTGGAGGGCGCGAAACCCGACGCCAAGGCGATCATCCAGTACTTCGCGGAGCACGGGACGCCCGGCGCTCCCCAGGGCATCCCCGAGCCCCTGTGGCAGGTCGTGGCGACCCTGCTGCAGCCCGACCCCGAGGCGCGGTTCCGCACGGCCACGGGGGCGCGCAAGGCCCTCGCCGCGGCCGTGGAGCTGCTGCCCGAGCCGGGGCCCGAGGACGACGACCGGATCGAGATCTTCGACCAGATCGGTCCGCTGCCTCCCGGGTTCGGTCCGCGGGGGCCGGAGCTGATCTCGGGCGCGGTGCGGGCGGAGGCCGCCGGGGCGTCGCGCGGGGACGGGCAGGGGGGTACGAGGACGGGCGGCGGTGCCGGGACGGGTGCGGGTGCCGGCGCCGGTGTTGCTGGCGGTGCGGGCACTGGTGCGGGTGGCGGTGCGGGCACTGGTGCGGGTGCCGGCGCCGGTGCGGGCGCTGGTGGCGGCACGGGAGCCCAGGCGGCGGGCACGTCCCGTGCGCCGGCGATGTCGGACACGGGCAGCTTCCCCTTACCGCCTCCGCAGCCGGCGTTCACCCCGCCCGGCGCCCGGGACCAGCGGCCCACGCCGTCTCCGGCGCCCGCCCCCGCGTTCGGCCATGAGCCGACGTACGCCCCGCCGCCGTACCCCCCTCGGCTCCCGGCACCTCCGGCCCCGGTCCCGACCTCCGCACCCGCGCCGCCCCCGGCGCCGGCGTCCCGGCGCGCCGGCACGTCCACGGCCTCGTCCACAGCGTCGTACACCGCCCAGGACCCGCAGCCCCCCGCGACCGCCCGCCCGTCCCGGCACCGCCGCCGCGCCGCCCGACGCACCGGCCCGCCCGCCAAGGTCACGGTCCCGCTCCTCCTGCTGGCCCTGGCCTGCTACGCCGTGGGCTTCTGGGCGCTGACGCGCGTATGACGAGGGACGTGGGAGGGCGGCCCCGCCCCTACCGCGGAACCGCGCCCTTCCTCCGCGCGACGGCCGTCCACACCCCGAGCCCGGCGAGGATCACGGTCCCGCCTCCGATGCCGCCCACGGCGAGCATCCGCATCACCCCGTCGTCGCCCCCGGCCGCGCCCCGGACCGCCGTCCCCCCGTCGTCGCCGCTCCCCGCGGTTCCGAACGGTCCGCCGTCCTCCGCGGCCTCGAACACCCCCTCGGGCACGGACTCCCCCGCGTACTCCGGTCCCGCCTCGGCCTCCCCCGTGACCCGCACGCGCAGCGTCACGGCGAAGGGCCCCTGTCCGAACGTCCCGGCCACCTGCCCGGCGAGGTGCACGGCCAGGTAGTAGGAGCCGGCGAACCGCGTCCCGGACACGCGCCCGGTGAAGGAGCGGCGGTTGTCGTGGGCGACCGGCGGCAGGGGAGCGGGGGCGGCCGAGCGCGGCCTGCCGCCGTAGCCGACGCTCACGTCCTCGACGTATCCGCGCACGGGGTTGTAGACGGCGAGTTCCAGGGCTCCGACGACGTATCCCGAGCCCTCGCCGCCACCGCCGAGTTCGGCCGTGGCGTACAGCTGCCGGCCCCAGTCGACCGGCACCTCGTAGAAGAGGGTCTGTCCGGGGCGCAGGTCGGCGGTCCAGACGCCGTCGCCGATGCGGGCGGCGGAGGAGAAGCCGGTGCCGCCGGGTCGCCGTCGCGGGCTGTCGGTGGGCGGCCGGGGCGTGGCCGAGTCCCAGTCGTCGGGCGGGGGCGTGGAGCCGGCCCGGGCTGAGGCGAGGGGCGGCTCCTCGGTCACGGCGAGTTCGAGGTCCCAGGCGTCGGGTGCGGGGGCGTTCGCGCCGACGCGCTCGACGACGACGTAGTGGACGCCCGGCGCCCGGCACCGCCTGGTCCCGGCCTCGCGCGCGGCCCACGCGGCGATCGGGTGGGGGCTTCGGCCGCTGCCGAACGTCGTGCTGCCGGAGTCGCACAGCCCGCCCTCGGCGTCCCGCACGGTCACCTTGATCCCCTCGACGGCGGCGACGGCGGCGTCCGGCGCGGGCACGGCGGTGGCCGAGACGTAGGCGCTGGAGTCGGCGCCGAGGTCGAGGCGGTAGTACGCGGCGCCGCCGGCCGGAAGGCTGCTGCGGTACGGCGTGCCGGGCTCCAGCGGGGCGGCGTCCGCGGTGCCGGCGCCCGCCTCGACGGTCCGGGCGTCCTCGGCGAAGCCGTACGCACCGGGCGCCTCGTCGGCGGCGGCGGGCGGCGCGGCCGACGCCGAGCACATCACCGCCCCCACCGCAACCGCACGCACGACGCCCGCCCACCGCCTCATCACGCGCCACCCCTGCAAGTCCCGGCGTTCCGCTGCCCGTGCCCGCGCCCATCCTGCCCCGCCGCCCGCCCCCGTCAACAGCGCGTCCCCGCCCGTCCCGCGCCGCGCGGCCCCGGACACACGAAACCCCGACCGCGAGGGGCGGCCGGGGCCTGTCGCGCCCGGTGCGGGACCGGGCGTCACCACCGGGTGTCAGTGGATCGGTGGCTGTCTGTGGATGTCAGGACTCACGAACCCGTGGGCACGGAGTCGGTCGCCTCCGTCCACAGATCCTGCTCGGCGCGATCCGCCTGGATCTGGCGGTACACGAGGAGCCCGCCGATGGCGGCCAGTGCGACCAGGAGGAGCTTCTTCACCGCGCGACCTCGTCTTTCCTTGACGTTGGGGACCTCTGCCGCCCGACTATACACACCGACCGATACCGATCGGTGACCTGCGCCGGGCCCTCAACTCACCATCCAGGCAGCCCAGAAGGTCCGCAATCCGCCCCGCCCCCTCTCCTCCGGTTCACCCCTCCTCTCGCCTTTTGTGCCTTTTTCTCCCTCTTGCGGCCATCCGAGTGGTGTTCATCGGAACATCGACGCGCCATGGGCGTCGGTCCACCACTTCGCGAGCCGCATACACATCATGAGGAAAGTACGCAAATCGCCCAACCCGAAAGTGAGGGGCCATGGCCCGGAACACGGTCATGAAGCTGTGGAACGTCCTCGTCACCGCCTTCCTCGCGCTGTTCACGGCGCTCGGACTCGTCACGACGACGGCCGCCGCGGCGGTACCGCAGACCGAGACGACGCGCAACAGCGCCGGGGAACGCACCGCACCCGCGACGGCGCCGACGACGTTGTCCCCCTGGTCCTGGTCCCACGCCAGGTCACTGCCCCCCACGATGAAGCAGCGCATCCACGCGGAAGCCCACGGAAAGTCCCCCAGCTGCCGCCACCTCCCCCTGGACGACGCGGAGCCGGCACCCGCCGAGTGCTCGCCGGCGACCTCCGCCCCGTCGGCGCCGGTCGCCGAGGCCCCGCTCCAGCGCTGAGGGCCCCGGGCCCTGCGGTCGGCAACGCACGTTACGGCGAATGCGAAGTCGCGTACGCCGCCATACCCCTCCAGCAGCACCGACGCACCGACCGAAGGCGGGCGCCTCCCTCTGGGAACGCGTCCGCCTTGCCATGCCCACCGCGGCTCCCGCGCGGCCATGATCTCCGTCTCGTACCGGTCGATGTCCTGCTCGGCGGTGCGGCCGGTGTGCCGGGCGACGTCGTCGACGGCCGCGACGGCCCAGTTCGCCGGCGACAGCGCGAAGGCCATCAGGCCGTCGTCACCATGGGCGCGCTCGACCCCCAGCAGGCAGGCCGTGTTCAGGTAGGGCGCGAGGTGGGGCTCGGAGATCTGGTTCGTGCTCGTCCTGAGCATCGCGATCGTGGTCCGCGTCGCCCCCTCCCGAGCGTCGGTTAGCGCTCCCCCCGAGCGCCGTGCCGCTGTACGCAGCCATGGACGCCAAAGACCCCCAGCCGGTACCGGCTGGGGGTCTTTACGCTGGTGGGGCTAACAGGATTTGAACCTGTGGCCTCATCCTTATCAGGTCGATCACATTGGCACTGCAACGCCCATCAACCAGTCCTGCGCCTCGGTCGATCGTCCACCATGGTCCGCCCCCAATCGCGGCTGTTCGCCCCTGTTGGTGTCAGGCGTTGGTGTCAGAAACCTAGGCGCCCTTGACAGATCAGCTAGAGGGGGGCTCAGGCTCCACGGTTCCAACCCCGGTCAGTCGACGAAGCTCTTGGCCGGCCCACTCAAGTCCGCTAGCAAGCAACGCCATCTCCATGTCGCCCCCGGCCTTGACGATAAGGCGTTCCTTGTTGCCCGACTCATCTCCTAGGTCCATCATCGCGAGGTTTGTCAGCACGATTTCGACCCAACCACCGTTCCCTGCGTCTCCTCCTTGAGGGCCGTTGGTCGACACCTCGACCCCGAGGATGGCTCCGTGGTGGAATTCAGCACCCGTACGCCGCACTTCACTCATAATTTCAATGTAACCACAAAGCGGACATCATAGAGTGGCCTGCCCCATCACCTCAACCCATCACCCTCCCCAGCTCCCATCCCGTCCGCCGTCGACCCACACACCGTGGAGCGGGCGTGGTCCATGGCGTCCAGGTGGAGCGCGCCACTGTACGAACGACCTGGACGCCATGGGCCGCGTCTGCTCGGCTTTGCCTGGGTCGACGGTGGACGGGATGGGAGCTCCCCGCGCACGCCACCTACGGGCCCGCGGTCGGCGACGGCGCCCCCTCCATCCCGGTGCCGGCCGATCCCCCGCCGGAGGCATCGTCTCTGACCGTGCGCTGCGCTTTGCGGTGATCGCTTCATGGCCTCGGCCCTATCCACGTGTGGGCGCGCGTCGGCGCAGCGCGGGCGGAGCGGGCCGAAGGCAGGAGCGTCGCCCGCGGCGGAGCCGGGAAGCGCGCCCGGCGGAGCGGAGCGCAGCCGGGGCTTGATGAGGTAGAGAAACCTGTAACAGCTCTCGTTTCGCTGGTCAGGTCGAAGATGTCGCGGCGGTCGTGAGTCGGCTCGTGTACCCGGCTTGGCACAGGCGCTCGTATGCCTCGGCTACGTCGCCGGGTACTGGCTGGCGGATCATGAATCCCTGATCCGGATAGATCATCAGCCGTTGCAGGGCGCCGACAAGCATGTCGATCACCAAGCGGGCGTCGCCGATGGAGTCGACGTACTCGGCGAGGGTCATGGGCGTGGAAGCGCTGACGACTTCGACCTCAGGCCAAAGCTTGCGTGCCGTGGCGTACGCGCGCCGCTCCTCGTACGGCTTGCTGATCAGCAGTACAGAGGAGACTGCCACCCCCTCCCCCTCCAACAGTTGCCGGGAGAAGCGGATGTTCTCCCCGGTGTTCCGGGCGTGCGGCTCCACGAGAATGGCCGTGCTGGGAACCTCCAGCTTCAATGCCCGCTCGCGGTAGTGGACGGCTTCGCCGCGAGGCATTCGCTCCCGTGTCGTCGGGCTCGTGGCTCCGGTGAAAACGAGCAGAGGGGCCATGCCGCGCTTGTACAGGTCCACGGCGGTGTCAGCCACTCCCAGGTCGTGACTGCCGAGTCCGATGGCCACCGAGCACGGCCGAGGCGCATGGCCCATCTGGTGGTAGTCCCATACGCGCCGGGCGTCGGCCCAATCCTGCGTCGAGATCACTGCTGTCCTTCTCCGTCCCTTGCCGAGTCGGGCACCTTGAAGTCGTACTCCCACGCGAAGCGTGATGCCGCGTGCACCCCGATGGCGAACTCCACGACGGTGCCGTCCGCCGTGTAGGTCGTCCGATGCAGTTCGACCACCGGTTCGCCCGGCGGCAACTGGAGTTGCTTCACCTCGTCCGGTGTGGCGGCGCGAGCGAACAACTGCTCCTTCATGTGGTCGATCTCGTAACCCGCGTCGTACAGCACGCGGAATCCGCCGCCTCGGCCGGCGGGGCCCGGGGTGGGATCGACCAGTCGCGTCCCTTCCACGTGCTCGGGCCGGTAGTAGCTGGTCAGCGTGTGTGTCGGTTGGTCGCCTTCTTTGACCAGGCGGGCGCGTGCGTAGACCTCCGCGCCTTCCGGCAGCCCGTGTGCGGCTGCGACCTCCGGCGGTGCCACGACACGGCTCACCGTCTGGGTCTGCTCGTTCCGGCGGTAGGTGCGGCCCGATGCCACGCGGTCCGCGATGAACGCGACCTCGTCGCCGTCTCGCCACTTGGCCTTGTCGTAGCGGGCAATGCCCAAGCGCTTGAGGGGGACCTGCTGGCGCACGACAGTGCCGTGGCCGCGTGAAGAGGTGACCAGACCCTCGGCCTCCAGTGCTTTGTAGGCGGCGTGCACGGTTGCCTTGGAGCCTTCGCCGGCGTCGACGAGTTCTCGGATGTGAGGCAAACGCTGGCCAGGGGCGTAGTCACCCCTTCTGATCTGCTCGGCCAGCTTGTCCGCCAGCTCCCGCCACTTGGACGCCATCTCGAACCCCTCTCAACGAGGTCTAGTGAAACATAGTCCTAGGACTGTTGACAGTCCTAGGACTGCGGTGCACTATCTCTACCAGCGGCTCGCAGTCCTAGGACAGCGAGCGTCATGCAGTCCGGTTTGGGCTGCCACGTCTTCAACGCTGGGAGAACTGATGCCGTCCTTCAAGATCGACACTTCGACCGCTGTGGTGTTCGTGGCGACCGCGCCGGTACCGAAGCTGGCCAACGCCAAGACCGGGGAGCGGGCGATGGACCGGGAGACCGGGGCTCCGCTGTCGACGGTGGGCCTGCTGGTCTCGGACGAGGGGGAGGGGAACCTCTACCAGGTGACCATCCCGGAGACGGGCCTGCCGGAAGGGCTCCAGCCGGGCATGCCGGTGCGAGTCGTCGGGCTCAAGGCGCGGGACTGGGAGAACGAGTTCAACGGCCAGAAGCGGCACGGGATCTCCTTCCGCGCGGTCGCGATCACCCCGGCGGCCTGACCATGAGCGACTGGACGTTGTGGCTGGAGGCCACGGGGGCGTTAGCGGGGGCCGGCGGTGTCGGCTACGCCAAGGCTCGGGCTCCGCGCGTGTACTGGTCGACGGTGGGTCTGCCGCTGACGTGGGGCCGCTTCGCCTGGTCCTACCGGTCCACGATGGAGGTGTGCGGGCTGACCGTGCAGCCGACGAGGCTGCGGGCGTTCATGACCCGCAACCTGGCCCGGCGTGAGGTCCGGCCCGTCGCGCCGAAGGTCCGCCGCATCCGCCCGACCTCGACGGGCCTGCGGGTGACGCTGCGGCTGCCGGCCGGTCTGGAGCCGGTCGACGTGGCGGCGTCCTCGGAGCGGCTGCGGCACGCCTTCGGGGTGCAGTCGGTGACCGTGGCGGAGACCAAGCCGGGCTATGTCGAGCTGCGGATGACGGGCTACGACGTGCTGCGCCGGGTGCGTCTGCCGCGCAAGGCCCGGCCGCGTGACCTGGTGGTGCCGGTGGCGCTGCGGGAGGACGGCACGGTCTTCGAGCGGGACTACCGCAAGATGCCGCACGCCCTGACCCTGGGGGCGAACTCGTCGGGGAAGTCCATGTACCAGCGCAACCTGGTGATGGGCCTGGCGAAGCTCCCGGTCGGCCTGGTGGGGATCGACTGCAAGCGCGGTGTCGAGCACAGCCGGTACCTGCCCCGCCTGTCGGCGCTGGCCACCGATCCGGACATGGCCGGCCGTCTGATAGACGCGCTGGTGCTGGAGATGAGCGAACGGTTCGATCTCCTCGCCCTGCACGGGGTCTCCGACCTGTGGGACCTGCCCGAGAAGCTGCGGCCGGTGCCGCTGGTCGTCCTGGTCGACGAGGTGGCGGAGCTGTTCTTCGTCACCTCCAAGAAGGACGAAGCGGCGCGGGACCGGACCGTCATGCAGCTCGTGCGGCTGGGGCAGATGGCCCGCGCGGTCGGGATCTACCTGGAGGTGTGCGGACAGCGCTTCGGCTCCGACCTCGGCCGCGGTGCGACCGCGCTGCGGGCTCAGCTCACCGGCCGTGTGGTGCACCGCGTCAACGACAAGCAGACCGCCGAGATGGGCCTGGGCGACATCGCCCCTGAGGCGGTGATGTCCGCGACCTCCATCCGGGTGGACCGTCCCGGTGTCGCGGTGGCCGGTGACACCTCCGGTGGCTGGTCGCGCATCCGCACCCCGGAGACCACGCCGGCGCAAGCGGCGGCCGTCTGCCGGGAGTACGCCCACCTGACCCCGGACCTGCCCTTCCTGGCCTCGTTCCGCCCGCCCGTGGCGGTCCCGCCGATGCCCACCACACCGCCGTCCGTCCCGCAGTCCTGACCACTGAGGGGAGGTGAGGACGTGTTCCGCTCGATCCGCATCGATGCCGTGCTCATCCAGGCCGTGATCGCCGGTGCCCTGTCCTTCGCCCACCTGCACGACCTCGCCGAAGCGGCCGGACAGTCCGGCTGGAAGGCGTGGGCCTACCCGGTCTCCGTAGACCTGCTGCTGGTAGCGGCCTGGCGTCGACTGCGCGGCGCCCGACGGGACCGCTCGGCCTGGACCTGGTTCGTCATCGCCCTGGTCGCCTCCCTCGGCGCGAACGTCGCGACCGCCGGACTCCTCGACCTGGCCAACGTTCCGGCCTGGCTGCGCATCCTCGTCGCGGGCTGGCCCGCGCTGGCCTTCCTCGGCGGAACCCTCCTCGTCCACCAGCCCACCGAACTCGCACCGTCACCCGCGCCCGCGGCTTCTGCCGATCCCGCGCCGGTCATCGACCGCCCCAACGTGGCGGACGAGGGACCGGAGATCGCCCCGGCCGAACCGGTCCCGGCTCTGCCGGAAGCCCCGGCCCCGGCCCCGGTGGTGCCCCCGGCTCTGGTCGACCACGCACGCAAGGTCGCCACCGAGCACCGCACCCGCACCGGGACCGACATCGACACCGCCACCCTGCGCGCTCGCCTCGGCATCCCGGAAGACCTCGCCGGCGCGATCGTCGCCCAACTCGCCTGAAAGGAGGTGACCAGGTGCGCCCGAACCGCTTCTACGACGTGATCCGCATCGGACCCGTGAGGGTCGGCACGTTCAACAACGGACGTGGCCAGACCCGTCACACCGCCGCCTGCACCGCCCCAGAGTGCGGCTTCTCCACCGAACACCGCGACCGCTCGGCGGCCGAACTCGCCGCCCGCACCCACCGCTGCATCTGAGAGGAGGGCACCGCCATGCAGCTCCCTGAGGACCAGCTCCGCGCCGGACACATCCCCGCTGACGTCTACCGGCGGCTCCCGCCCGGCACCGATGTGCGACGTGTCGTGATCGTGCAGGAAGCACCCCGCTCCTACACCGGGCCGATCGTGCTGACGCTCGTCGTCGTCACCGGGTCGATCGCGGTGCTGCTGGTCATCGCCTTCGTCGCCCAGGTCGTGGCCGGTGCCGCCGTCGCGGTCCTGTCGGCCACCAGCGGACTCACCTACTCGATCAACCGCGCGGCCAAGCGCCGCGCTGTCAGCAAGTAACGCCCTCCGGGGCGGCCTCGGTCGCCAAACTTCCGCCGCCCCGGACGGCTCCACCCATCCAGATCCAACGGACCCGAAGGGGAAGCCTCATCATGCCCCAGCACGCCCAGAACACGCGTGTCTGCCGCGACTGCGACGGCTTCGCCACCGCCGCGATCACCACTGGAGTCCCCCGCCCGGACGGCTCTCGCGCCACTCTCCGCGTCACCTGCCCGACCTGCAAGGGCACTGGCACCGCCCGCCGTGTGCGCCCGTTGGGGGCGGTGATCAAGTGACCGACACCGCCACGATGGCGGGCCTGGACCCGGCCACCCTCGCCGACGTGCTGAGGCTGGCCGGGTCTCCCGGCTTCGACCGCATCCAAGACCAGATCCGCCGTACCGGCGGCTGCACCGACCCGATCCGCCTGACCGGCCTGACCGTCACCCGCGACGCAGCCACGGGACAGGTGCTGCACTCCTACTCCACCGACACCGAGCCCGGTGGGGTCCTGCGCGTCGCCTGCGGCAACCGCCGCGCCTCTCGCTGCCCGGCCTGCGCCTGGACGTACGCGGGCGACACCTACCACCTGATCCGCGCCGGTCTCGTCGGCGACCCCGCCAAGGGCACCCCGGAGACGATCCGCGACCACCCGCGGGTGTTCGCCACGCTGACCGCGCCGTCCTTCGGACCGGTCCACAACCGGCCCGGCAACCGGCCCTGCCGCTGCGGTACCTGGCACGCCGAGGACGCCCCCGAGCTGGGCACTCCGCTCGACCCGGACGCCTACGACTACGCGGGCGCGGTGCTGTGGAACAACCACGCCTCCGAGCTGTGGCGCTACTTCACGATCTACCTGCGCCGGGAGATCGCCAAGCGGGCCGGACTCACGCAGAAGGCCGCACGCGAGCAGTCGCGGGTGTCGTTCGGGAAGGTCGCCGAATACCAAAAGCGCGGGGCCGTGCACTTCCATGCCGTGATCCGCTTCGACGGCCCGGCCGGCCCCGACGACCCGCCCCCGGCGTGGGCCACCCTCGACCTGCTCACCGACGCCATCCATGCCGCTGCCGCCCGCGTGGAAGTCGACGTACCCCCGTCCGGGGACCAACCGGCCCGGACCCTGCGATGGGGCACACAGCTCGACGTACGCCCGATCCGCGCCTTCGGCGACGGCGAGGACATCACCGAGCAGGCGGTCGCCTCCTACGTCGCCAAGTACGCCACCAAAGCCGCCGAGACCACCGGCACCGTCGACCGCCGCATCGGCAACAAGGAAGCTCTCGGCCTGCTCGGCGTCCCCGACCACACGGCCCGGCTCATCGCCGCATGCCTCGACCTGCACCCGCTCTACCCGGACCGGAAGCTGCGCGACTGGGCCCACATGCTCGGCTTCCGCGGCCACTTCTCCACCAAGTCCCGCCACTACTCCACCACTCTCGGCGCTCTCCGCCAGGTCCGCGCCGACTACCGCGCCGCCCAGCAACGCGCCGCCCTCGGCCTGCCCGACCCCGACGACGAGGAGGCAACCACGCTCACCCTCGCCCACTGGGCCTACGCCGGCCACGGCCACACGCCCGGCGAATCCTGGCTCGCCGCCAACATCCGCCGCGACATCCAGCACAACCGTGAGATCGCACGCGAGGAACTACCCGCCCTGCTCGACCTGGAAGGAGCCGCAACATGACCACCGCCACCCCCGAGCTGCTGACCGTGCCCGAGGTCATGGCGCGGCTGAAGGTGGGCCGAACCAAGGTCTACGACCTGATCCGTACGCACCGCCTCGTGTCCATCAAGGTCGACGGATGCCGCCGTATCCCGGACCACGCGCTCCGCGACTTTATCGCCGGCCAGATCGGGGAGGCTGCCTGATGGCGAAGCGTCGGCCCAACGGCGGCGGCACGATCACGAAGCGGTCCGACGGCCGGTACCAGGGTGCCGCATACGTGACCGACACGGACGGCAACCGAGTGCGCAAGTACGTGTACGGCCGGACATGGGACGAAGCCAACGAGAAGCTCGGCAAGCTCCAGGACCAAGAGCGCAACGGCATCCCGGTGCCGTCCCGGGCCTGGACGCTCGGCGAGTGGCTGGCCTACTGGCTGGAGCACATCGTCGCCCCGGAGCGCGAGCACAACACGTACGTCAAGTACGAGTCCAAGGTGCGGCTCTACCTGGTGCCCCACCTCGGTAAGAAGCCGCTGGTCAAGCTCACCCCGGCACAGATCCGCGTCTTCATGGCCACGCTGACGCGGGAGAAGGTCGGCGCCTCGGCCCGCTTCGAGGTGCTCCGCGTCCTCCGTAACGCGCTCAACCGGGCCATGCGCGAGGAGCTGGTCACGCGCAACGTCGCGCTGCTGGTTGACATGCCCAAGGTGACCAAGGACAAGGGCACGGCGTGGAACGCGCGGGAAGCGATCGCGTTCCTTCGCTCGGTCCGCGCTCACCGCCTCTACGCGGCCTGCGTCCTGGTCCTGGTCCTCGGCCTCCGCCGCAGCGAGGTGCTCGGGCTGCGCTGGCAGGACATCGACTTCGAGGCCGGCCGCTTCGTCCCGGTCAAGCAGGTGCAGCGGGTCAAGGGCGTGGGCCTGGTCCTCAAGGACCTCAAGACGGAGTCCTCCCAGGCGGTGCTCCCGCTCCCGGAGTTCTGCGCCCGCGTCCTCAAGGAGCGCCGGGAGCTCCAGGAGCTGGAACGGAAGATCGCCGGTGAGCGCTGGGCGCAGGAGCAGGGCCAGGACCTGATCTTCTCCTCCGAGCACGGCGGAATGATCGACCCGGTGGGTTTCTCCCGCACCTTCGACCGGCTCGTCAAGCGGGCCGGTGTGCGCCGGATCACGGTCCGTCTCGCCCGGCACACCTGTGGGACCCTGCTCGCCTTCCTGAAGGTGCACCCGAAGGTCGCCCAGGCGATCCTCCGGCACAGCCAGATCAGCATGACCATGGACGTCTACACGCACGTGGTCGGCGACAGTGAGCGAGAAGCAGTCGGCATGCTCGCCGAACTTCTGGAAGATCCACTCATCGGCTGATGTCAGCCATGGATGTCAAAGACCCCCAGCCGGTACCGGCTGGGGGTCTTCTCGCTGGTGGGGCTAACAGGATTTGAACCTGTGGCCTCATCCTTATCAGGGATGCGCTCTAACCAACTGAGCTATAGCCCCGCCGCGCTCTGCGGTGTGTGTCCCGCGCGCTGACTCCTGAAGATTAGCGCACCACAGCGGCAGTCCCAAAATCGATAGTCGGGAGAGCGCAGGTCACTCGTCCTCGGCCAGGGTCAGCTCCACGCCGCCGACGAAGCCGGCGGAGAGGTTGTAGATGAACGCGCCGAGCGTCGCCAGGGCCGTCGCCAGGACGACGTCGATGACGGCGATGATCGTCGTGAACATCAGGACGTTCGGGAGCGACAGGAAGGCCTGCAGGTCGAAGCCGTTCGACTCGTTGGAGCCGGTCGCCTCCGAGATGGTGCCGCCGACCGACGAGAAGACGCCCATCGCGTCCATGACCATCCACAGCACCGCCGACGCGACGATCGTGCAGATGCCCAGGGCGATGGAGAGCAGGAAGCTGACCTTCATCACCGACCACGGGTCGGCCTTGGCCACCCGCAGGCGCGCCTTGCGCACGCGCGGGGTGGTGCGTGCGCCGGTGCGAGGACGGCGTACGGCGCCCGCGGGCGTCTGGTAGGCCTGCGGCGGGTGGTAGGGCCCGGCGGGCTGCTGCGTGGGCCGCTCGCCGGGCAGCGGGGAGGCTCCCTGAGCGGCGGGGTCCGCTTCAGCCGCGTACTGCTGGGTCTGCGGGCCTCGGGTGTCCGTCACAGTTCCCCCCTGGGATCCATGCGTGTCGAAAGGGGTCGAGTGCGCGTCCGCTGCGTCGGTCGCGGCGGAGCCACGGCCGCCGCCCGTCTCCGAACCGGTCGTGGGACCGGTCGAGGTACCGGCAGATCCGGCGCCCGTGGCTCCGCTCACGCTGACTCACTCCTCGTGCTACTCGGAGGAGGGCGCCTCGCCCTCGTCCGTGCCGGTGGTCACGGCACCCTCGGCGGCCTCGTCGACGGCCACGTCGCCGTCGACCTCCTCCGCCTCGCGTCCCGCCTCGGCGTTACGTGCGATACCGACCACGGCATCGCGCTTGCCCAGATTGATCAGTTGGACGCCCATGGTGTCACGGCCCGTCTCCCTGACCTCGTTGACTCGCGTACGAATCACACCACCGGACAGCGTGATGGCGAGGATCTCGTCGGTCTCCTCGACCACCAGCGCGCCGACGAGCGATCCGCGGTCCTCGACGATCTTGGCGGCCTTGATGCCGAGGCCGCCGCGTCCCTGGACGCGGTACTCGTCGACGGGGGTCCGCTTCGCGTACCCGCCGTCTGTGGCAGTGAAGACGAACGTACCGGGTCGGACGACATTCATCGAGAGCAGTTCGTCGCCCTCGCGGAAACTCATGCCCTTCACACCCGAGGTGGCACGGCCCATCGGGCGCAGCGCGTCGTCCGTCGCGGTGAACCTGATCGACTGCGCCTTCTTGCTGATCAGCAGAAGATCGTCCTCGGACGAGACGAGTTCGGCGCCGATCAGTTCGTCGTCGGAGCCGTCCTCCCGCTCGCGCAGATTGATCGCGATGACGCCGCCCGAGCGCGGGGAGTCGTAGTCCTTCAGCGGCGTCTTCTTCACCAGGCCCGCCTTCGTGGCCAGCACCAGGTACGGCGCCGCCTCGTAGTCGCGGATGGCGAGGATCTCGGCGATCGCCTCGTCGGGCTGGAAGGCCAGCAGGTTGGCGACGTGCTGGCCGCGCGCGTCCCGGCCGGCGTCGGGCAGCTCGTAGGCCTTGGCGCGGTAGACGCGGCCCTTGTTGGTGAAGAAGAGCAGCCAGTGGTGGGTGGTGGAGACGAAGAAGTGGTCGACGATGTCGTCTTCCTTCAGCTTCGCGCCCCGCACGCCCTTGCCGCCGCGCTTCTGCGCCCGGTAGTCGACCGTCTTGGTGCGCTTGACGTAGCCGCCGCGCGTGACGGTGACGACGATGTCCTCCTCGGCGATGAGGTCCTCGATGGACATGTCGCCGTCGTAGGGGATCAGCTGGGTCTTGCGCTCGTCGCCGTACTTCTCGACGATCGCGGCCAGCTCCGCGCTGACGATGCCGCGCTGGCGGACCGGCGAGGCGAGGATCTCGTTGTACTCGTTGATCTTCGCCTGGAGCTCGTCGTGCTCCTGGACGATCTTCTGGCGCTCCAGGGCGGCGAGCCGGCGCAGCTGCATCTCGAGGATGGCGTTGGCCTGGATCTCGTCGATCTCCAGCAGCTCCATCAGGCCCGTGCGCGCGATGTCGACGGTGTCGCTGCGCCGGATCAGCGCGATGACCTCGTCGATGGCGTCCAGAGCCTTCAGCAGGCCGCGCAGGATGTGCGCCCGCTCCTCGGCCTTGCGCAGCCTGAAGCGCGTACGGCGGACGACGACCTCGATCTGGTGGGTCACCCAGTGGCGGATGAACGCGTCGAGGGAGAGGGTGCGCGGGACGCCGTCGACCAGGGCCAGCATGTTGGCGCCGAAGTTGGTCTGCAGGTCCGTGTGCTTGTAGAGGTTGTTCAGCACCACCTTGGCGACCGCGTCCCGCTTGAGCACGATGACCAGGCGCTGTCCGGTGCGCGAGGACGTCTCGTCGCGGACGTCGGCGATGCCGCCGACCTTGCCGTCCTTCACCAGGTCGGCGATCTTCTGCGCGAGGTTGTCGGGGTTGACCTGGTAGGGCAGCTCCGTGACCACCAGGCACTGGCGGTTCTGGATCTCCTCGACCTGGACGACCGCACGCATCGTGATGGAGCCGCGGCCGGTGCGGTACGCCTCCTCGATGCCCTTGCGGCCCACCACCAGCGCGCCGGTGGGGAAGTCGGGGCCCTTGATGCGCTCGATGAGGGCGTCGAGCAGTTCCTCGTGCGAGGCCTCGGGGTTCTGCAGGTACCACTGCGCGCCCTCGGCGACCTCGACCAGGTTGTGCGGCGGGATGTTGGTCGCCATGCCGACCGCGATGCCGGCCGAGCCGTTGATCAGCAGGTTCGGGAAGCGGGACGGCAGGACGGTCGGCTCCTTGGAGCGGCCGTCGTAGTTGTCCGTGAAGTCGACGGTCTCCTCGTCGATGTCGCGGACCATCTCCATCGACAGCGGCGCCATCTTGCACTCGGTGTAGCGCATGGCCGCCGCCGGGTCGTTGCCCGGCGAGCCGAAGTTGCCGTTGGAGTCGACGAGCGGCATGCGCATCGCCCAGGGCTGGGCGAGGCGGACCAGCGCGTCGTAGATGGAGCTGTCGCCGTGGGGGTGGTAGTTGCCCATGACGTCGCCGACCACGCGGGCGCACTTGTAGAAGCCGCGCTCGGGGCGGTAGCCGCCGTCGTACATGGCGTACAGCACCCGGCGGTGGACGGGCTTGAGACCGTCCCGCACGTCGGGCAGCGCGCGCGAGACGATGACGGACATCGCGTAGTCGAGGTACGAGCGCTGCATCTCGGTCTCGAGCCCGACGGGCTCGATGCGCATCGCGATGTCGCCGCCCTGTTCAGGGGTGACGGGAGTGTTCTCGTCGGCCATTGCTGGTGAAGATCCTTCCTGGTGCGGTCAGCTGAGACCGACTCAGATGTCGAGGAAGCGGACGTCCTTGGCGTTGCGCTGGATGAACTGGCGCCGGGCCTCCACGTCCTCGCCCATCAGGACCGAGAACAGCTCGTCGGCCTGGGCGGCGTCGTCGAGGGTGACCTGGCCGAGGACGCGGTGCTCCTGGTCCATGGTCGTCACGCGCAGCTCCTCGGCGTTCATCTCGCCGAGACCCTTGAAGCGCTGGATGGAGTCCTCGCGGATGCGCTTGCCGCGCTGGCGGCCCATCTCGATCAGCGCGTCGCGCTCGCGGTCCGAGTACGCGTACTCCACGTCCTCGCGGCCCCACTTGATCTTGTACAGCGGGGGACGGGACAGGAACACGTGGCCCGCCTCGACCAGGGGCCGCATGAAGCGGAACAGGAACGTCAGCAGGAGGGTGTTGATGTGCTGGCCGTCGACGTCGGCGTCCGCCATCAGGATGATCTTGTGATAGCGGAGCTTCTCGATGTCGAAGTCCTCGTGGACCCCGGTGCCGAAGGCGGAGATCAGCGCCTGGATCTCCTGGTTCTGCAGGATCTTGTCGATCCGCGCCTTCTCCACGTTCAGGATCTTGCCGCGGATCGGGAGGATCGCCTGGTACTCCGGGTTGCGGCCGGACTTGGCCGAGCCACCGGCGGAGTCGCCCTCGACGATGAAGATCTCGCACTTGACGGGGTCGTTCGACTGGCAGTCGGACAGCTTGCCCGGCAGCGACGCCGACTCCAGCAGGCCCTTGCGGCGGGTGAGGTCGCGGGCCTTGCGGGCCGCCACGCGCGCGGTGGCCGCCTGGATGCCCTTGCGGACGATGTCGGCCGCTTCGTTCGGGTTGCGGTCCAGCCAGTCGTTGAGGTGTTCGTAGACAGCCTTCTGCACGAAGGTCTTCGCCTCGGTGTTGCCCAGCTTGGTCTTGGTCTGGCCCTCGAACTGGGGCTCGCTGAGCTTGACCGAGATGATCGCGGTCAGACCTTCGCGGATGTCGTCGCCCGTGAGGTTGTCGTCCTTCTCACGGAGCAGCTTCTTGTCGCGCGCGTACTTGTTGATCAGGTTGGTCAGCGCCGCGCGGAAGCCCTCTTCGTGGGTGCCGCCCTCGTGCGTGTGGATGATGTTGGCGAAGGAGTAGACGCCCTCGCTGTAGCCGCTGTTCCACTGCATCGCGACCTCGAGGGACAGGCTGCGGTCCTTGTCCTCCGCCTCCAGGTCGATGACCGTGGGGTGCACCACGTCTCCCTTGCGGGAGTTGAGGTACTTCACGAAGTCGACGATGCCGCCCTCGTAGTGGTACGTGACGGTCTTCGGCTCGTGCTTCTCGTCCGCCCCCGCCTCGTCCGCGCCTGCGGTGGCCTTGGCCGACTCCCGCTCGTCGGTGAGTCTGATGGTCAGTCCCTTGTTCAGGAACGCCATCTCCTGGAAGCGCCGCGAGAGCGTCTCGAAGGAGTACTCGGTGGTCTCGAAGATCTCGCCGTCGGCCCAGAAGGTGACCGAGGTGCCGGTCTCCTCGGTCGCCTCGTGCTTGGCCAGCGGGGCGGTCGGCACGCCCATCTTGTAGTCCTGCGTCCACCGGTGGCCGTCGGTCCTGACCTCGACGGAGACCCTGCTCGACAGCGCGTTCACGACCGAGACGCCGACACCGTGCAGACCACCGGAGACCGCGTAGCCGCCGCCGCCGAACTTGCCGCCCGCGTGCAGCACGGTCAGCACGACCTCGATGGCCGGCCTGCCCTCCGAGGGGACGATGCCGACCGGGATGCCACGACCGTTGTCGACCACGCGCACGCCGCCGTCGGCGAGGATCGTGACGTCGATCGTGTCCGCGTGGCCGGCCAGGGCCTCGTCGACGGAGTTGTCGACGACCTCGTACACGAGGTGGTGCAGGCCGCGCTCACCGGTGGAACCGATGTACATACCGGGTCGCTTGCGGACCGCGTCCAGACCCTCGAGGACGGTGATGGCGCTGGCGTCGTACGAGGCCGTGACCTCGCCGTTCGAGGTGTTGGCCGCGATGTTCGCGCCGGCGTCGGTGGACGGGATGTTCTCGTTGGGGTTGCCGGAATCGGCCACGAAGCGCCCTTTCTGGCACAGCACGAGCCGGGCTCCTAGAGCCCTCCCGGGGAGGGTTGCCGGAGCGGCTGCGGCATGTTGCGTTGGTAAGCCCTGATCAGCGTTGCTCAGCTTTTCCCGGACGTCCCCTCGAAAGGGGCGGGATTGTCTTCCAGTCTACCGGTAGCTCCGACAGTGATGGGGGTTTGCGGGTACCTGCGTCCGCATGTGCCGCCCTCAACCGGTCTCGGCCGGGTACCGATATACGGATGGGGGCTCCAAGAGGCTCACGGAGGCACTCAGCGCTTCCGGATGTCAACCCTTGGCTACTCATGGGTCAGCTCGAAATTCGCAAACGCGTGCGGCTGCGGGGGTGCGGTGGGCGCGGGGCGGGTGTGACGGGGACGATCGGGGGTCGTACGGCGGCCGTACGCCCGTTTACGTGATGTCTGTCACTTTTTTCGGGGAGGGGTCCAGGTCGCGTTCCGGGCGGGCCGGGCACGGGTCGGGGGGGCGGTTTCGGGGCCGTCCGAGGACGGGCCGGTGACGTCCCCGAAAGGGTCGGTCAGGAGGGTCGGTCACCCGTACGTGTCGCCGGGCCCCGTGCTGCCGGGGGCACGCAGGGGGCCGTAGCGGCGGGCGGGGCCGCCGGGGCCGAGCACCTTGATCAGGCGGACAGCGCCGTGGCCGAGGTCCTCGTTGAGGCGGGCGACCAGGGCGGGGGCCAGCAGGCGCAGGTTGGTCGCCCAGGCCGTGGAGTCGCAGCGCACGATCAGCACCCGCTCGTCCTCGTCGTACCGCTCGGGCACACAGTGCTTGGCCAGGTCCTCGCCGACGATCTCCGGCCAGCGCCCCATCACGCCGCCGACGGCGGCCGGGGCCTCCCAGCCGCGCTCGCTGATCAGCCGGTTGATGGCCGCGCCGAGTGCCATCGGGTCGCGGCCGTCGGCGCGCGCCCCGGAGCGCAGGCCGCCGCGCCGCGCCTGCTTCTTCTGCCGTGCCACGTCTCCACGCGCGCGTGCCGCCTCCTTCGCCGCGCGCAGGGCCACGCGCGCGAGGTCCACGCCGGAGGGCTCGGCGGCGGCACGGGCCGGCGCGGGGTCGCCGATGACGGGGCTTGCGGGGCGGGGTGCGCGGTCCTGGGCGGTCATACCCGCTCCACCTCGCCGTCCGCGACCGCGAACCGCGCCCCCGCCAGGACGTGCGGTACGTCGTCGTCGACCGCGGCCGTCACCAGGACCTGCTCGCCGGGCGCCACCAGCTCGGCGAGCCGCTCCCGGCGGCGGGCGTCCAGCTCGGCGAAGACGTCGTCGAGGATGAGCACCGGTTCGTTGCCCTCGGCGCGCAGCAGGTCGTACGAGGCCAGACGCAGCGCCAGCGCGTAGGACCAGGACTCGCCGTGCGAGGCGTAACCCTTGGCGGGCAGCCGGCCGAGGCCCAGCACCAGGTCGTCCCGGTGCGGTCCCACCAGGGTGACGCCGCGCTCGATCTCCTGCTTGCGGGCGTCGGCGAGGGCGGCCGTCAGCTGCTCGAACAGGTCCTCGCGCGTGTGCGCCTCGCCGGGGGCCGACGGCTTGTACTCCAGGGCGATGGGGCCGCCGCCGGGGGCCAGTTGCTCGTAGGCCTTGTCGGCGAGCGGCTGGATCGCGCCGATCAGGTCGAGGCGCTGGGCGAGGAGTTCGGCGCCCGTGCGGGCGAGGTGCTGGTCCCAGACGTCGAGCGTGGACAGGTCCATGGCACGGCCGCCGTGCCGCCGGGCCAGCGCTGCCGTCTTCAGGAGGGTGTTGCGCTGTTTGAGGACCCGGTCGTAGTCGGAGCGGACGCCGGCCATGCGCGGGGAACGGGCCGTGATCAGCTCGTCCAGGAAGCGGCGGCGCTCCCCGGGGTCGCCCTTGACCAGCGCGAGGTCCTCCGGCGCGAACAGCACGGTGCGCACGATGCCGAGCACGTCACGCGGCCTGACCTGGGAGGACCGGTTGATACGGGCGCGGTTGGCGCGGCCCGGGTTCAGTTCGAGCTCGATCAGCTGCTGCCGCTCGCCCTGCCGGACCTGGGCGCGGATCACCGCCCGGTCGGCGCCCATGCGGACGAGGGGGGCGTCGGAGGAGACGCGATGGCTGCCGAGGGTGGCGAGGTAGCCCACGGCCTCGACCAGGTTCGTCTTGCCCTGGCCGTTGGGGCCGACGAACGCCGTGACGCCCGGGTCGAGCGGGACTTCGACCCGGGCGTACGAGCGGAAGTCGGCCAGCGACAGATGCGTGACGTGCATGTCGTCCGCCGACCTCCGCCCGTGCCGTCGAGTACTGCTGCCTACCGCTTCGGTCCGCTGCCCGCGGACCGCGTACTACTTCTTCTCCACCGCGTGCCCGCCGAACTGGTTGCGCAGCGCGGCGATCATCTTCATCTGCGGGGAGTCCTCCTGCCGCGAGGCGAACCGCGCGAACAGCGAGGCCGTGATCGCGGGCAGCGGCACGGCGTTGTCGATCGCCGCCTCCACCGTCCAGCGGCCCTCGCCGGAGTCCTGTGCATAACCGCGCAGCTGCTCCAGGTGCTCGTCCTCGTCGAGGGCGTTGACCGCGAGGTCCAGCAGCCAGGAGCGGATGACGGTGCCCTCCTGCCAGGAGCGGAACACCTCCCGGACGTCGGTCACCGAGTCGACCTTCTCCAGCAGCTCCCAGCCCTCGGCGTAGGCCTGCATCATGGCGTACTCGATGCCGTTGTGGACCATCTTCGCGAAGTGGCCCGCGCCGACCTTGCCGGCGTGCACAGAGCCGAAGTCGCCCTCGGGCTTGAGCGCGTCGAAGATCGGCTGCACCTTGGCGACGTTCTCCGCGTCGCCGCCGTACATCAGCGCGTAGCCGTTCTCCAGGCCCCAGACGCCGCCGGAGACGCCGCAGTCGACGAAGCCGATGCCCTTGGCGGCCAGCTCCTCGGCGTGCTTCTCGTCGTCGGTCCAGCGGGAGTTGCCGCCGTCCACGACGACGTCGCCGGGCTCCAGCAGCTCGGCCAGCTCGTCGATCGTCGACTGGGTGGGGGCGCCGGCCGGCACCATCACCCAGACGACGCGCGGGCCCTTGAGCCTGCCCACGAGCTCTTCGAGGCTCTGGACGTCCGCGAGGTCCGGGTTGCGGTCGTATCCGACGACGGTGTGGCCTGCGCGGCGGATCCGCTCGCGCATGTTGCCGCCCATCTTGCCGAGGCCGACGAGACCGAGCTCCATCAGTTGTGTTCCTTAAAGGTCGCTGTGTGGCGTGAGAGGCACCCTCGTACCCGTGTACGAGCCTAAACCCGGACCGTCACGCACAGCTGTGGGCATACGCGCTCATACGTACGCCGTCACCTGCGGCTTCCGTCCACAGGCCAGTGCGCTGTCCGCACCGGTGTGGACGGAGGGGC
Organism: Streptomyces sp. NPDC006610; assembly: GCF_040611575.1. Taxonomy (NCBI): domain Bacteria; kingdom Bacillati; phylum Actinomycetota; class Actinomycetes; order Kitasatosporales; family Streptomycetaceae; genus Streptomyces; species Streptomyces sp. NPDC006610. Next base: position 99,269 of record NZ_JBEXOP010000011.1, read on the forward strand.
GAACCGCCGACGGCTCAGCCGCTCAGCCGCACCGGCATGATCAGGTACTTGTATGCCTCGTCCGCCTCGGCGTCCACCGCGGGCCTGCCGCTGAGCAGCGCGGGCTTGGTGGAGGTCGTGAAGGACAGCTGGGCCACCGGGGAGTCGATGGCGCTCAGGCCGTCCAGCAGGAAGGTCGGGTTGAAGGCGATGGAGATGTCGTCGCCCTCCAGCTGGCAGTCGACCCTTTCCACAGCCTGTGCGTCGTCGCTGGAGCCGGCCTCCAGGATCAGCACGCCCTGCTCGAAGCTGAGGCGCACCGGGGTGTTGCGCTCGGCGACCAGGGCCACGCGCTTGACGGCCTCGACGAACGGCGCGGTCTCGATGACGGCGACGCTGTTGAACTCCGTCGGGAACAGCGTGCGGTACTTCGGCAGGTCGCCCTCCAGGAGGCGGGTGGTCGTCCGCCGGCCGGCGCCCTCGAACCCGATCAGACCTTCGCCCGCGCCCGAGCCGGACAGGGCGAGGATCACGCTGTCGCCGCTGGTCAGGGACTTGGCGGTGTCCAGGAGGGTCTTGGCGGGCACCAGGGCGACCGCGGAGGCCTCCGGGTTCTCCGGCTTCCACAGGAACTCGCGGACCGCGAAGCGGTAGCGGTCGGTGGAGGCCAGCGTCACCGTGTCGCCCTCGATCTCGATGCGCACGCCGGTGAGGACGGGGAGCGTGTCGTCGCGGCCTGCGGCGATGGCCACCTGCTGCACGGCGGAGGCGAAGACCTCGCCGGGGACGGTGCCCGTCGCGTTGGGCATCTGCGGCAGCGCCGGGTACTCCTCCACGGGCAGGGTGTGGAGGGTGAACCGCGAGGAGCCGCAGACCACCGTCGCCCGTACACCGTCTGTGGAAATCTCCACCGGCCGGTTGGGCAGGGCCCGTGAGATGTCGGCGAGCAGCCGGCCGGAGACGAGGACCGTGCCCTCCTCCTCGACCTCGGCCTCGACGGAGACCCGCGCGGAGACCTCGTAGTCGAAGCTGGACAGGCTCAGCTGGCCGTCCTCGGCCTTCAGCAGCAGGCCGGCGAGGACCGGCGCCGGCGGACGGGCCGGGAGGCTGCGTGCCGCCCAGGCCACTGCCTCCGCGAGTACGTCGCGTTCCACCCGGATCTTCACCGTAAGCCGCCTCCTGCTGTTGCCGGCGCTTCTCGCCCTGCTTCGCTTCGTCGTCTGTCCCGGTGTCGTCGGCCCGTGGGACGGGAAGGACACCGGGGAACAGTCTGACGCACCGCACTGACAGTAGGCGCCTCTCGGGGTCAAGTCGTGACGAGGGGCAGCCGGGCGTCGAGGGCCGAGTTGTGCACAGGACCCGCTTCGAAACGAATTCCCAGCTCTCTCTAGTCGGGAGTAGTAGTAGGGCCTGTGGATACCGTGGATAACCGCGTTTGCGCAGCTCAGGGCGGAAATTTTGTCCACGGGGCCTGTGGGCGGCGGCGGTGGACAACCGGGGCCCGCTGTGGAGAACGGAAAGTTCTGCACACCCCGTGCACAGGCAGGGGCGACTTCTCCCCAGCGCCGTCCCCAGCTTTACCCGTCTTTCCCACAGCCCAACCCGGCGCCTTGGTGTGACGCCTTTCACTCGACCCGGTGAGGACGGGCGTCGGGTTGCCGAACAGTGGACAGAGGTGTGGAGAAGCCGGGGATCGCTGGGGACAACCGGCCTCGGCCTGTGGGTCGGCGGTGGACAACTCTGTGCACAGGGTGTGGACCCGTTGGTCGTCCACAGTCTGTGGAGGGCGTTCGTCCACCAATCCACAGGCTGTTGACCTGGCCCGATGGTGTCTCGGCGGGGGCGGCTGTGGACGGCGTATGGACAACTTCCCGCTCCCCAGGGTGTGGACGGAAGAAAGTCGCCGAATCTGTGGAGACAGGCCGTAACCAGGCAGTTAATCGAACAGCGACGTTCCGGCGTCGGCTCGGAAAACGGTCGTTGCGGCCCCAGCAACGGCGGTGACGGCACCGGGAACGGCGAACGGCGAAGGGGCGCCCCCAGGGGACGCCCCTTCGAAGCGGCTTCAGCAGCCGGGCCCGGCCGCCTCCTGCCGTCCTCAGCCGTTCTTGATGCGGTTCGTCAATTCGGTCACCTGGTTGTAGATGGACCGCCGCTCGGCCATGAGGTTGCGGATCTTCCGGTCGGCGTGCATGACCGTCGTGTGGTCGCGTCCGCCGAACAGCGCGCCGATCTTCGGCAGCGACAGGTCCGTCAGCTCGCGGCACAGGTACATCGCGATCTGCCTGGCTGTGACGAGCTGGCGCCCGCGGGAGCTGCCGCACAGGTCCTCGACCGTGAGGCCGAAGTAGTCGGCGGTCGCGCTCATGATGGCCGTGGAGGTGATCTCCGGCGTCGAGTCGTCCCCGCCCGGGATCAGATCCTTGAGCACGATCTCCGTCAGACCCAGGTCCACCGGCTGCCGGTTCAGCGACGCGAACGCCGTCACCCGGATCAGCGCGCCCTCCAGCTCGCGGATGTTGCGCGAGATCCGCGAGGCGATGAACTCCAGCACCTCCGGCGGCGCGTTCAGCTGCTCCTGCACCGCCTTCTTGCGCAGGATCGCGATCCGCGTCTCCAGCTCGGGCGGCTGGACGTCCGTGATCAGACCCCACTCGAACCGGTTGCGCAGCCGGTCCTCCAGCGTCACCAGCTGCTTGGGCGGCCGGTCGCTGGAGAGCACGATCTGCTTGTTGGCGTTGTGGAGCGTGTTGAAGGTGTGGAAGAACTCCTCCTGCGTCGACTCCTTGTCCGCCAGGAACTGGATGTCGTCGACGAGCAGGATGTCCATCTCGCGGTAGCGCTTGCGGAAGCTGTCGCCCTTGCCGTCGCGGATGGAGTTGATGAACTCGTTGGTGAACTCCTCCGAGCTGACGTACCGCACGCGCGTGCCCGGGTAGAGGCTGCGCGCGTAGTGGCCGATCGCGTGGAGCAGGTGCGTCTTGCCGAGCCCGGACTCCCCGTAGATGAACAGGGGGTTGTACGCCTTCGCCGGCGCCTCGGCGACGGCCACCGCGGCCGCGTGCGCGAAGCGGTTCGAGGCGCCGATGACGAAGGTGTCGAAGAGGTACTTGGGGTTCAGCCGCGCGGTGGGCTCGCCGGGACCGGTCGCCGGAGCCGGCTGGGCGGCCAGCGGGCCGGGGGCTCCGCTGGAGGCGTTCGCGCCGACCGGGCCGCCGCGGTGCACATGCCCGCCGCCTCCGGGCGGCTCGCGCCGGCCGTCCTGCTGGTCGTACCGGCCGTCCTGCTGGTCGTAGTCGCCGCGGGCCTGCTCGTAGTCGGAGCGCGGCTGCTCGTACGACGGACGCTCCATGTTCTGCGGGCGGTAGTCCTGGGAGGGCGCGCCGCCGTAGCCGTCGGGGCCCTGCGAGCCGTAGCCGTCGCGCGAGCCGTACGTGTCCTGTGCGCCGTAGGAATCCGAGCCGTACGCGTCCTGTGACGGCGACGCGTAGGGGTCGCGCTCGGGGAAGCCGAGGCGCTGCTGCTGCCAGCCGTACTCGTCCTGCGAGGGGCGCGGCCAGGCGCCCGGCTCCGGGCGCTGGTACTCCGACGGGTATGCGGGGCGCGCGGTCGGCAGGTGGTCGCCCGGCGAAACGGGGAGCGGCTCGGCGCGGTGGCGGCCGTACCCCTGGTACGGGTCGGTGCGGCGCTCGGGCTCCTCCCGGCGCGGCTCGGACCGGGCGGCCGGCGGAGCGGCGGACTCGCCCACGGAGTCGTCGACGGTGATCGCGATACGGATCGGCCGGCCGCACTCGCGGCTCAGGGTGTCGCTCACGATCGGCGCCAGACGGCCCTCGAGCACGCCCTTCGCAAACTCGTTCGGCACTGCGAGCAGGGCGGTGTCGGCGACCAGGGCCAGCGGCTGACAGCGCCGGATCCAGTGTTCGTCCTTGGACTCGACGCCCTGCCCGCGTCCCTCGCCGAGAAGCTGATCGAGTACTCGTGGCCACACTGCGGCAAGATCGGCAGGTACGTCAGCCACAGGGCACGCTCTCTCACAGGTCCCACGAACGTGTGGTTGCGGGACGGGTCGGGATTCAACTCGGGTGGGGCCAGGGACAAGGAACGGATCGGAGTCCAGCCACGGTAGTCAGGGCGACCCGTGCGGTTCAAGTTGTTGTCCCCAGCCTGTGGATAGTGTCCCCCAGGCTCGCCGGTTTGACCGAATGGCGTAGCCGCGCGTACCGTAACCAGGTCGAGTTGTCGATGGCTGCTGCCGCCTGCCTCCGATGGGCACAGATCGCGTCAGGTGATCGGAAAGCGGTGCACTCGGGCGTAACGCGAGCTACTCGTGGGCGCACGGTGACAGCCAGGACGGCACCCCGCAAACACCGATTCTTTTCTGGAGCCCCCGAGTGAGCAAGCGCACCTTCCAGCCGAACAACCGTCGTCGCGCGAAGACCCACGGCTTCCGGCTGCGTATGCGCACCCGTGCCGGCCGCGCGATTCTCGCGTCCCGCCGCAGCAAGGGTCGCGCCCGTCTGTCCGCCTGATCCCGGTCAGGTCATGACGTCGTGCTGCCCACCGAGAACCGGCTGAGGCGGCGCGAGGACTTCGCGACCGCGGTACGACGAGGACGCCGGGCCGGACGCCCACTCCTCGTCGTCCACCTTCGTAGCGGTGCCACGGACCCGCACGCGCCTGGGGAGAGCGCTCCCCCGACGCGTGCGGGTTTCGTCGTGAGCAAGGCCGTGGGCGGTGCGGTCGTCCGCAACAAGGTCAAGCGCAGACTGCGCCACCTGATGCGGGACCGGGTCGCCCAGCTGCCCCCCGGTAGCCTGGTAGTCGTACGAGCGCTGCCCGGTGCGGGTGACGCCGACCATGCACAGCTGGCCCGAGACCTGGACGCCGCCCTCGAGCGGCTACTGGGAGGGGGCGCGCGATGAAGTACCCGCTGCTGGCGCTGATCAAGCTGTACCAGTGGACCATCAGCCCGCTGCTCGGGCCGGTGTGCAAGTACTACCCGTCGTGTTCCCACTACGGCTACACGGCCATCGACCGGCACGGGGCCCTCAAGGGCACCGCACTCACGGCCTGGCGCATCCTGCGTTGCAATCCGTGGTCGCTGGGCGGCGTGGACCACGTCCCGCCGCGCAAGCGTCCGCGGTGGCACGAGATGCTGCGCAGCACATGGCGCGCACGCAAGGGCGGGCCCTCCGCCGCCGACTCGGCCACCGAGGGGCAGCCCCCCTCCAGCCCGGCCGCAGAGACCCCGTCCCATGCCCAAGGAGCATGATTAGTGGACACGATTGCCAGCTTCTTCAGCTTCATCACGACACCCGTTTCCTGGGTCATCGTGCAGTTCCACACGCTGTACGGCGCGATCTTCGGCCCTGACACGGGCTGGGCCTGGGGCCTGTCCATCGTGTCCCTGGTGATCCTGATCCGTATCTGCCTGATCCCGCTCTTCGTGAAGCAGATCAAGGCGACCCGGGCCATGCAGACGCTCCAGCCCGAGATGAAGAAGATCCAGGAGCGCTACAAGAACGACAAGCAGCGTCAGTCCGAAGAGATGATGAAGCTGTACAAGGAGACGGGCACCAACCCGCTCTCCTCGTGCCTTCCCATCCTGGCGCAGTCGCCGTTCTTCTTCGCCCTGTACCACGTGCTCAACAGCATCGCCTCGAACGACACCGTCGGCGTGATCAACGAGCGGCTGCTGGAGAGCGCCCAGAAGGCGCACATCATCGGCGCCCCGCTCGCCGCGAAGTTCACCGACAGCTCCGACAAGGTCGAGGCGCTCGGCTCCTCGATCACCGACGTCCGGATCGTGACCGCGGTCATGATCATCCTGATGTCGCTGTCGCAGTTCTACACGCAGCGCCAGCTGATGACGAAGAACGTCGACACCACGGTGAAGACGCCGTTCATGCAGCAGCAGAAGATGCTGATGTACGTCTTCCCCATCATCTTCGCCGTCTTCGGCATCAACTTCCCCGTCGGTGTCCTCGTCTACTGGCTGACCACCAACCTGTGGACCATGGGCCAGCAGATGTACGTCATCCACAACAACCCGACCCCGGGTTCCAAGGCCCAGGCCGCCTACCTGGACCGTCTGTACAAGCACGTCACCAGCCACGGCAGGACCCGTCGCCGCAGCGAGCGTGCCATCGTCAAGGCCATCGTCGCCAAGGGCCGCGACCGCAACGAATACGAGCGCAAGTTCATCAACGGCCTGCACAAGGCCGGCCTCACGGCCCAGGCGGACGGCACGGTCGTCAAGAGTGAGAGCACCGTGGCCACCCTCACCGAGGACGGCACGCCGGCCACCACCGCGGCCGCCCCGAAGCGCCAGCAGCCCAAGCGGCAGCCCAAGGCCAAGCGCCAGGCCGCGCCGAAGACGGCGGGCGGCGACGCGAAGACCTCTTCGACCGCGTCCGGTGCCTCCGGCGCGACGTCGCTGAGCAAGTCCGACGAACCGGAGGACGCGGCCCCCGTGGAATCCGCCGGGAAGAAGCCGGCGCCCAAGTCCGGCGGCGGTCGCAGCCGCGCCCAGTCCGGCCAGCGCAAGGGTCCGCAGCGGCCCAAGTCCTCGTCCAAGAAGTAAGAAGGAGTCCATCCCGTGACGGAAGGCACCACCTCCGCCGCTGCCGAGGGTGCAGACACCCTGACCCGCCTGGAGCAGGAGGGCGACATCGCGGCGGACTACCTCGAGGGTCTGCTGGACATCGCCGACCTCGACGGCGACATCGACATGGACGTCGAGGGCGACCGCGCCGCTGTCTCGATCATCAGCGACACCGGAAGCCGTGACCTGCAGAAGCTCGTCGGCCGGGACGGTGAGGTGCTGGAGGCGCTCCAGGAGCTCACCCGTCTGGCCGTGAACCGGGAGACCGGGGACCGCAGCCGCCTGATGCTGGACATCGCGGGCTACCGTGCCAACAAGCGCTCCGAGCTCTCCGAGCTGGGCGCCAAGGCCGCCGCCGAGGCCAAGAGCAGCGGTGAGCCCGTGAAGCTGAAGCCGATGACGCCGTTCGAGCGCAAGGTCGTGCACGACGCGGTCAAGGCCGCCGGGCTGCGCAGCGAGTCCGAGGGCGAGGAGCCGCAGCGCTTCGTCGTCGTGCTGCCCGCCTGATTCGGCCCCACGCTTCCACCGGCCCCGTCTGTTGAGCAGACGGGGCCGTACTTTGTCAGCCTGATAGTTCTGGTGGTTCTGAGGTCGGCGCCCGGTGCGCCGACGCGGTACGGAAGGACGGTCCCCCGTGACGGAGGCAGCGGAGCTTCCCCCCGCGCCCGAGGAGGCGCGCGAGGTTTTCGGCGATCGCTTCGCGGACGCGGTCCGATACGCGGAGCTGCTCGCCGAGGCGGGCGTGCAGCGCGGTCTCATCGGCCCGCGCGAGGTGCCCCGCCTGTGGGAGCGGCACCTGCTGAACTGTGCCGTGCTCTCGGAGGTGGTCCCCGAGGGCGTGACGGTGTGCGACGTCGGGTCGGGCGCCGGACTGCCCGGCATTCCCCTGGCCCTGGTCCGTGAGGACTTGAAGATCACTCTCCTGGAACCGCTGCTGCGGCGCACCAACTTCCTGACCGAGGTCGTGGAGCTGCTGGGCCTGGATCACGTGACCGTGGTCCGCGGTCGTGCCGAGGAGGTCATGGGCAAACTCCCGCCCGTCCAGGTCGTGACGGCACGAGCCGTGGCGCCCCTGGACCGGCTGGCCGGCTGGGGCATCCCCCTGCTGCGGCCCTACGGCGAGATGCTCGCGCTCAAGGGAGATACCGCCGAGGAGGAGCTGAAGGCTGCGGCCACGGCGCTCAGCAAGCTCGGCGCGACGGAGACGTCCGTCCTCCACGTCGGCGAAGGCGTGGTGGATCCGCTCTCCACGGTCGTGCGGGTCCAGGTCGGCGAGAGCCCCGGCGGAGTGCGTTTCGCCGCCAAGCGGGCCAAGGCGGCGCGCACGGGGCGGACGCGCCGACGGCGTTGACGTCCTCTTCGTCTTCGTCCCTCATCGTCTTTTGCGGACAGACGTACTCCACACAAGCTGCCCGCCCTCTGTGCGCCGGAGTGTCGCGGCAGTCCGGCCTCGGCGGCTGTGCATCGTGTTTCACGTGAAACGTCGCTCACTGTTGCACGGCATCATCAGCCGCGGCCGGGCCGCGGCCGAACCCCGCGACCGAAAGCCTCTCGGTTCTCTGGGAGAGGCTCCCACTCCAAAGTTGTCCACAGAGGTGGATTTCTCCACAGATCGCCAGGCCTCACTGGTTCATCACCCCGAAGGCATGGGAGGCTCTGTTCATTGCGAGCCTGAAGTCGAGGAGAGTGAATCCTTGCGGTCCGACGCCAACATCGCGGGACCGATGACCGATCCGGTCCCCGGTCCCCGTACCGAGTCGCCAGGGGACGATGTTTCACGTGAAACACCGCCTCCGATGGACGACACTCCCATCGGTCGTGCTGCCCAGCTGGCGGTCGAGGCTCTGGGCCGGGCCGGAGAAGGGCTGCCACGACCCGAGCAGACGCGTGTCATCGTCGTCGCCAACCAGAAGGGCGGGGTGGGCAAGACGACGACGACCGTCAATCTCGCCGCCTCGCTGGCTCTGCACGGCGGCCGTGTCCTGGTGATCGACCTCGACCCCCAGGGCAACGCGTCCACCGCGCTGGGCATCGACCACCACGCCGAAGTCCCGTCGATCTACGACGTACTGGTGGAGAGCAAGCCGCTTTCCGAGGTGGTCCAGCCGGTCACCGACGTCGAGAGTCTCTTCTGCGCCCCCGCCACCATCGATCTCGCCGGTGCGGAGATCGAGCTGGTGTCCCTGGTGGCGCGGGAGAGCCGGCTCCAGCGGGCCATCCAGTCCTATGAGCAGCCGCTGGACTACATCCTCATCGACTGCCCGCCCTCCCTCGGCCTGCTGACGGTCAACGCCCTGGTGGCCGGCCAGGAAGTTCTCATCCCGATCCAGTGCGAGTACTACGCGCTGGAGGGACTGGGCCAGCTGCTGCGCAACGTCGACCTGGTGCGGGGACACCTCAACCCCACGTTGCACGTCTCGACGATCCTGCTCACTATGTACGACGGCCGGACGCGGCTCGCCTCGCAGGTCGCGGAAGAGGTGCGCACCCACTTCGGCGACGAGGTGCTGCGGACGAGCATCCCGCGCTCGGTCCGTATCTCCGAAGCGCCGAGTTACGGGCAGACGGTGTTGACCTACGATCCAGGTTCGAGCGGTGCCCTCTCCTATCTGGAGGCGGCCCGGGAAATCGCGTTGAGGGGGGTCGGCGTCCGGTATGACGCGACGCGGGCCCATCTCGGCGCAGGCAATGATCAGAGCATGGTGGAGGGGATCCAGTGAGTGAGCGACGAAGGGGGTTGGGCCGTGGGCTCGGCGCACTGATCCCTGCGGGACCGCCGGAAAGGGCCACGGTTCCCGCCCCGGCCCCGGCGGGAGGCGGAGCTTCCACGTCTCCCGCGACCGTGCCGGTGCTGACGGGCGAGCGGGGCGTGGCCGCGGCGAAGCTGACGACGCTTCCTCCTGTTCCACGTGAAACAGAGGAGTCCTCGCCGACCGGCGCCCCGGAGACGCCCGCTCCGCCTCTGGGCGTGCATTTCGCCGAGATCCCCCTCGACGCCATCACGCCGAACCCGCGGCAGCCGCGCGAGGTCTTCGACGAGGACGCGCTGCAGGAACTGATCACCTCCATCAAGGAGGTCGGTCTGCTGCAGCCGGTCGTCGTGCGGCAGTTGGGGCCTGGCCGCTACGAGCTCATCATGGGCGAGCGGCGCTGGAGGGCGTGCCGTGAGGCCGGGCTCGAAGCCATCCCGGCGATCGTGCGGGCCACGGACGACGAGAAGCTCCTCCTGGACGCGCTCCTGGAGAATCTGCACCGCGCCCAGCTCAACCCGCTGGAAGAGGCGGCTGCCTACGACCAGCTGCTCAAGGACTTCAACTGCACCCACGACCAGCTGGCGGACCGCATCGGCCGGTCCCGTCCGCAGGTCTCCAACACCTTGCGTCTGCTGAAGCTGTCGCCGACGGTGCAGCGCCGGGTGGCCGCCGGAGTGCTCTCCGCCGGCCACGCCCGTGCCCTGCTCTCCGTCGAGGACGCGGAGGAGCAGGACCGGCTGGCCCACCGGATCGTGGCCGAGGGACTGTCCGTGCGGGCCGTCGAAGAGATCGTGACCCTGATGGGTTCGCGGCCCAAGGCGGCGCAGCGTTCCAAGGGGCCCCGGGCCGGGACGCGGATCTCGCCGGCGCTGAGCGATCTGGCCACGCGGCTCTCGGACCGCTTCGAGACGCGGGTGAAGGTCGACCTGGGGCAGAAGAAGGGCAAGATCACCGTCGAGTTCGCCTCCATGGAGGACCTCGAGCGGATCCTGGGCACGCTCGCTCCGGGCGAGGGCCCGGTGCTCCAGCGGAGCCTTCTGGAGGACGATGCCGAGGACCCGGAGGACTGAACCGTCGGCCGACGGAATGTGGTTCCGCTCGGCGGGCCACGCACGCGGGCCGTGTCCGGTGATGCCGGGACACGGCCCGTGTTCTGCTGTGGGGCCGTGCCGGGGCCAGACAACGCGGATACGATGCGTTCGGGTGCGGAGTGCTTTGACGGCAGCCCGCCACGGCGGGCGAGGGAAGCGAGGAACAGCCTTCATGGGGCGTCGGCTCGTACCGCTCACGCTGGACAACCTTCAGGATCTTCCCCAGCGCTGTCGCACCTGTGTCTTCTGGGAGCTGGACCCGGTCAGCGGTGAGGCCGCAGTGAGAGCGGGCACGGCGGCCGAGGAGAAGGAGGCATGGATCTCCGGCGTGCTGCTGGACTGGGGCTCCTGCGGGCGGGTCGTCTATGTGGACGAGGTGCCGGTGGGCTTCGTGCTCTACGCGCCGCCCGCCTATGTGCCCCGCTCGACGGCGTTCCCCACGAGTCCGGTGTCCCCGGACGCCGTGCAGCTGATGACCGCGTTCATCCTTCCCGGGTACCAGGGACAGGGACTGGGCCGGGTGATGGTGCAGACCGTCGCCAAGGATCTTCTGCGACGGGGCTTCAAGGCGATCGAGGCGTTCGGGGACGCCCGCTGGAAGGAGCCTGCCTGCGTCCTGCCGGCCGACCATCTCCTCGCCGTCGGGTTCAAGACGGTGCGCTCCCATCCGACGCACCCGAGGATGCGGCTGGAACTGCGGACGACGCTCTCCTGGAAGGAAGACATGGAGCAGGCGCTGGACCGGCTTCTGGGCGCGGTGCAGAAGGAGCCGGCGCTGCGGCCGTTGTAGCGGCACAGGAAAAGACGGAGTGGGCCGACCCGAAGGGGTCGGCCCACTCCTGTTTCACGTGAAACATACGCCGTCCACGGGACGACGGCGCCTACGTCACTCGGCGATGAAGTCCGCGAGGTCGCGCACGATCGCGGCCTTGGGCTTGGCGCCGACGATGGTCTTGGCGACCTCCCCACCCTGGTAGACGTTCAGGGTCGGAATCGACATCACGCCGTACTTCGCGGCCGTGCCCGGGTTCTCGTCGATGTTCAGCTTGACGACCTCGATCTTGTCGCCGTACTCGGCGGCGATCGCCTCGAGGGACGGAGCGATCTGGCGGCACGGACCGCACCAGGCGGCCCAGAAGTCCACCAGGACGGGCTTGTCGCTCTTGAGGACGTCCTGCTCGAAGGAGTCGTCGGTCACGTTCTTCAGGGTGCCGGCCACGGCGGGCTCCTAACTTGTTGGTGCGTGAGGGGTGAGGGGGATCAGACGGTGGTCTTCTCGGGCTCGGCCTGCTCGGTGTCGGCGAGGGCGGCGAGGTAGCGCTCGGCGTCGAGGGCGGCGGAGCAGCCGGTGCCGGCGGCGGTGATGGCCTGGCGGTAGGTGTGGTCGACCACGTCGCCGGCGGCGAAGACGCCCGTGACGTTCGTCCGGGTGGAGGGAGCGGTGACCTTGAGGTAACCCTCTTCGTCCAGCTCCAGCTGGCCCTTGAACAGCTCGGTGCGCGGGTCGTGGCCGATGGCGATGAACAGGCCGGTCACCGGCAGGTCGGACAGTTCACCGGTCTTGACGTTGCGCAGCTTGAGGCCGGAGAGCTTCTGTTCGCCCAGGACCTCGGCGACCTCGCTGTCCCAGACGAATGTGATCTTGGGGTCGGCGAAGGCACGCTCCTGCATCGCCTTGGAGGCGCGCAGGGTGTCCCGGCGGTGGACGATCGTCACCGACTTGGCGAAGCGGGAGAGGAAGGTGGCCTCTTCCATGGCGGTGTCACCGCCGCCGATGACGGCGATGTCCTGGTCCTTGAAGAAGAACCCGTCACAGGTGGCGCACCAGGAGACACCGCGTCCGGAGAGGGCGTCCTCGTTGGGCAGGCCGAGCTTGCGGTGCTGGGAGCCGGTGGCGACGATGACGGCCTTCGCCCGGTGGACGGTGCCCGCGGTGTCGGTGACGGTCTTGATCTCGCCGGTGAGGTCGACGGAGACGATGTCGTCCGGGATCAGCTCGGCGCCGAACCGCTCGGCCTGGGCGCGCATGTTGTCCATGAGCTCGGGGCCCATGATGCCGTCCTGGAAGCCGGGGAAGTTCTCCACCTCGGTGGTGTTCATCAGCGCGCCGCCCGCGGTGACGGCACCCTCGAAGACGAGGGGCTTCAGCGACGCGCGTGCGGTGTAGAGCGCCGCGGTGTACCCGGCGGGCCCGGAGCCGATGATGATCACGTTTCGGACGTCGCTCACGGCTAGATTCCTCGTCTCTGGACTGCGTCTTCGACCGGTGGGAGCCCTCCGAGGCCCTCACCCACCCAACGGATACTAAGGGGCGTACATTCCCGCGGAGCCCGGGCTCACAGGGAAGCCGTTCTCCGGCTCTCAGGGACGGTCGTACGACTGCGTCAGGAGTACCTCGGCCGGGGCGGAGGAGGAGTCCGTCACGCACGTCGCGTCGACGACGTACGCCGTGATCCGCGAGGCGTCCGTGGCGTCGGGGAGTACCACGAGCAGGGCGGTCGTGCCCTCGTAGGTGCCGTTGTCCGTCGCGAGGGCGCCGTCGGCGCGGCCGATCCCCTTGCGGACGCAGTCGGGGACGGGGACCGAGGTCTGCCGGAAGACACGGGCGTCGTCGTTTCCGAGAGGGGACTCCCCCTCGGACGCCGGGCTGCGCCGGTCGCCGCGCCGCTCGCCGTCATCGAGCAGCTCCGACACCTGGCCCTTCAGATTGTGCCGGGTGAAGGCTGCCGCCGACGTGGCCTGCTCCTGGTGGCCCGGTCCGGCGGGCTCCGAGCCGGTCAGCGTGGAGACCAGCACGGCGCCGAGGCCCAGGGCGGCGGCCGAGAGAGCGGCGGTGAGCACGGCGACACGGCGACGTCCACCAGGCCGCCGCTCGCGCTCCTTGCGCCCCTTGCTTCCTTTGCGTCCCGGTCCGGTGGTGGAGGCAGGGACGCGGCCGGAGGGGCGATCCGTCGGCGTCGATGTTTCACGTGAAACACGCGGGTCGTGGTCCGTGCCGGATCCGGCGGGGGACATGTCGGCGGACGCCGTGATGTCCGCGGCGACGGGCGGTCTGGAGCTGAGGAGGATCTCTGCGGCGAGGGCGGCGTCGATCCGCTCGGCGACGTCCACGGGCATGGGGGAAGGACTGGGCAGCGTGCCGAGCAGGCTCCGGATCTCCTCGAGGGAGGCCAGGACATCCGCGCACAGTTCGCACGCAGCCAGATGCCGGCGGACCTCGGCGGTCCGGGAGGGTGGGAGCAGGCCCTCGGCGAGGTCGGAGATCTCGGTGACGTCCGGGTGCCCGGCCGTGTCCGTCGAGGTTGTCACGCTCGCCCACCTCCGCCCTTCACAGCAGCTGAATCGCCTGGCCCGGCATCCTGCGGAGCCGTCTCGTGCGTCTGCGTCGCCGGTGGGACGGATGGCCCCTCGACCCGGTTCCGTCCGGCGTCCGGTGCGTCGGCCCCGCCCGGGCGTGCGGGGCGCAGATGGGCGAGCAACGGCAGAAGTCTGGCCCTGCCGCGGGCGCACCGGCTCTTCACCGTCCCGGTCGGAACGTCGAGCACCTGGGCCGCCTCCGCGACCGGATAGCCCTGCATGTCGACCAGGACCAGGGCGGCGCGCTGGTCGGGCGGCAGTGTGCCGAGGGCCTCGACGAGCTGGCGGTGCAGATCGTTGCGCTCGGCCGGGGCGGACGCCGACTCGTGCGGCTCCAGCAGTTGCTCCAGCCGCTCGGGGTCGTCGACCGGCGAGGTCTTCCGGGAGGCCGCCTTGCGGGCCCGGTCGAGGCAGGCGTTGACGGTGATCCGGTGCAGCCAGGTGGTCACGGCCGACTGGCCGCGGAAGGTGTGGGCGGCCCGGTAGGCGGAGACGAGGGCGTCCTGCACGGCGTCGGCGGCCTCCTCGCGGTCGCCCAGCGTCCGCAGCGCCACAGCCCACAGCCGGTCACGGTGGCGGCGGACCAGCTCGCCGAAGGCGTCGGGGTCGCCCTCCACATGACGGGCGAGCAGCTCCCGGTCGCCGACCGAGCCGTGTCCGGCGTCCTGCGCCATCGGACCACTCCCCCTTCCGGTGAGGCGTCAGCCCGTGAACTTCACGTCGGTGATCGCCTGCTTGTAGCCGGGGTCGCTGAAGCCGTCGCCGGGAGCGTGCGGCATGGCGGTGAACCACACGAGTACGTACTGGGTCTTCACGGCGGCGTCCGCCTTCACGGCGGCGGACGTGCCGGAGGTCGTCACCGTCCCCAGCTTCTTCATCGAGCTGATGGGCGTGGCGGAACTCATGGAGTCCGTCGCGTACAGGGAGACCGTCGTGTGGTCGCCGGCGAACAGCAGCTTGATGGACGCGGCCGAGACGGTCTGCTCCGAGCCGAGGTCGTAGACGATTCCCACGCCGGGCTTGTAGGCGGGATTCATCTCGGGGCCGTCGACGAAGCTCTTGGTGCGCCAGTACGTGGAGCTGTCGCCGTCGTAGGTGCTGGGCACGTCCTCCGGGGACTGGGCGGAGCCCTTCGCGATGTACTCCTGGGCGCCCTCGATGCCGAGGGTCCGGACCGGCTTGGAGGCGTCGTCGTCCTTGTCGCCGCCGTTCGTGGTCTGCGTCTTGTTCGTCCCGTCGGACTGCCCGCCGCGCTCCATGAGGGCGTCAGCGAGCTGCCAGCTGCCCAGGCCCAGGGCGGCGATGAGGAGGGCGGACACGGCCCACTTCAGTGCCTTGCCGGTGCGGCTCTGCAGCGGGGGAGGCGGGGAGGTCACCGGCTGGGTGGTCCCGGGGTGGGGGGCGGGGCGGCCGTACGTGCCCTGCTGGTAGGTGGTGCGCTGGTACTCGGGCGGGGCGGTGAACGCGGGCTCCGGCGGACGGATGCGGGGCATCTCGCCGATCGCCTTCACCAGCTCGTCGGGGGTCGTGCAGGGCGACTCGTGCCGCGACGCGGTCGCGCCGTCGTTGGCGAGGGCGCGCATCGCCAGCTCCGACAGGCCGCGGTGCACGCCCGCCCGTACCTGGTCGGGGGCGATCAGACCGACGTCCTTGGGCAGCCCGGACAGTCCGTAGGCGTCGTTCTCGTACGGCCAGCGCTGGGTCAGCGCGGCGTACAGCAGGGCGCCGACGGCCTCCGTGTCGGCGCGCTGGGGCGTGTCGGAGCTGATGCCGCGCAGCGCGGCGTTCACGGCGAGCCCGCGAATGCGCCACTGCCCGCTGGACGTGCGCAGGACGGCATTGGGGTTGAGGCGCAGATGGGCGAGGCCCTCGCGGTGGGCGGCGGCCATGGCGGCGGAGACCTGACTGACCATCTGGTAGGCGTCGTGCGCCTCCAGCGGGCCCGCGGACAGCAGCGTGGTCAGTTCGGTGGCGTCGGGCAGCCACTCGTGCACGACGTACACGAGGTCGTTCTCCTCGACGGCGTCGAGCACCTGGACGAAACGGGGATCGCCCAGCAGCGCGGAGGAGCGGGCCGCGGCCAGGACGGAGCGGGCCCGCGCGTGATCCGCGGGCAGGACGTGCACGCCGACGGCGCGCCGGAGCTTCTCGTCCACGGCACGCCAGCTGCTGAAGCCGTCCAGACGGGTGACGCAGTCCTCGAGCCGGTAACGCCGGGCGAGTTTGTGGCCGCTGTGCAGCTCGGGCGGTGAGGCCTTTCCTCCGGGACCGTCGGTCCCGCCGCTCCCCTGTGCCTCGTCGAGTTCCGTGTCCCGCTCCCGGTTCTGGGCCACCCCGTCGGCCGTGGACTGGTCCGCCTGATCCGCCTTGGCGGTCAGCGACTTCTCGCCGCTGCTGTCTGCCACGTCGACGGCAGCCGTGCTCCGTTCCGCCACCGTCGTTCCTGCCTCCCCATTCGTAGCGCGCCGGCCGACTCCGCCGCGCGCCGTCCGACACCGAAACCAATTGTGCCCACAGTCCGCCGCTATGCACGACACACGGTGGCGGACGATGGTTGTGCGCCTACCCCGCCATTCAGCGGCCCAGACGCCCGCGGACCATGCCCACCAGTGAGTTCAGCTCCTCGATGCGCATGCGCCGGGCGGCGACGAAGAAGACTCCGAGCAGCACGGCCCCGCCCGCCAGCAGGGCGGCGAGCGAGCCCAGGGCGCCCTGTCCGAGGGCCTGGCTGATGCCGTAGCAGGCCGCGCCGCTGAGCAGGGCCGCCGGCACGGAGGCGATGGCCAGCCGGGCGTAGGTCCGCATCACGCGGGCGCCGTCCAGGTCGCCGCCGAGCCGCTTGCGCAGCCGCTGCCAGGCCACGCCGACGCCGATCGCGTAGGCGAGCCCGTACGAGGCCGCCATGCCGACCACCGCCCAGCGGGCCGGGATGACGAGGAAGCAGACGGCCGAGGCGCCCGCGTTGACCGCGGCGACGATGACCGTGTTGTAGAACGGCGTCCGCGTGTCCTCGTAGGCGTAGAAGGCGCGCAGGACGACGTACTGCACGGAGTACGGGATGAGGCCGAGGGCGAACGCCATCAGCATGAAGCCCATGTTCGTGGCCTCGCCGGTGCCCGAGGAGCCGAACATCAGGGTGCACATCGGGATGCCGAGCGCGACGAAGCCGAAGGCGATGGGCACGATCGCGACCGCGGTCGTCCGCAGCCCCTGGGAGATGTCGTCGCGCACCGCGCCGGCGTCGCCCTCCGCCGCCGAACGCGACAGGCGGGGCAGCAGGGCCGCCATGAGGGAGACGGTGATGATGGCCTGCGGCAGGCCCCAGATCAGCTGGGCGTTCGCGTAGGCCGCGAAACCGGTGCCGTCCACGGGCGACTCCTCGCCCGCCGCGGTCGACAGCTGGGTGACGACGATGGCGCCCGCCTGGTTGGCGAGGACGAACAGGACCGTCCACTTCGCCAGCGTCACGGCCTTGCCCAGGCCGTGTCCCTTCCAGTCGAAGCGCAGCCGCAGCCGGAAACCCGTCTCCCGCAGGTACGGGAGCATCGCCAGGGCCTGGACGACGAGGCCGAGCAGCACGCCGACGCCGAGCAGCCGCTGGCCCTCGGGGGGGATGCTGGTGACCTTCATGCCCGAGTGCTCGGCGGTGCCGTACACCCACAGGAACATGCCGAGCGTCACGATGATGACGATGTTGTTCAGGACCGGCGTCCACATCATCGCGCCGAACCGGCCGCGCGCGTTGAGGATCTGACCCATCACCACGTGGACGCCCATGAAGAAGATCGAGGGCAGGAAGTAGCGCGCGAAGGTGATGCCGACCTCGTTGGCATCCGGATCGCCGGCGACCGCGCCGGACAGCGCGCGGATCAGCAGCGGCGCCCCGAGGACGGAGAGCACGGTCAGCACGCCGAGCGCCACCATGACCAGCGTCAGCAGACGGTTGGCGTAGGCCTCGCCACCGTCGTCGTCCTCCTTCATGGCCCGCACGAGCTGCGGTACGAAGACGGAGTTGAGGCCGCCGCCCACCGTCAGGATGTAGATCATGGTCGGCAGCTGGTAGGCGACCTGGAAGGTGTCGCCCAGCATGCCGACGCCCAGCGCCGCGACGATCATCGCGGACCGGACGAAGCCGGTGAGCCGGGACACCATCGTGCCCGCGGCCATCACGGCGCTCGACTTCAGCAGGCTTCCCGCGCGTCCGCCCTTCCGGGCCGGCGCCGCGGTCGCGGGGGCCGGAGCCGGCTCGGCGGCCTGGGGCGGGTACTGGCCGGCCGGGGGACGGGCGTCCTCGTGGGGGCCCTCGCCGCTGTGGTGGCCGCCGTACTGTCCCTCGCCCCCGTGGTTCCCGCCGTACGGGGCCGTCGGGCCGCCCTGGCCCACGCCGGGCGCGGCTGCCGGGCCGGGCACCGACGGGTGGTCCGTCGGCGGGCGGACACCGCTGTACTGCTGGTCCCGGAAGAGGTACGCGAAGGCGTCGTGCTCCTGCCGCTCGGCGGCCGACCGGGTCACCAGGTCGTCGACGCCCACGTACTCGGTGGTGCGGGGATCGTCGCCGTACGGGAGGTACTGGGTGGGCCCCTCCGGCTCGGGCGCCGGGGTCTGCGCCCACACGCGCGGGTCGGGCGCGTACGGGGACTGCGGCGGCTGGGCGTACAGCGGCTGCTGCGGGTACGTGCCCGGGGGCGGCGGGGGGTGTGCGGCACGGTCGTAGAGCGCCTCGGCGACCGGGTCCTGGGCCGTGAGGTCCTGGCCGCGGTAGGGGTCCTGGTCGTAGGCGTCCTGGAGGTACATGTCCGCGGGGTGCTGCGGCGGCACCTGGCCGTGCTCGGGCGGCGGGCCCTCGGGGTACCCCGGGCTGTCCGCGCCCTGGCCGCGGTCACCGTCGTACGGCGCGTTCATGGTTACCCCACCTCATCGTCCCGGGCCGACCGGCCACGACATCCTCAACGGTCCACTCTCTCACCCGTCCCGGACGGGTCGGCGCTTTCCGCTGCGGTGTCCGATGCCGGGTCACCCGGCTGCTCGGGGGCATGGGCCCCGCTCCGGTGACCGGACTCTTCGTCGCCGGGCCCCACGGGGACCTCGGGGTCCGTGGGGCCGTCGGCCGCCTCGACCGGCGTGCCGGACTCCTCCGCGTCCGCCGCCGCGGCCTCGCGGGCGGCCGCCCGCTTGCGCTGGGTGTACATCCGGAAGCCGGCGAGGACCAGCAGCAGGACTCCGCCGCCGATGACCAGCATCACGGTGGGAGTGATCTCGGTGACCTTCACGTCGAAGACGACCGGGTCGCCGTACGCCTGGCCGTCCTCCGTGAACAGCTGTGCGTACACGCTCACCCGGCCGTTGGCGTTGGCCGATGTGGAGAACTTCACCGACTGGCTGTGCCCGCCGGCGACGGTGACCCGCTGCTCGGAGTAGTCCTTGCCGCCGATCTCCAGACGCGTCGGGCTGGTCGAGGTGAGCCGCAGCACCAGGTGGTCGACGCCCTGCACCAGGTTGTTCTGCACCGTGACCGGGATGGTGGCGCTGCGGCCGGAGAGCTTGGTCTCCGACTTGTCGATGAGCACGACCTGACCGGCCAGGTCGTCGAGGTGGTCCTCGACGCCGTCGCGGAAGCCGACCGCGTCGAGCGCCCTGCCGCGCCACGACGTGGACATCTCTCGGTTTATGGCCCGCCCGAAGGGGGTCACCACCCGCGACTGGGCGGAGAGGATCACCCGGAAGCCGTCCAGCTTCCTCTGCGTCCGCGCGATCCGCTCGAAGGCCTGGCGCGGCAGCTCCTGCTTGCTCAGCCTGCCGGGGTACGCGGAGGCGGCGGGCACCTTGGTGGTGGCGTCCGGGTCGGGCTTGGCCGCCGCGGTGGCGCTGAGCTCCTGGGCCTGGCTCCACCGGCCGTCCTGGAGGACCGCGATCGCCTCGGCCATCGCGCGGGCCTGGCTCGCGGTGGGCATCCGCTGCGGGGCGACGACGATGCTGCGCTGCTTGTTCGTCTGGAGGGTGAGGGCGAGGCTCTGGGCGAGGAACCGCTGGACGGAGAGCGTGGAGGACGACGCCCGCGTCAGGTCGCCCCGGAACGCCGTGGACAGCCGCGCGTCGGCCACCACCGCCGTCGTGCCGCCGCCGATCGGGCGGGGCGCGGAGGGCGTGTACGGCAGGTTGCCGGTCTCCTGGAGGCTGTCGTTGCGTGCGATGACCTTGTCGGCGCCGGCGGACGTGGCGACCTTCACGATCGAGGGGTCCACCGCGCCGTCCACCGGCCAGGCGAAGTCGGTGCTCGGAGTGGTGTGCAGCACCGTCTCGACGACCGTGGCGGCGACGTCGCTCGCGGCCTTGAACTGGCTGAGCGAGCCGGTGACGTCGGTGCCCTTGTGGGCGAGGGAGGCCAGGTCGGGGTCGGCGTAGGGCAGGGCGACGACCTCCTTGCCGGCCACCGCCTGCTGCAGATCGGCCAGCCATCGTTTCGCGGCCGCCTGCCGGGTGCCCGGTCTGGTGTCCTCGCCGTCCTTCACCTCGTAGCTGCCCGCCATCGCGTCGACGGAGGCCAGCAGGTCCGGATCGATCACCCAGGTGACGTCGAGGCTCGTGCCCAGCGAGACGAGCTGCTCGAGCCGGCCGCCCGGGGAGATCTCCTCGGCGAGGTCCTCGTCGAGGAAGACCGGCGTCTGCTGTTCGTTCGACCCCGTCTCCGCCGTCATGTGGGAGGTGGAGACGAGCGGCCACAGGAACGTCGTCCTCGTCCTGGTGCCGGCCTCCTCGGGCTGCCACGGCAGGAACGTCCGCTGGATGCCCAGGACCTGCTCCCAGGGCTGCGCCGCGGTCTCGCCGGAGAGGGAGACGCCGAGCTGGTAGACGCCGTCGTCGCCGAGGTCCAGCTCGTCGACCGGTACGGAGATGTCGAAGTGGCGGGGCACGCCGGGGGTGAGTTCGGCGAACTCCTCGGTGTACGAGCCGCCGAGCGCCGTCCCGTCGCTTCCCGGGGAGTAGCCGGTGCGGGTGGCCGCGCTGTCGACGTCGGAGCGGGTGGTGAGCTCGGGGCCGACGCGCAGGTCGACCCGGGCGTCGGTGACGGCCTGCTCGCCGTTGTTGGTCACCGTGCCGGAGACGGTCAGGGTGTCGCCCTCGCCGGGGGCGGCGGGGCTGAGCGAGTCGAGCGCGACCGACACCGTGCGTGACCCGGTGGCGGCCTTCGCCGAGGCCGGTGCGGCGGCGGGCGCGGCGTCCGCGACGCTTGCGGCGGGCAGCTGGAGCAGGCCTGCCAGCAGCGGCGCCCCGGCCAGCAGCGCTCCGGTGCGCCGCAGCCACCGGCGGGCAGGTGAGGGACTGGTCCCCTGGAAGTCTGCCGCCTCGGCCACGCGCTCGCCCGTCCCTCGTCATCGTCAGTGGTCGTCGGAATGTGCGTCCACGCATGGTAACGATGTGCGCCGAGGGGAAGTGCCGCGGTCCGCCTCCCGGTATCCGCTGCCACCGGACCCCACCGCGCGTAATGGGGACGCCCGCGGCAGTCCGGGCCACGTACCCTCTTCTGTTGTGCCGAACGCCAAGGAAGACACCACTGCCCCGAGCCGGGATCGAGTCAGCGCGGTCAGCGAACCGCTGCGGGTCGCCCCTGTCGCCGACGACCTCGCCCACCGCTTCCGGGAGGCCGGCTTCTCACTCGCCCTGGTCGGCGGCTCGGTCCGGGACGCGCTGCTGGGCCGGCTCGGCAACGACCTGGACTTCACGACGGACGCCCGGCCCGAGGACGTGCTGCGGATCGTGCGGCCGTGGGCGGACGCCGTGTGGGACGTCGGGATCGCCTTCGGCACGGTCGGCGCCCAGAAGGACGGCTTTCAGATCGAGGTGACCACCTACCGGTCGGAGGCCTACGACCGGACCTCGCGCAAGCCCGAGGTGTCGTACGGCGACTCCATCGAAGAGGACCTCGTCCGCCGGGACTTCACGGTCAACGCGATGGCCGTCGCGCTGCCGGAGAAGCGGTTCATCGACCCGCACGGCGGGCTGGACGACCTCGCGGCACGCGTACTGCGCACGCCGGGCACGCCCGAGGAGTCGTTCTCGGACGACCCGCTGCGGATGATGCGGGCGGCGCGGTTCGCGGCGCAGCTCGACTTCGAGGTGGCCCCCGAGGTGGTCACGGCGATGACGGAGATGGCCGGACGGATCGAGATCGTCTCGGCCGAGCGGGTCCGGGACGAGCTGAACAAGCTCATCCTGTCCGCCCGCCCGCGCAAGGGCCTGACGCTCCTGGTCGACACGGGGCTCGCGGACCGCGTGCTGCCGGAGCTGCCGGCCCTGCGCCTGGAGCGGGACGAGCACCACCGCCACAAGGACGTCTACGACCACACGCTGATCGTCCTGGAGCAGGCGATGGAGCTGGAGGAGGACGGCCCCGACCTGACCCTGCGGCTCGCCGCGCTGCTGCACGACATCGGGAAGCCGCGCACGCGTCGCTTCGAGCAGGACGGCCGGGTCTCGTTCCACCACCACGAGGTGGTCGGCGCGAAGATGACCAAGAAGCGAATGACGGCCCTGAAGTACTCCAACGAACTGGTGAAGGACGTCTCCCGCCTCGTCGAGCTGCACCTGCGCTTCCACGGTTACGGCACCGGCGAGTGGACGGACTCCGCCGTGCGCCGGTACGTCCGGGACGCGGGGCATCTGCTGACCCGGCTGCACAAGCTGACCCGTTCGGACTGCACGACGCGGAACAAGCGCAAGGCGACCGCGCTGTCACGGGCGTACGACGGGCTGGAGGAGCGGATCGCCCAGCTCCAGGAGCAGGAGGAGCTGGACTCCATCCGCCCCGACCTGGACGGCAACCAGATCATGGAGATCCTCGGGGTCAAGCCGGGCCCCGCGGTGGGTCAGGCCTACAAGCACATGCTCGAACTGCGCCTGGAGAACGGCCCCATGGAACATGACCAGGCCGTCGCGGCGCTCAAGCGGTGGTGGGCCGAGCAGGGCTGAGCCGCAGGACGGGTCATGTTTCACGTGAAACATGACCCGCCGCGTGTGGGAGGGGCGATGTTTCACGTGAAACATCGCCCCTGTTTCACGCCCGGGCCGCCTGCCGCCGCTGGAACCGGGCCATGGTCGCGGCGACGCATCCATAGAGCGCGGCGATCATCAGCACCAGGGGCGCCGACCGCCCGTCGGGGGGCAGTATCAGCGCGGCCACCGCTGCGGCGCCCACGAAGGCGACGTTGAACAGGACGTCGTAGAGGGAGAACACCCGGCCGCGGAAGCCGTCGTCGACCGATGACTGGACGATCGTGTCGGTGCCGATCTTCGCGCCCTGGGTCGTCAGGCCCAGGACGAAGGCGGCGGCAAGCAGCGGCACGGTGGCGAAGGGCAGCCCCAGCGCCGGCTCCAGGGCGGCGGCGGACGCCGCGCAGACCACGATCCAGCGACCGGGGCCGAGCCGCCCGGCCGCCCACGGCGTCAGCACGGCCGCCGCGAAGAACCCGGCACCGGAGACGCCCAGCGCCACACCCAGCAGGGCGAGCCCGTCCTCGGGGTCGTCGGTGAGGGCGTACCGGCAGAGCATGAGCAGCATGACGGTCAGGGCGCCGTAGCAGAACCGCATCAGCGTCATCGACGCCAGCGCCCAGGCGGCCTCCCTGCGCGGGGGCGCGGCGAGATGGCGGACGCCGGCCGCGAGGTCGCCGGCCGTCGCGGACAGCGCGGCCGTCAGCCGTGGCCGCACCGGCATCCGGTCCGGCCCGAGCAGTTCCCGGCCGATCCTCAGCGTGGCCAGCGCCGAACAGAGGTACAGCCCCGCTCCTGCCAGTACCACGGCGGCGTCGGAGTCCGCGAACAACAGCCGGACGGCGAAGGCCAGACCGCCGCCCGCGGTCGCGGCGAGCGTTCCGGCGGTCGGGGAGAGGGAGTTGGCCATCACCAGGCGTTCGCCGTCGACCACGCGGGGCAGCGCGGCCGACAGTCCGGCGAGGACGAAGCGGTTGACGGCGGTGACGCAGAGGGCGGAGGCGTAGAACAGCCAGTCCGGGACCTGCGCGATCATCAGGACCGCCGTGGCGGACGCCAGCAGGGCGCGCAGCAGGTTGCCGTGAAGGAAGACCTGGCGGCGGCGCCAGCGGTCCAGCAGGGCGCCGGCGAAGGGGCCGACCAGGGAGTACGGGAGCAGAAGCACCGCCATCGCGGAGGCGACACCGGCGGCCGAGGTCTCCTTCTCCGGTGAGAAGACGACATAGGCGGCGAGGCCCACCTGGTAGACGCCGTCGGCCCCCTGCGACAGCAGACGTACGGCGAGCAGGCGCCGGAAGTCCCGGAAGCGGAGCAGGACGCGCAGATCACGTACGACGGCCATGGGCACAGCCTCACATACGGCGAGGGTCCCCGGACGCACTGCCCGGGGACCCTCGGCAAGCCGTGAAGGAGGGGGAACGCTTAGCGCTCGACCTCGCCGGCGATGAACTTCTCGACGTTCTCCCGCGCCTGGTCGTCGAAGTACTGGACCGGCGGGGACTTCATGAAGTACGAGGACGCCGACAGGATCGGGCCGCCGATGCCGCGGTCCTTGGCGATCTTCGCGGCGCGCAGCGCGTCGATGATCACGCCCGCGGAGTTCGGGGAGTCCCAGACCTCGAGCTTGTACTCCAGGTTCAGCGGAACGTCGCCGAAGGCGCGGCCCTCGAGGCGGACGTACGCCCACTTGCGGTCGTCGAGCCAGGCCACGTAGTCGGACGGGCCGATGTGGACGTTCTTCGCGCCCATGTCCCGGTCGGGGATCTGGGAGGTGACGGCCTGCGTCTTGGAGATCTTCTTGGACTCCAGGCGCTCGCGCTCGAGCATGTTCTTGAAGTCCATGTTGCCGCCGACGTTCAGCTGCATCGTGCGGTCCAGGATGACGCCGCGGTCCTCGAACAGCTTCGCCATGACGCGGTGCGTGATGGTGGCGCCGACCTGGGACTTGATGTCGTCGCCGACGATCGGGACGCCCGCCTCGGTGAACTTGTCCGCCCACTCCTTGGTGCCGGCGATGAAGACCGGGAGGGCGTTGACGAAGGCGACCTTGGCGTCGATGGCGCACTGGGCGTAGAACTTCGCCGCGTCCTCGGAGCCGACGGGCAGGTAGCAGACGAGGACGTCGACCTGCTTGTCCTTGAGGACCTGGACGACGTCGACCGGGGCCTCGGCGGACTCCTCGATGGTCTCGCGGTAGTACTTGCCGAGACCGTCGAGGGTGTGGCCGCGCTGCACCGTCACGCCGGTGTTCGGCACGTCGCAGATCTTGATGGTGTTGTTCTCGGAGGCGCCGATGGCGTCCGCGAGGTCGAGACCGACCTTCTTGGCGTCGACGTCGAACGCGGCGACGAACTCGACGTCACGGACGTGGTAGTCGCCGAACTGCACGTGCATCAGGCCGGGGACCTTGGCCGCCGGGTCGGCGTCCTTGTAGTACTCGACTCCCTGCACCAGCGACGCGGCGCAGTTGCCCACGCCGACGATGGCTACGCGAACCGAACCCATTCCGGTTGCTCCCTGTGTGTACTCGGTGAGGCCCTGACGGGGGCGTCACGTGGCGGTGTCGCCGGGCGTATCCGGCCGGGGGTCGTCCCCGGACCGGGGCAGGACGCCCGGCGCTCCATTGGTGGTGTCCTGCTGAGCGACGTCCCCGGAGCCGGACGCCCTGACGTCCCGCCCGGCCCGCTCGCTCTCGATGAGCTCGTTCAGCCAGCGCACTTCGCGCTCCACGGACTCCATTCCGTGGCGCTGGAGCTCGAGGGTGTAGTCGTCGAGGCGCTCCCGGGTGCGGGCCAGAGAGGCGCGCATCTTCTCCAGACGCTCCTCCAGCCGGCTCCGGCGCCCCTCCAGCACGCGCATGCGCACATCACGGGAGGTCTGGCCGAAGAAGGCGAAGCGCGCGGCGAAGGTCTCGTCCTCGTACGCGTCGGGGCCCGTCTGGGAGAGCAACTGCTCGAAGTGTTCCTTGCCCTCGGCCGTGAGCCGATAGACGATCTTGGCGCGACGCCCGGTGAGCGGCGCGGCGAGAGCGTCCTCGGCGGTGTTTCCCGGCTCTTCGATCAACCAGCCGTTTGCGACCAGCGTCTTGAGGCAGGGGTAGAGCGTCCCGTAGCTGAACGCCCGGAACACACCCAGTGACGTGTTGAGTCGCTTCCGCAGCTCATAGCCGTGCATCGGGGACTCGCGAAGCAGGCCGAGTACGGCGAACTCGAGGATCCCGGAACGCCGGCTCATCGTCGCCTCCTCTCTGCCGCGGTCGACCATGACGGTCTTTATGTCCCGCTGATGTATCGACTCGATACATCCAGACGATAGATCGCGTTCCACGGAGGGGCAAGAGGGGGAATCGTGAACGGCGTCACATCAAAGATTCGCCAGGCATGAGTTGCCTGTTTTGGGTCGAAGTTCAGGACTCGGCGGGTTTTGGAGCTGCGTAGTCTGTGCGGCATGCACACCACCGGGAACCGAGTTGCGTCCGGGGACGTCCTCGTCCCTGGTGCAGTACGGGTGAATGCGGGATCGGCCGCGTCCGTACTTCGGGGGGACCGGAAACCAGCCGCCGTTTCCAGGCGCGCACGGGTGCGCCTGCCCTAGGAGTAGTCGTTCGATGAGCGAGCACCGTCGCAAACCGCCGCAGCCGCAGGGAGGCGGACGTGCCGCGGCCCGACGCGGCCAGTCCGGCTCGTCCTCCGGCCGCCGTGCGGCTCCGCGAGGCGCCACAGGATCTCCTTCCGACGCGTACGGGTCGGGTGGTTCCCACGGTCCGGGAACCGAGGAACGGCCGTACGGCGGCCGGGCCGAGGCCCGCCGTGCCGCCCAGCGGAGCGGCGGCGGTCGCCGCAGAGCGGCCGACGGCGCACGGGGCGGACCGGCAGGTCCCGGCCGAGGCCGGGGGCGGGCGGCAGCGCCCGGAAAGAAGCGGATCGTCGACTACCCGCGCGCCGGCCGGTACGGCTGGCAGCGCTGGGTGCCCTCCTGGAAGCTCGTCTCCGGTCTGTGCCTCGCCTTCTTCGGCAGCCTGGTGGCCGTGGCGGGCATCGGCTACGCGATGGTGAGCGTCCCGAAGGTCGCGGAAACGGCGACGGCGCAGAACAACGTCTACTACTGGTCGGACGGCACGCAGATGGTGTCCACCGGCGGGGAGACCAACCGGCAGATCATCAACCTGTCGCAGATCCCCAAGGACATGCAGTTCGCCGTCATCTCGCAGGAGAACAAGACCTTCTACACCGACAGCGGCATCGACCCGAAGGGCATCGCCCGCGCCCTGCTCAACATGGCCAAGGGCGGTGACACGCAGGGCGGTTCCACGATCACCCAGCAGTTCGTGAAGAACGCGATGCTGGACGACCAGTCCCAGACGGTCTCCCGCAAGTTCAAGGAGCTGTTCGTCTCCATCAAGGTCGGCGCGTCCATGGACAAGGACGACGTGATGGCCGGCTATCTGAACTCCGCGTACTACGGCCGCAACGCCTACGGCATCCAGGCCGCCGCGCGGGCGTACTTCGACAAGGACGCCATCAAGCTGAACGCCGGTGAGTGCGCCTTCCTGTCGGCGATGCTCAAGGGCGCGACCTACTACGACCCCGCGGGCGCCATCTCGATCGACAAGGCCGCCACCCCGGAGGCCAACAAGAAGCGGGCCCTGGTCCAGATGCAGGACACCCTCGACAAGATGGTCGAGTACGGGCATCTGGACGCCGCCGAGCGTGCCAAGTACAAGAAGCTCCCCAAGGTCCAGAACCCCCGGTCGAACACCCAGCTGAGCGGCCAGGTCGGCTATCTGGTCGACCTCGCCAACGCCTACCTGGTCAACAACAGCGAGACCACCCGCGTCACCGAGCAGGTGCTGCGCGAGGGCGGCCTGTCGATCCACACGACCTTCGACAAGAAGAAGGTCCAGCAGCTCGAGACCGCGGTGAAGAAGGTCTACAAGGCCAACATCGATCCCAAGAAGCGGCCCGACACGGACACACACGTCCAGTTCGGCGGCGCCTCCGTCGATCCGAAGACCGGCGCGATCAGGGCCATCTACGGTGGTGAGGACGCGACCAAGCACTTCACCAACAACGCCGACCAGACCGGTGCCCAGGTCGGTTCGACGTTCAAGCCCTTCGTGCTCGCCGCGGCGATGAAGTGGGGTGTGCGGAACCCCGACCTCGATCCGGTGCAGTCGCAGGACGAACGCACCATCGTCTCCCCCAAGAGCCTGTACAGCGGCAAGAACAGGCTCAAGATCAAGGACTACGACGGAACGGTCTGGCGGAACGAGCAGGGCAAGGAGTGGAACCAGGTCAACGACGGTGAGGAGTCGCTCGGCGACGCGCCGGACTACATGATCGACCTCCGCACGGCGATGCAGTTCTCTTCCAACTCCGCCTTCGTGCAGCTCGGCATGGACGTCGGCCTGGACAAGGTCAAGGAGGCCGCCGTCGAGGCAGGCATCCTGGAGAGCAGCCTGGCCGGCACCACCTTCCCGTCGTTCTCCATCGGCACCTCCGACCCCAGCGCGATCCGCATGGCCGGCTCCTACGCCACCTTCGCGGCCAGCGGCAAGCAGAACGACCCCTACTCGGTCCAGAAGGTCACCAGCAAGGACGGCCCGGTCTTCACCCACGAGACGAAGACCGAGCGGGCCTTCGAGGCGAACGTGGCCGACAACGTCACCGACATCCTGAAGACCGTGGTCGAGAAGGGCACGGGCACCAACGCACAGCTGCCCGGCCGCGAGGTGGCGGGCAAGACCGGTACCACCGACGGCAACAAGTCGGCCTGGTTCGTCGGCTACACCCCGCAGCTGTCCACGGCGATCAGCATGTTCCGCTACCCCGACGACGAGACCATCAAGAACCGCGAGTTCCTGGAGATGTACGGAACGGGCAACCAGAAGTCGATCCACGGCGCCTCGTTCCCGGCGGAGATCTGGCACGACTACATGCTGGAGGCCCTGAAGGGCGAGGACCCGGTGCCCTTCCCCGAGCCGGAGCCCATCGGCGAGGTGGTCAACGAGGCCCCGTCGCCGACGCCGACTCCCACGGCGACCGAGACGGAGGAAGAGGAGAGCCCGTCGCCGTCCCCGTCGCCGACCCAGACCACGCCTTCCCCGACGCCCACGCCGAGCAACACCTGCAACGCCTGGGACTGGGAGTGCAACAACGGCAACGGCAACGGCGGCAACGGCGGCACCGACTCCGGCGGGATCGACGGCGGTGTGACCTCGACACCGACAGCCACGGAGACGGACGGCGAGGAGAACGGGAACGGGAACGGCAACGGAGGCAACGGCGGAGACGGCGGCTTCTTCGAAGGAAGCACCGGTTAGGCGCCGTATCGCCCGGCGCGGGTGTTTCACGTGAAACACCCGGTCTGTTTCACGTGAAACGTGGGCCGCCGCACCCTCGGGTGCGGCGGCCCACGGCGTTTTCCCGGCGACGTACGGCAGGATGTGCCCCATGCCCAGTGCAGAAACGACGCAATCGAGCGCGCACGAGCCGGAACCGGTGCGGCCGACCGAGGCCGACGAGGTGGCCCGGAACGGCAGTGAGCTGATCGGCGGCCCGCTGGGGCGGCACGCCCTGCTGGGGACGTCCTGGTGGAGCCCGGTACGGGTGGTCGCCCTCGTGGCGATCGGCATGTTCGTGCTCGGCCTGGTGCAGAAGGCGCCCTGCTACAACGGCGGCTGGTTCCACGGCGCGGGCGTGCAGTACACGCACGCCTGCTACTCGGACATCCCGCACCTGTACAACGGGCGCGGTTTCGCAGCAGGGCTCGTGCCGTACTTCGACCGGCTGCCCGGTGACATGGAGTACCTCGAGTACCCGGTGCTGACCGGTCTCTTCATGGAGGTGGCCGCCTGGCTCACACCCGGCAGCGGCAGCATTCAGTACCAGGAGCAGTGGTACTGGATGGTCAACGCCGGAATGCTGATGGTGTGCGCTGCCGTCATCGCCGTCTGCGTGACCCGCACCCACGCCCGGCGCCCCTGGGACGGTCTGCTGGTCGCCCTCGCGCCGGCGTTCGCGCTGACCGCCACCATCAACTGGGACCTGCTGGCCGTCGCCCTGACGGCCGCGGCGATGCTGATGTGGTCACGCGGCCGTGCACTGGCCTTCGGCGTCCTGCTGGGTCTCGCGACCGCCGCGAAGTTCTATCCGTTCCTTCTGCTCGGCCCGCTGTTCCTGCTGTGCTGGCGTGCGGGCAAGTGGCGGGCCTTCGGAACGGCGCTGCTGGGCACGGTGGCCGCCTGGTTGCTGGTGAACGGGCCGGTGATGCTGTTCGCCTTCGAGGGCTGGTCGAAGTTCTACCGGTTCAGCCAGGAGCGCGGGGTGGACTTCGGATCCTTCTGGCTGATCCTGGCGCAGAACACCAGCGGTCTGATCACCACCGAGAGGGTCAACACGCTGACCGCGGTGCTGCTGGTGGCGTGCTTCGTGGGCATGGCGGCACTGACCTTCATGGCCCCGCGCCGCCCGCGTTTCGCCCAGCTCGCGTTCCTGATCGTCGCGGTGTTCATCCTCACCAACAAGGTCTACTCGCCGCAGTAC
Organism: Streptomyces sp. NPDC006610; assembly: GCF_040611575.1. Classification (NCBI taxonomy): domain Bacteria; kingdom Bacillati; phylum Actinomycetota; class Actinomycetes; order Kitasatosporales; family Streptomycetaceae; genus Streptomyces; species Streptomyces sp. NPDC006610. Next base: position 129,588 of record NZ_JBEXOP010000011.1, read on the forward strand.
GTCCTGTGGCTCGTGCCCCTGGCGGCGCTGGCCCGGCCCCGGTGGCGGGACTTCCTGATCTGGCAGGCGTGCGAGGTGATGTACTTCCTCGGCATCTGGATGTACCTCGCCTACACGACCAGCGGCGACGCCCACAAGGGCCTTCCGACGGACGGCTACCACTGGGCGATCGGCGTGCATCTGGTGGGGACCGCGTATCTGTGCGCCGTGGTCGTCCGCGACATCCTCACGCCGGACCAGGACGCGGTACGCCGGTCCGGCGACGACGATCCCTCCGGAGGCGTCCTCGACGGCGCTGAGGACGTGTTCGTCCTCGGCCGCGCGGCCGACCGGCCCCAGTACCCGGACCCCTTCCACGGGACGCCGGTCGACTGGGGCAGCGGGAAGGCGGCGGACGGTTCGCCCTGAGCGAACACGCCGTGAACACGTCCCGGGCCGGAGCCCGCTGAGACGTCAGCGGTCGACCAGGCGGTCGAACTGCGTGGTGGTGTGCCGCAGATGGGCGACCAGCTCGTCGCCGACCTTCGGCTCCGGGGCGTCCGAGGGGATGAACAGGATCGACACCTGCATGTGCGGCGGCTCGGCGAACCAGCGCTGCTTGCCGCCCCAGACGAACGGGGAGAGGTTCCGGTTGACCGTGGCCAGGCCGGCGCGGGCGACACCCTTGGCACGCGGCATGACGCCGTGCAGCGCCTTGGGGGCCTCCAGGCCCACCCCGTGCGACGTACCGCCCGCCACGACCACCAGGAAGCCGTCGGAGGCCACCTTCTGCTGCCGGTAGCCGAAGCGGTCCCCCTTGGAGACACGGGTGACGTCCAGGACCGCGCCGCGGTACTCGGTGGCCTCGTGGTCCCCCAGCCACAGCCGCGTGCCGATCCGGGCGCGGAAGCGGGTCTGCGGGAACTGCTGCTGGAGGCGGGCGAGTTCGTCGGCCTTGAGGTGGCTGACGAACATCGTGTGCAGCGGCAGCCGGGCGGCCCGCAGCCGGTCCATCCAGCCGATGACCTCCTCGACGGCGTCGGAGCCGTCGGTGCGGTCCAGCGGCAGATGGATGGCGAAGCCCTCAAGGCGGACGTTCTCTATGGCGGCGTGCAGCTGCGGCAGTTCGTGCTCGCCGACGCCGTGGCGCTTCATCGAGGACATCACCTCGATGACCACGCGCGCGCCCACGAGCCCGTACACACCGTCCACCGACGACACCGAGCGGATGACCCGGTCGGGCAGCGGCACCGGCTCCTCGCCCCGCCGGTACGGCGTCAGCACCAGCAGGTCACCGCCGAACCAGTCCTTGATGCGCGCGGCCTCGTACGTCGTGCCGACGGCCAGCACGTCCGAGCCCAGCCGCGTGGCCTCCTCCGCGAGGCGCTCGTGCCCGAAGCCGTAGCCGTTGCCCTTGCAGACGGGGACGAGTCCCGGGAACTGCTCCTGCACGTGCTTGTGGTGCGCCCGCCAGCGCGCGGTGTCGACGTAGAGCGTGAGCGCCATGGCCGGACCTGGAACCTTTCTCGTGGCTGCGGTGTAAGAGAAGTGTGGAGACTATGGAAGCAAACAGCCGGGGCTCAGCGGCGCGACATGTAGATGTCGAGCGCCTTGTGCAGCAGCTTGTTCAGGGGGAAGTCCCATTCGCCGAGGTACTCGGCGGCCTGGCCGCCGGTGCCGACCTTGAACTGGATCAGTCCGAAGAGGTGGTCGGTCTCGTCGAGCGAGTCGGAGATGCCGCGCAGGTCGTAGACCGTGGCGCCGAGCGCGTAGGCGTCGCGCAGCATCCGCCACTGCATCGCGTTCGAGGGCCGGACCTCGCGGCCGATGTTGTCGGAGGCGCCGTAGGAGTACCAGACGTGCCCGCCGACGATCAGCATCGTCGCCGCGGACAGGTTCACGCCGTTGTGGCGGGCGAAGTACAGCCGCATGCGATTGGGGTCCTCGGAGTTGAGGGCCGTCCACATGCGCTGGAAGTACGACAGCGGGCGGGGCCGGAAGTGGTCGCGCACGGCCGTGATCTCGTACAGCCGCTGCCATTCCTCCAGGTCGTGGTAGCCGCCCTGGACGACCTCGACGCCGGCCTTCTCGGCCTTCTTGATGTTGCGCCGCCACAGCTGGTTGAAGTTCTTGTGCACCTCTTCCAGGGACCGGTTGGCCAGCGGCACCTGGTAGACGTACCGGGGCTGGACGTCACCGAAGCCGGCGCCGCCGTCCTCGCCCTGCTGCCAGCCCATGCGACGCAGCTTGTCGGCCACCTCGAAGGCGCGCGGCTCGATGAAGTCGGCCTCGATGTCCCGCAGCCGCTTCACGTCGGGGTTCTGGATGCCGGCCTTGATGGAGGCGGCCTCCCAGCGCCGGATGATCACCGGCGGGCCCATCTTCACCGAGAAGGCGCCCTGCTGCTTGAGGTGGGCCAGCATCGGCCGGATCCAGTCGTCCAGGTTCGGCGCGAACCAGTTGATGACCGGGCCCTCCGGCAGATAGGCGAGATAGCGCTTGATCTTGGGCAGCTGACGGTAGAGGACCAGCCCCACGCCGACCAGCTCACCGGTGCGCTCGTCGAACCAGCCCAGATTCTCCGAGCGCCACTCCGCCTTGACGTCGGCCCAGGCCGGGACCTGCATGTGGCTCGCCGACGGCAGGCTCTGGATATAGGCCAGATGCTGCTCGCGACTGATGGTCCTCAGGGTCAGGCTCATTCGGGGCGCTCCTCGGGCTGGTGTGTCCCCATGGGTTCAGGGGCTCCGGCTCTCGCGCCGAAGCCTACTGCGCCCTGCGAACGCCCCGGCTGGGCCTACGCGTCCTTTGGCCCGGGCGAGGTCAGAAGAGACCGCCGAAGAGGCCACCGTGCGCCATGCCGAGGAAGAATCCGATGGCCGAGGCGCCGAGGCCCAGCACCAGTCCGAAGCGTTCGCGTGTCGTCTCCGAGATCCACTGTCCGTACGCGCCCGTGACGATGCCGATCAGGCCCGTCCAGGAGCTCAGCAGATGGAGGCTGTGGAACATCGCCGTGATGAAGGAGACCGCTCCGAGTACCAGGGTCACCGCGAGCAGGGCGTCCTGGACGGGGTGGGCCCGGCCGTCCGTGGCGAAGAGGGAACCGACGGTGTTGGGTCGCAATGCCTGTGCCATGAGGCACCTCCTTGCGGGAAACGGCGCATCGTAGCGCCACACACACCCGTTGTGTACAGATTGTCGGCCCTGGCGGCCGGATTTCAACCGGAAGCAGGTGTGCGGGTAGTGTGTACCGTCTGCACCGGTGTCTGCCCTGGCCGCGGCAGGGTCTCCTCGCGGGTACCCCCGATTGTCAGTGGCGACCGATACCGTTGCGCACGCATCACGACCCTCCTGCCACGGAACGACCGTGGCCGCTGAGTCCAAAGGAGGTGGGTTCCACATGCGTCACTACGAGGTGATGGTCATCCTCGACCCCGATCTCGAGGAGCGCGCTGTCTCCCCGCTGATCGAGAACTTCCTCTCTGTCGTCCGTGACGGCGGCGGAAAGGTCGAGAAGGTCGACACCTGGGGCCGTCGTCGTCTCTCGTACGAGATCAAGAAGAAGCCCGAGGGCATCTACTCGGTCATCGACCTGCAGGCCGAGCCTGCGGTCGTCAAGGAGCTCGACCGCCAGATGAACCTGAACGAGTCGGTCCTCCGGACCAAGGTCCTCCGTCCCGAGACCCACTGAGCCCTTCCGCTCAGCTGATCCCGGGTTCGAGTAGCACCACCAGCAGCCAGCAGCAAACCCGCCGAGAGGTTCCCCCATGGCAGGCGAGACCGTCATCACGGTCATCGGCAATCTTGTCGACGACCCCGAGCTGCGCTTCACCCCGTCCGGTGCGGCGGTCGCGAAGTTCCGTGTCGCGTCCACCCCCCGCACCTTCGACCGTCAGACCAACGAGTGGAAGGACGGCGAGAGCCTCTTTCTGACCTGCTCGGTCTGGCGCCAGGCGGCGGAGAACGTCGCCGAGTCGCTCCAGCGAGGCATGCGCGTGATCGTGCAGGGCCGGCTGAAGCAGCGGTCCTACGAGGACCGCGAGGGAGTCAAGCGCACGGTCTACGAACTGGACGTCGAGGAAGTCGGCCCCAGCCTGCGCAACGCCACGGCCAAGGTCACCAAGACCGCCGGCCGCGGTGGCCAGGGCGGTGGCGGCGGTTTCGGCGGCGGTGGCCAGCAGGGTGGCGGCGGCTGGGGCGGTGGCCCCGGTGGCGGCCAGCCGGCCGGCGGCGCTCCTGCCGACGACCCCTGGGCGACCGGCGCTCCCGCCGGTGGCCAGCAGGGTGGCGGCGGCTGGGGCGGCGGCTCCGGCGGCGGTGGCGGCTACTCGGACGAGCCCCCCTTCTAGGTCCGACGACTTCACGTCCGGGGACCAAGAGGGCGGGTCGTACCCCAACTTCTTGATCACACAGGAGAAACACCATGGCGAAGCCGCCTGTGCGCAAGCCTAAGAAGAAGGTCTGCGCTTTCTGCAAGGACAAGGTCACGTACGTGGACTACAAGGACACGAACATGCTGCGGAAGTTCATTTCCGACCGCGGCAAGATCCGTGCCCGTCGCGTGACCGGCAACTGCACCCAGCACCAGCGTGACGTCGCCACGGCCGTCAAGAACAGCCGTGAGATGGCGCTGCTGCCCTACACCTCCACCGCGCGATAAGGGAAGGGTGACCGACTCATGAAGATCATCCTCACCCACGAGGTCTCCGGCCTCGGTGCCGCGGGCGACGTCGTCGACGTCAAGGACGGCTACGCTCGCAACTACCTCATCCCGCGGAACTACGCGATCCGCTGGACCAAGGGTGGCGAGAAGGACGTCGAGCAGATCCGTCGCGCTCGCAAGATCCACGAGATCCAGACCATCGAGCAGGCCAACTCCGTGAAGGCCCAGCTCGAGGGTGTGAAGGTCCGTCTGGCCGTCCGCTCCGGCGACGCCGGCCGTCTCTTCGGTTCCGTCACTCCGGCCGACATCGCCTCGGCGATCAAGGCTGCCGGTGGCCCCGAGGTCGACAAGCGCCGCATCGAGCTCGTTGCGCCGATCAAGACGCTGGGCGCCCACGAGACGTCCGTGCGTCTGCACCCCGAGGTTGCCGCCAAGGTCAACGTCGAGGTCGTCGCCGCGTAAGCGCCGCGCTCGCTGAAGCAGTCGGTGGGGCCGCACCTTCGGGTGCGGCCCCACCGGTGCGTGGACGCTGTTTCACGGGGACGCTGTTTCACGTGAAACACCGTGCAGCCCGGGCGCGTCCTCAGCGTGTGGCGCCGGTGACCAGCCAGCGGCCCGAACGGGTGCGGACCCAGAGGGTCACCATCCGGACCGTCATCATCAGCGTCATCGCAGCCCACAGAGCGGTCAGTCCGCCGCCGACGAGGGGTACCAGAAGCGCGACCGGAGTGAACACGGCCAGGGTGGCGAGCATGGCCCACGCCAGGTAGGGGCCGTCGCCCGCGCCCATCAGGACGCCGTCGAGGACGAAGACGACTCCGCAGACCGGCTGGCACAGCGCTACGACGAGCAGGGCGGGCAGCGCTGCGTCCTTCACGGCCGCGTCCCCGGTGAACAGCGGCAGGAAGGCCGGTCGGCTCACGATGACGAGCGCGCCGAGCACGACGCCCGCGGTTATGCCCCACTGCACCATGCGGCGGCAGACGTCGCGGGCGCCCTGGGTGTCGTCGGCGCCGAGGTAGCGGCCGATGATGGCTTGTCCGGCGATCGCGATGGCGTCCAGGGCGAACGCCAGCAGACTCCACAGGGACAAGATGATCTGGTGGGCCGCGATGTCGGCGTCTCCGAGCCGGGCGGCGACAGCCGTGGCGATCATGAGGATCGCCCGCAGGGAGAGCGTACGGACCAGCAGTGGTGCTCCAGCCTGGGCGGACGCCCGGATACCGGCGGCATCGGGGCGCAGCGAGGCGCCGTACCGGCGGGCGCCGCGGACGACCACCACCAGGTAGGCCGCGGCCATGCCCCACTGGGCGATCACGGTGCCCCAGGCGGATCCCGCGATGCCGAGGTCGGCGCCGTAGACGAGGGCGGCGTTGAGGACGGCGTTGGCGAGAAAGCCCGCGACGGCGACGTAGAGCGGCGTCCTGGTGTCCTGCAGTCCGCGCAGCACGCCGGTCGCGGCGAGCACGACGAGCATGGCGGGTATGCCGAGGGCGGAGATGCGCAGATAGGTGGTCGCGTAGGGGGCCGCGGTGTCGGAGGCTCCGAAGAGTTCCACGAGGAACGGCGCGGTCGGCAGAACGAGTGTGATGACGCCGGCGCCGAGGAGCAGGGCGAGCCAGATGCCGTCCATGCCCTGGCGGATGGCGGCCTGTGTTTCGCCGGCGCCCACGCGTCGGGCGACGGCGGCGGTGGTGGCGTAGGCGAGGAAGACGAAGACGCTCACGGCGGTGGACAGCAGTGCGGCGGCGATGCCCAGTCCGGCGAGCTGGGCCGTGCCGAGATGGCCGACGATCGCACTGTCGGCCAGCACGAACAGGGGCTCGGCGACCAGCGCGCCGAAGGCCGGAACGGCCAGCGAGACGATCTCTCGGTCGTGCTGCCGCCGGGTGGCCCGGGAGGTCGCGGGAGCCTGTGTCATGAGCACCAATCTAATCGTCCACAGGTAATAGATGCAATGCGCGCTCAACCCTTACTCGCGGCTCGGAGGCGTGTGGCGTCGCGCACTGTTCGAACCGATCTTGGACGGACGGGAAAAGTTTTTCTTCTGCACAGCCGGTGGACGGGAAAAGTGCAGGTCAAGTGGCATGGGTGGGGAATCGTTGGGGCTTGTTCACAGGCCTGTCCACCGGGTCGTGCACAGGTTTCGCGCAGTTCTCCACAGCATCCGGGCCGTCGTCCACATGGCCTGTGGATAACCAGATTGGCTGACGCCTCCCCGGGGCCTACCGTGGTCCGGCGCCCGCTCCCTCCACCGCCCGTGAAACCGTCACAAAACCGGCGCTGGGCCTGGCGGAGTCAGGGCTCTCAATTGTCAGTGCCGTGCCGTAGAACAGAGAGGCACGGCGAGGTCCGCCCCGCGGACGGGAGGAGGTGGCTCGGTGAGCATTTCCGAGCCCTTGGACGATCCGTGGGCCGACAGCGGTCCCAGTGATCGTCTGCCCTCCCGCCGTCGCGGAGAAGGAACACGCGGTCGCGACGAGCAGCACGAGAGGGGTCCGGACACCGGCGCGTGGGACGGCGGGGGCACCTCCTTCGAGCGCGTTCCGCCGCAGGACCTGAACGCCGAGCAGTCCGTGCTGGGCGGAATGCTGCTGTCCAAGGACGCCATCGCCGACGTCGTGGAGATTCTCAAGGGCCACGACTTCTACAAGCCCGCCCACGAGACGATCTTCCAGGCGATCCTCGACGTCTACGCCAAGGGCGAGCCGGCCGACCCCATCACGATCGCCGCCGAGCTGACCAAGCGCGGCGAGATCAACAAGGTCGGTGGGGCGTCGTACCTGCACACGCTCGTGCAGACCGTGCCGACCGCGGCCAACGCGGAGTACTACGCCGAGATCGTCCACGAGCGGGCGGTGCTGCGCCGCCTGGTGGAGGCGGGTACGCGCATCACCCAGATGGGATACGCGGGCGACGACGACGTCGACGAGATCGTGAACCGGGCGCAGGCCGAGATCTACGCGGTCACCGAGCAGCGCACCAGCGAGGACTATCTCCCGCTCGGCGACATCATGGAGGGCGCGCTCGACGAGATCGAGGCGATCGGGTCCCGCAGCGGCGAGATGACCGGCGTGCCCACGGGCTTCACCGACTTCGACTCGTTGACCAACGGCCTGCACCCGGGTCAGATGATCGTGATCGCGGCACGTCCCGCCATGGGCAAGTCGACTCTGGCGCTGGACTTCGCGCGTGCCGCGTCGATCAAGCACAACCTGCCCAGCGTCATCTTCTCCCTGGAGATGGGCCGCAACGAGATCGCGATGCGTCTGCTGTCCGCCGAAGCGCGCGTCGCCCTGCACCACATGCGTTCGGGCACGATGACGGACGAGGACTGGACCCGGCTGGCCCGCCGGATGCCGGACGTCTCCGCCGCCCCTCTCTACATCGACGACTCCCCGAACCTGTCGATGATGGAGATCCGTGCCAAGTGCCGCCGCCTGAAGCAGCGCAACGACCTCCGGCTGGTCGTCATCGACTACCTGCAGCTGATGCAGTCGGGCGGCTCCAAGCGCGCCGAGAGCCGCCAGCAGGAGGTCTCGGACATGTCCCGTAACCTCAAGCTGCTGGCCAAGGAGCTGGAGCTCCCGGTCATCGCGCTCTCCCAGCTCAACCGTGGCCCCGAGCAGCGCACCGACAAGAAGCCGATGGTCTCCGACCTGCGCGAGTCCGGTTCCATCGAGCAGGACGCCGACATGGTCATCCTGCTGCACCGCGAGGACGCCTACGAGAAGGAGTCACCCCGCGCGGGCGAGGCCGACCTGATCGTGGCCAAGCACCGCAACGGCCCCACGGCGACGATCACGGTCGCCTTCCAGGGCCACTACTCCCGGTTCGTGGACATGGCGCAGACCTGAGTCGTCGCCGTGGAGGGTCCGATGCTGCTCAGCGCCTCGTCTCGTACCTGGTCAGGACCACGCCGCCGGGAAACGTCCGCGTCTCCACCAGGTTCAGGTCCACCCAGCCGTCCACCGCGGTGAAGAACGGTGTGCCGCTGCCCACCAGGACCGGATGGGTGGCGATCACGTACTCGTCGATCAGCCCGGCGCGCATGGCCGCCCCGGCGAGCGTTGCGCCGCCGATGTGCATGGGATCGCCGTCCTCGCCCTTGAGCCGGGTGATCTCGGCGATCGCGTCGCCGGTGACCAGACGGGTGTTCCAGTCGACCTTGTCGATCGTCGAGGAGAACACCACCTTCGGCGTGTCCCGCCAGTTCCGCGCGAACTCGATCTCCGCCGGGGTGGCGTCGGGCCGCTGGTCGGCGGTCGGCCAGTGGGAGCTCATGGCCTCCCACAGTTTGCGCCCGTACAGTGAAAGGCCACTCGCCCGCTCGTGGTCGAGCCACCACTGGAACAGCTCGGGGCTCGGCGGTCCGCTCCAGCCGATGTCGTCGCCGGCCGCGGCGGTGTAGCCGTCCAGGGTCAGGTTCATGCCGTAGATCAGTTTCCGCATGGCCGAGCCTTCCGTCCGTGGGTGTCCGATGTACCGACCGGCGCGGCGCGGGAAACTCATCGGTGCGCGATCTGGGCTCGAATGCCACGGATGTGAGACCGATCGTGGACGACAAGGCCGTGAGACTGCCAAGAAGCCCAGGTTACGCGCGATGCATCGGTCACGGGCGGCGGGATCCCACTGGTGAAATGCGCTCGACGTGCGGTGCCCGGCCGGATGGACTGGGGGCATGACGACATCTGCATCTCACGCGGAGCTGCTGCCGGCCACCCGGCGGGCCCTGTTGCACCGGATCGCCGTGGCCCAGGCCGAAGGACGGGCGCCGTCGCTGACCGCGGCCGTCGTGCGCGGTGGGAAGGCCGTGTGGCACGGCGCCCGGAGCTGTGTGGAGGGGAACGAGCCGGACGAGAACGTGCAGTACCGGATCGGCTCGATCACCAAGACCTTCACGGCCGTGCTGGTCCTGCGGCTCCGGGACGAGGGACTGCTCGACCTCGGCGACCCGCTGGAGAAGCATCTGCCGGGAACCGGTGTGGGAGAGGTCACCGTCGCCGGCCTCCTCGCGCACACCGGCGGCCTCGCGGCGGAGTCCCCCGGGCCCTGGTGGGAACGCACGGACGGCGAGCTGCGGCCCGAACTCGCCGATGTGCTCGGTGAGCAGCCCTTCCGGCACCCGGTCGGCCGGCGGTTCCACTACTCGAACCCCGGTTACACCGTGCTCGGCACGCTCGTGGAGAGACTGCGGGGCGCCCCCTGGGAGGACGTTCTGCGGCAGGAAGTGCTCGTACCCCTGGGCCTCGACCGGACGGGCGGACGGCCCACGGCGCCCCACGCGGGCGGCTGGGCGGTGCATCCGTGGGCCGACGCGCTCCTGCCCGAACCCGCCCAGGACCTCGGACGGATGGCGCCGGCGGGACAGCTCTGGTCGACCACCGCCGACCTGGCGAAGTTCGCGGCCTTCCTGGCCCACGGCGACGACCGGGTGCTCTGCGCGCGGAGCGTGCGCGAGATGCGCACTCCCGCGGCCCCCTCGGAGGCGGCGGACGTCGCGGAGGGGGCCGCCTACGGGCTCGGCATGCAGATCCAGCACCGGGACGGACGGCTGCTCGTCGGGCACTCCGGTTCGCTGCCGGGGTTCCTGGCGAATCTGGCGATCAGCGTGGAGGACGACGTCGCGGCGGTGGTCCTGGCGAACTGCACCTCCGGCCCGCTGACGGCCACCGTCGGCGCCGATCTCGTACGCATCGTGGCGGAGGCCGAGCCGCGCATCCCGGAGCCCTGGCGGCCCCTGCGGGAGGTCGATCCGGCGGTGCTGGAGCTGACGGGGCAGTGGTACTGGGGCACGTACGGCTTCGGGCTGCGTCTGACCGCCGACGGACTGCTGTCGCTGGAACCGCTGTCGGGCCGGGGGCGGCGGTCGAGGTTCCGGGCGAACGGGGACGGCGGCTGGACCGGGCTGGAGGGTTACTACGCGGGGGAGTCGCTGCGGGCGGTACGGCGGCCGGACGGGTCGGTGAGCCATCTGGACGTCGGCTCGTTCGTGTTCACCCGGCAGCCGTACGACGAGCACGCCCCGGTGCCCGGTGGGGTCGATGCGGAGGGGTGGCGGGGGATCCGGTAGGCGACGGGAGGGGAGGGCGGGGGCTGGCAGGGACGGGTGGCTCGTGTTTCACGTGAAACACGAGTCGGCCTCCCACCGAGCCGCTCCCGCTCGGCCGCCCCTGACCGATGCGTCTCCTCCCGGCGCGCCCCCTGTCCTCACAGCTGAAGCTTGAAGCCCAGATGGGAGGCCGTGAAACCGAGCCGCTCGTAGAACCGGTGGGCGTCGGTGCGGGTGTTGTCGGACGTCAGCTGCACCAGTCGGCAGTCCTGGCGGCGGGATTCGGCGACCGCCCACTCGATGAGCCGGGTGCCCAGGCCGCTGCCGCGTTCGTCGGCGTGGATGCGCACGCCCTCGATGATCGACCGCGTGGCGCCCCGCCGTGAGAGCCCGGGGACGATGGTGAGCTGCAGCGTGCCGACCACGCTGCCCTCGCGCACGGCGACGACGAGGTGCTGGTTCGGGTCGTCGGTGATCCGCTCCAGCGCCGCCCGGTACGGGGTGAGGTCGTCCGGTGACTCCCGCCGGGCGCCCAGCGGATCGTCGGCCAGCATGGCGACGATCGCGGGGAGGTCGTCGGCGACCGCGGCTCGTATTTCAAGATCTTTCATGCCTGCACCCTAGTTTCCGGGCCGGCGCAGGTTGGCGGGCCGGTGCAGGTTACCGGGCCGGTGTGCCGGCGGACTCCATCACCCGGACCAGCGGGGCCAGTTCGGGGTTCTTGGCGGCCTCGTCGAGCGCTTCGCGCAGGGCCGCGTCGTTGGTGGGGCGCGCTTCCCGGAGCAGTTCGAGGCCGGCTTCCGTGACGTCGGTGTAGATCCCGCGGCGGTCGGTGGGGCAGAGGTAGCGCGCCAGCAGACCGCGGTCCTCCAGCCGGGTCACCAGCCGGGTGGTGGCGCTCTGGCTGAGCACGACCGCGTCGGCGACCTGCTTCATCTGCAGGTGCCCGCCCTCCCCTTCGTGCTGCCGGCTGAGCACGTCGAGCAGGGAGTACTCGCGCACGCTCAGCCCGTGCTTCGCCTGCAGGGCGCGCTCGATGTGCGCCTCGATCCTCCCGTGCAGCAGGGAGAGGGCGCACCAGCCCTGGGCGAGGGCGGTGAGCGCGGGGTCCGTCGCTGTCATGGATTCCTCCGTCCCGGAGCGGCTGAAGTCCAGGATAGAGCAGCGACGCAATAGCCTGCTGTTGCATGTATCCCGCGTCTGCAATTATTGTGGATGCTCGTAACGCGCTCCTGCAATTCCCTGGGAAGGTGTACCCCTCCATGCCTCTCGCGCTACTCGCCCTCGCGATCGGGGCCTTCGGCATCGGCACCACCGAGTTCGTGATCATGGGCTTGCTGCCCGAGGTCGCGACCGACTTCGGGGTCACCATCCCCACGGCCGGCCATCTCGTGACCGGCTACGCGCTCGGTGTCATGTTCGGCGCCCCGCTGATGACCGTCCTCGGCACCAAGGTCACCCGCAAGCGGATGCTGATGGTCCTGATGGGGCTGTTCGTCGTCGGCAACCTGCTCTCCGCCCTCGCCCCCGCCTTCGCCGTGATGCTGATCGGCCGCGTGGTCGCCTCGCTGGCCCACGGCGCCTTCTTCGGCATCGGCTCGGTCGTCGCGGCCGACCTGGTCGCCCCGGACAAGAAGGCCGGCGCGATCGCGATGATGTTCACCGGACTGACCGTCGCCAACGTCGTCGGCGTCCCGCTGGGCACGCTCGTCGGCCAGTCCGCCGGCTGGCGTGTCACCTTCGCCGCCGTCGCCGCGCTCGGCGTGGTCGGTCTGGTCGGCGTCGCCAGGCTCGTGCCGGACATGCCCAGGGACGAGGGCGTGCGGCTGCGCCACGAACTCGCCGCCTTCAAGAACGTCCAGGTGTTGCTGGCCATGGCGATGACCGTCCTCGGCTTCGGCGGCGTGTTCGCGGCCATCACCTACATCGCGCCGATGATGACCCGGGTCGCCGGTTTCGCCGACGGCTCCGTCACCTGGCTGCTGGTCCTCTTCGGCCTCGGCATGGTCGGCGGCAACCTGGTCGGCGGCCGGTTCGCCGACCGCGCCCTGATGCCGATGCTGTACGTCTCCCTGGGCGCCCTCGCCGTCGTGCTCGCCCTCTTCACCCTCACGGCGCACGACAAGGTCCTCTCCGCCGTCACCGTGACACTGATCGGCGCCCTGGGCTTCGCCACCGTGCCGCCGCTGCAGAAGCGCGTCCTGGACCAGGCGCACGGCGCGCCGACGCTGGCCTCCGCCGTCAACATCGGCGCCTTCAACCTGGGCAACGCCCTCGCCGCCTGGCTGGGCGGCGTGGTGATCGCGGCCGGTCTCGGCTACACGGCCCCCAACTGGGTCGGCGCACTCCTCGCCGCCGCGGCCCTGCTGCTCGCCCTGCTGTCGGCGGCCCTGGAGCGCCGGGACGGCCGTACCGGCACGATCGTCGCCGCCGGTGGCACGACGGCGCGTCAGGCCGCCCGGGCCCACCACTGACCGCGAGCCGCCCGCCGCGGCGGAACGCCGGTCCCCGGCCGAAAGGGGGCCGGCGTTCCCCTTGCCGCACCCCCTGCGCCGGACGTCAGCCCGCGGCCACCGTCAGCGGAGCGAACCGCCGGCTCCAGTCACCCGGCAGTTCGGTGATGCCGTAGGTCATGACCGCGTTGAAGGCGACGGACGCCAGGCCGCGCTCCTTCACCCAGCCCAGCAGTTCCTCGTGCCGCACGTCGATGTCGGTGCGCAGGGGGCGGTCGGAGTGGGCCGCGAGGGAGGCGATCAGCGCCTTGGCGACCTCCGTGTCCCGGGCGATGAGCGGCCCCACGACATGGGTGTCCATGTTGGGCCAGACGGCCGCGTACCCGATGATCCGGCCGTTCTCCTCGGCGACGCGCACCTGGTCGGCGAAGGCGGGCAGCCGGGTGATGATGTGCGTGCGGTCGATGCCGAACGCCTCCGTGTCGAGCCACAGGATGGCGGTGAGGTCGTCGGCCGTCGCGGGCCGTGTCGCCACCGCCGGAGTCACTCCACCGGGCGAGAAGCGGCCGCGCACCATCTCCGCGCGCCCGCTGACCTTGAAGCCCAGCTCTTCGTAGAGCGGACGGCCGTTCGGCGTCGCGTGGAGGGTCAGGGGAGTCGGCCCCATGGTGGAGAGGACGTGCCGCATCAACCGGCGACCGACGCCCTGGCGGGCGTACCGCTCGGCGACCAGCACCATGCCCACGGCCCCGAGATCGGGCTGCTCCTGCGGGCCGTACGACGTCACCACGCACGCGGCGAGGAGTCCGGCTCCGGGAGCGTCGATGCCGTATCCCTTCCCGGCCGTCAGGAGGAAACGCCACTTGTGTTCCTCCCGGGGCCACCCCCGGTCCTCGGACAGGTCGGCGCAGGCGGTGAGGTCGCGAGGCGTCAGACAGCGGATCGGCGAAGCGGCGAGGGATGGAATAGGCACGCAGGTCAGGCTGGCCGACCAGTGGCCCCGTCGTCCACCTGTTTCGGAAGAGAGGCAGGCCCTTTTCGTCGGGGCGGCGTCGGCTGGACGCAGTTCCGGCCGACGCGAGGGTGTTTCACGTGAAACATCGGGAAACGGAAGGCGTCAGCGGCCTCCGGTGGCGAAGGAAGGGCTGAATTGGCCTGCTGCGCCCGGTAGTTGGGGTAACGGATGGTTCGCCCCCCGGTCACGTTCGTGCACGCCGAAGGGGGGACTTGTGTGTGGTGCGGTGGCCGGTATGGTCGAGTCCGGTTCACGGCAGCCTAACGGGGCGGGGAGATCGAAGACCTGTATTCCGGGTTATGCGACAGGAATGCGGAAACAGAGTGGGAAGCTGCCGTGAGGGTTTTCCCACAGAAGAAGTGCGCAGACCGACCGAGAGATGTTCGAGGCGAGGCACACGATGGACGACGCTCCGACCACCGCGTCGGCCGACAACGGCGCTTCCGACGGCGGGGGTGGCTGGTTCACGCCGCGCAGGCAGCCGGAGCCGGGCCCGGCCGGTGAGCGGGAGACGACGGAGGGGCGACGGCCGGCCGTCGTGCGCCCCAGGGGCAGGAACGCACCGGACGCCGCACCGAATCCGCCAGCGCGGGACTCCGGGCAGGACGACACCGAGCAGCGCCACGCCGTCGTACCCGGCCCGTCCGGTGCGGTGACGCCCGGCGCCGGACGAATACCGCCCGTCGCCCCAGGCACGCAGGCGCGGCCCGCCCCACCCCCGACCCGGGTCCCCGGGGCCGCGCCGTTCTCGGCCCCCGAGCGCGTCCCGGCTCAGCGGCACGTCCCACAGCCCGACCGGCCCGCTCCGGCCTTCCCGGAGGACACCACCGACCCCGCGGCCCCGGAGGGCGCCGAAGCCGCCGCCTCTTCCCTCACCGCCCCCTCGGGGACGGCATCCCCGGACGCCGTCCTCGTCCGCCGGACCATGGCCGAGATCGCCCCGGTCGCCGACAAGGTCACCTCGTACTTCTACGCGCTGCTCTTCGTGCGCCACCCCGAGCTGCGCCAGCTGTTCCCCGCCGCGATGGACGCCCAGCGGGACCGGCTGCTCCGGGCGTTGCTCACCGCGGCCGAACTCATCGACGACTCCGCCGTCCTGGTCCCGTATCTGCAGAACCTGGGCCAGGGCCACCGCAAGTACGGCACGCGCCCCGAGCACTACCCGGCCGTGGGCGAGTGCCTCCTCGGCGCGCTGAGCCGGCACGCGGCCTCGGTCTGGGACGAGGCGACGGAGGCGGCCTGGGTCCGCACGTACACGACGATCTCGCAGGTCATGATCGACGCGGCGGCGGCGGACGAACTGCGCGCCCCCGCCTGGTGGCACGCGGAGATCGTCTCCCACGAGCTGAGGACGCCGGACGTCGCGGTCGTCACCGTCCGCCCCGACCAGCCGTACCCCTTCCTGGCCGGGCAGTACACGAGCCTGGAGACCCCGTGGTGGCCGCGTGTGTGGCGGCACTACTCCTTCGCCTCGGCGCCCCGTTCCGACGGGCTTCTCAGCTTCCATGTGAAGGCGGTCCCGGCGGGTTGGGTCTCCAACGCCCTGGTGCACCGGGCCCGGCCCGGCGACATCGTCCGGCTCGGCCCGCCCGCCGGTTCGATGACCGTGGACCACACCAGCGACAGCGGTCTGCTGTGTCTGGGCGGGGGCACCGGCATCGCGCCGATCAAGGCGCTGGTCGAGGACGTCGCCGAGCACGGCGAGCGGCGCCCGGTGGAGGTGTTCTACGGCGCCCGCACCGACCACGACCTGTACGACATCCACACGATGCTCAGGCTCCAGCAGGTGCATCCCTGGCTGTCGGTCCGCGCGATCATCGACCAGCAGGCGCACCTGCAGCTGCCGGACGCGGTGCGGGAGTACGGCCCCTGGAACGAGTACGACGCCTATCTCTCGGGCCCGCCGGGCATGATCCGCAGCGGTGTCACCGCGCTTCGGGACATCGGCATACCGTCGGAGCGCATCCGGCACGACTCGGTGGAGGAACTGGTCGCCGCCGGAACCTGACCGCCCGCCGTCAGCCCAGGTCGGGGGCGTGCAGTGCCAGTACGCCCTCGATGTTCCCGTCGAGGTAGTGGCGCAGCGACAGCGGGACGAGGTGAACGGTGGCGATGCCGACCCGGGTGAACGGCACCCGCACGATCTCGTACTCGCCAGCGGGTTCCTCCACCTCGGGGCCGTGGCGCAGGGACGGGTCCATGGACTCGAGCCGGCAGACGAAGAAGTGCTGCACCTTCACGCCGGTCGTGGACGCGTCCTCGCCGATGTGCTCGACGGTGTCCACGAAGCACGGCACCACATCGGTGATCTTGGCGCCCAGCTCCTCGTGCACCTCGCGGTGCAGGGCGTGGACGACGGTCGGATCGTCCGGTTCGACCCCGCCGCCGGGAGTGACCCAGTAGGGATCCACTCCGGGCTTGGTGCGCTTGATCAGGACCAGGTCGTCGCCGTCCAGGAGAACGGCGCGTGCGGTGCGCTTGACCACGGGTCGGACGGTCATGGGAGGAATGTGGCCCGGCTGGTTCCACGTGAAACATCGCGAAACGCACATCGCCGGTCCGCTCCCGGCCTGCCGCCGGTCCCGCGCCTGCCCGGCCCGCCGCGCGTCAGCACCAGTCGGAGGCCGCCCGCAGCAGCCGCTCGTGGGCCCGGGCGATGTGCGGCATCGCCAGCGTGCCGGTCCGCACGGCCAGGAAGTAGGTCCGCAGCGGCGGCACCGCGGGGTCGTGCAGGGCGACGACGTCACCGCGCCCGAGGGCCTCGTGGCACAGATAGCGGGGCAGCACCGCGAGACCGGCGCCCGCCGCGGCGCAGGCGAGGACGGCACGCAGGTCCGGGACCACGACCGTGCCGGAGGCGGCGGGGCGGGCGTCGAAGACGGAGGCCCAGTAGCGGGAGACGAAGGGCAGCGACTCGTGCACCTCCACGACGGGCAGGCTCTCCAGCACGGACGCGCCCTTGTCGTGCAGCACCCCGGGGTCGACGCACCCGGCCCAGCGGGGAGCGGCGACCAGGACGTGCTCCTCGTCGCACAGGGGCGCCGCCGTCAGCAGCGTGCCGCGGGGCCGGGCGGTGGTGATGACGAGGTCGTGGTGTCCGGCGGCCAAGCCCTCCAGAGTCTCCTCGGCGGTGCCGAAGGAGGTGCGCAGGTCGAGTGCCCTTCCGTCGTCGCCGGTCGGCTCGACGAGCGCGGGAAGCGCCCGCTCGGCGGTGAACTCGGAGGGACCGGCCAGATGCAGGGTGCGCACGGACGACTCGTCCTCGAGTCCGGTCTCGGTGATCTCCACGAGGGCGTCGAGGTGCGGGGCGGCCTTGTGGGCGAGTTCGTCGCCGATGGTCGTCGGCGTCACCCCGCGGGACTGCCGTAGGAACAGGGGGCGGCCCAGCTGCCGTTCCAGCGTGCGGATCTGGGAGGTGACGGCGGGCTGGGACAGGCCGAGGAGCGCGGCGGCCCGGGTGAAGGAGCCGGCCCGGTGCACGGTCACGAACGTGCGCAGCAAGGCCAGATCCATCAGCAGCCCTCCCCAGTCACGCCTGCCCTTCTCCGGCCTCCGAGGCAGGGCCCCACTATAAATATGTCGATAGGTCTCTGTCGCTACCGTGATTGGACACTGACACAGAGTCAACTAGCCTTGGTGGCGGTTCTGCTGGGGGGTGGAACCGAGGGCGGTCCGAGCCACGAGGGGGGAGGCTCGGACCGCCGGTCCCGTGCGGCCGGACGACGCCGGTCCCATGGGACCGGACCGCCCGTCCCGCACACCGGACCGCACGCCGAACCACCCGACGGCATCCGCCGGGACGGTCACTTCGCCGATTCGTCCAGGGCCCGCAGCACATCGGCGATCAGGTCCTCGGGGTCCTCCGCGCCGACCGACAGCCGGATGAAGCCCTCCGGCACCGCGTCGCCGCCCCAGCGCCCGCGCCGCTCGGCCGTGGAGCGCACCCCGCCGAAGCTGGTCGCGTCGTCGACGAGGCGCAGGGACTCGAGGAAACGGTCGGCACGCGCACGGGAGGGCAGCGTGAAGGACACCACGCAGCCGAAGCCCCGCATCTGCCGCGCGGCGATCTCGTGGGAGGGGTCGTCCGGCAGACCCGGATAACGCACGGCCAGGTCCTCGTGCCGGTCGCGCAGGGCCTCGGCCACGGCCAGCGCCGTCGCGTTCTGCCGGTGCGCCCGCAGCTGGAGGGTGGCGATCGACCGGTGCGCGAGCCAGGCTTCCATGGGCCCCGGGATCGCTCCGACGATCTTGCGCCAGCGGCGTACGGCCGTCATGGCGTCGCCCGCGCGGCCGGTGACGTACCCGAGGAGGATGTCGCCGTGCCCGGTCAGCTGCTTGGTCCCGCTGGCCACCGAGAAGTCGGCGCCCAGTTCCAGCGGGCGCTGTCCGAGGGGGGTCGCGAGGGTGTTGTCGACGGCCACCAGCGCACCGCGCGCGTGGGCGGCGTCGGCCAGCCGCCGCACGTCGCACACGTCCAGCCCGGGGTTGGACGGCGTCTCGATCCACAGCAGCTTCGCGCCGTCGAGGACGTCGAGCTGGGCGTCGCCGCCGGTGGGCGCGGTGCGCACCTCGATGCCGTACGCCTCCAGCTGCGCGCGTACCAGCGGCAGCACCTGGTAGCCGTCGCTGGGCAGCACGACGGCGTCGCCCGCGCGCAGCTGGGAGAAGACCACCGAGGAGATGGCGGCCATGCCGGAGGCGAAGACGAGCGTCTCGACGCCGTCCTGCCCGGGCGCCTCCAGTTCCCCGATCGCCCGCTCCAGATGGGTCCAGGTGGGATTCTCGTCGCGGCCGTAGGTGTACGGGCCCGCGGCCTCGCCGGGCAGGTGGAAGTGGGCGGCGAACACCGGTCCCGGCAGGGTCGGCTCGTGCTTCACCGGTTCCGGAAGCCCCGCACGCACCGCTCGCGTGCCGTCGCCGTCGTATGCAGCGGAATCGTTCATGCCGCTCGTCCTTCCACTTGCTCGCGTACCGCGGCGAGCAGACCGTCGCTCGCCGCCTCCACCATCTCAAGGCACTCCTCGAAGCCGTCCATCCCCCCGTAGTACGGGTCCGGGACGTCGAGGTCGTCGCCCGCCGCGGGGTCGTAGGAGCGCAGCAGCCGCACCTTCGCCGCGTCCTGTTCCGTCGGCGCGATGCGGCGCAGCGCGCGCAGGTGGCCCGTGTCGAGGGCGATGACGAGGTCGAGGCGGGAGAACCACGACGGCTGGAACTGCCGGGCGACGTGCTCGCCGGCGTAGCCGTTCGCTTCGAGGACCGCCACGGTGCGCGGGTCGGCCGGGTCGCCCTCGTGCCAGCCGCCGGTGCCGGCGCTGTCGGCCCCGACCAGACCGTCGAGCCCCGCCTCGGCCACCCGGGCACGGAAGACGGACTCGGCCATCGGGGAGCGGCAGATGTTGCCGGTGCACACGAAACAGACGCGGTAGGTCATCGGCTCAGTCACCGTCGGGCAGGACCAGGTGGAGCGCCCAGGAGACGACCGAGACGATCAGGCCGCCCAGGACGGCGGTCCAGAAGCCCTCGACGTGGAAGCTCAGGGAGAACTCGTCGGCCAGCCAGGACGTCAGCAGCAGCATCAGCGCGTTGACGACCAGCGTGAACAGGCCGAGCGTGAGGATCAGCAGTGGCAGGCTCAGCAGCTTGACCACCGGCTTGACCAGGAAGTTCACCACGCCGAAGAGCAGCGCGACGACGAGCAGGGTGCCCGCCTTCTTCGCGGTGCCGTCACCGGTCAGCGTGATCCTGTCCAGCAGCCAGACCGCGACCGCCAGGGCCCCCGCGTTGGCGAGCGTCTTGACTAGGAAATTCATCATGTGTCTGATCGTGGCAGACGAGATCGGTGACGAGTACGGGCGCGAGGTCGACGAAACGATGAAGGCATTCCGGCTGGACGAACTGGAAGCGGAACGGGCCGCCAACGACGGCGCCTACCTCCAGTTCCTGCGGGAGCGGAACATGTCGGTCGGCCTGTACGCGCTCGACGCGGGGGACCACGACCCGCAGCAGCCGCACGCCCAGGACGAGGTGTACTTCGTGGTGAGCGGCCGCGCGGCGATCACCGTCGGCCTGGAGACCACCCAAGTGGCCCGCGGCAGCGTCGTCTACGTGCCGGCCGGGGTGGCCCACAAGTTCCACCACATCAGCGAGGATCTGCGGGTTCTCGTGGTGTTCTCTCCCCCCGAGAGCTGATCCGCCGTCTCGGGGTTCCCTAGGGGAACGGTCAGGGGAGGACAAGGGGCGCGGGACCCCCGCCGGCCCCCCGTGCCCGCCTAGCATCGAGGCAGGACATCCGAGAACCACAGAGAAGGACGAGGGCGATGCGAGAGATCTTCGCGGGTCTGCCGTGGTGGGTTAAGTGGATCGCGGTGCCGGTCATCGCCCTGGTCGTGTTCGGCGGACTGATCGCCAGCGTGGTCGGCTTCGTGATCGGCCTGCTGTTCAAGGTGTTGGTGTTCGTGGCGCTGGTCGGCGGACTCATCTACGTCGTCAGGAAGTTCACGACGAACTCGTCGTCGCGTAACGACTGGTGAGGGGTGCGGGTGACGGGAACCGGTAACAGGACGCGCCGGTTCCCTCGGCCGGGGGAAGTTTTCGGCACCGGCGGCGTGTGAGCGGTGGCAGAGGGTTAGAGTCCGGAACTCGACGCGGGAACACCCGCGCGTGGCGCACACCCCGTACTCCCCCCTCCCGTGTTCCCCGCACGGGCTGCCCTCTCGCGCTTCGGGAGCGACCCTTGGCCACGGTTGACACCGCACCCGCAGGATCCCCGGCATCCCTCCTCCCCGCCCGGCACGCCCTCCCGGAACCGACGCTGAGCGTCCGGCCCCCCGAACAGCCCTCCGCGCCGAGGGCGGCACCGGGGCGCAGCCGCCCGACGGGCGCCCCTGCGCAGCGCCGCCCCGCGGCCCCGCCGCCCCCGGACCGCTCCACGACGCTCATCGGATCCGTGCAGCGGGCGATGCGCCTGCTGGAAGCCGTCGCCCGGCATCAGCACGGCGCTCCCGCCAAACAACTGGCCCGCGAGACCGGCCTCGCGCTGCCCACCGCCTACCACCTGCTGCGCACGCTGGTGCACGAGGGCTATCTGCGCCGCGACCGGGGGCTGTTCTTCCTCGGGGAGGCGGCCGAGCGGCTCGGCCGCCGCGGAGCACAGCAGAAACGTCGCACCACCGTGAGCGACGTCCTGGCCCGCTGGCGGGATTCGATCGGTGCGCCCGTCTACTACGCGACGTACCGCGAGGGTGAAATCCAGGTCCTCTGTGTCAGCGACGGTCCGGGCCGTCCGGCGGGGCGGGAATGGGCCGACTTCCGGGAAACCGGCCACGCGCACGCCCTCGGCCAGTGCCTGCTCGCCCAACTGGACGACGCCGCCCGGCGTGACCACCTCGACCGCCATCCCGTGCGGCCGCTCACCCCGTACACCGTCCCGAACGGCCATGAGCTGCTACGACGTCTCGACCGCGTCGGCCGCACCGGGCCGGTGATCGAGCATCAGGAGTACGCGCTCGGGACGGTCTGCGCGGCGGTCCCCCTCACCATGGGGGACACGGTCGGGGCCCTCGCCCTCTCGCTCCCTCACCGGCAGGCCGATCGGCTTCTGGCCGCGGCGCGACAGCTCCGGCGGGAGATCGGCCGTCTGATCGAGCAGATCACGCCCTCTATCAGTATCTGAAAACTCACTCCTTGTGATCTGATGGGCACGTTCAGCAAGATGTCATCAGTATTCGAGGTCCATTCCCGGCCAGTCGACGGCGAACGACGGGGTAAGCGATGCGCGAGACCGTACAGGCAGAAGTCATGATGAGCTTTCTCGTGTCCGAGGAGCTCTCCTTCCGCATCCCGGTGGAGCTGCGTTATGAGACATGTGATCCCTACGCCGTGCGGCTGACCTTCCATTTGCCCGGTGATGCCCCGGTCACCTGGGCGTTCGGGCGGGAGTTGCTGATCGACGGCGTGGGCCGGCCCTGCGGAGAGGGCGATGTGCGGGTCGCGCCGGTCGAGGCGGAGACGCTGGGCGACGTCCTGATCCGGCTTCAGGTCGGGAGCGACCACGCCCTGTTCCGCTCCTCCGCCGCGCCGCTCGTCGCGTTCCTCGACCGCACCGACAAACTGGTGCCGCTGGGCCAGGAGGGGGCGCTCGCCGACTTCGACGCCCACCTCGACGAGGCGCTGGACCGCATCCTGGCGGAGGAGCAGAGCGCGGGCTGACGCCGCCGGGGCACCGCCGCTGGAACGGGCGGTGGCGTAACCCTTCGTGGGGCGCGGCGCCGCTCAAGTGCGCAGGCGGCGCCCTGTGCCGGTGCGCCGCCTCAGCGCTTGCGACGGCGTCCCTTGCCGGTCCGCGTCGCCGGGGCCGCGACGCCCGGCTGCGTCGTCGGCGCCCCGCCGGACCGGTCGGCCGACACCACCAGGGCCGCCAGCGCCGTGGTCACCGGCACCGACGCGACCAGGCCGATGGACCCCACCAGCGTGCGCACGATCTCCTCGGCGACCAGCTCGCTGTTGGCGACCGTCCCGACACTGCTCTGGGCGATCGAGAACAGCAGCAGCAGCGGCAGGGCGGCGCCCGCGTAGGCGAGGACGAGCGTGTTGACCACGGAGGCGATGTGGTCGCGGCCGATCCGGATGCCCGCCCGGTACAGGCCGCGCCAGCCCATCGTCGGGTTGGCCCCGTGCAGTTCCCACACGGCCGAGGTCTGGGTGACCGTGACGTCGTCCAGGACGCCGAGGGAACCGATGATGATGCCGGCGAGCAGCAGGCCGCTCATGTCGATCGTCGGATACAGGCCGTGGATCAGGCCGGTGTTGTCGTCGGTGTTGCCGGTGAGGGCGGCCCAGCCGTTGAACAGCGAGCCGAGAACGCCGATCAGCAGCAGCGAGATCAGCGTGCCGAGTACCGCCACCGAGGTGCGGGCGGACAGGCCGTGACACAGATACAGGGCGATCAGCATGATCGCGCTCGCCCCGATCACCGCCACGACCAGCGGGTTCGATCCCTGCAGGATGGCGGGGAGGATGAAGAAGTTCAGCACCATGAAGCTGATCGCCAGGGACAGCAGCGCCATGACGCCGCGCAGCCGCCCGACGACCACGACGGCGAGCGCGAAGACGCCGGCGAGCAGCGCCATCGGGAACCGGCGGTTCACGTCGGTGACGGAGTACTGAAGATCCTCGGGCGCGGACGGCTCGTAGGCGACCACGACCTCCTGGTCCTCGTGCAACTGCCGTGACTGGTCGGGCTGAACGATCTCGGTGAACGTACGGCCCTTGTCCTCGCCGGTGTCGATCCGGATCGTCGCCCGCTTGCAGGTGCCGTTGGCCTGCTGCTGCGCCGAAGAGCCCTCGGCGGTGGAGGTGTCGCCGGTCGGGGTGTCGGCCGAGGCGTTGACCGAACCGCAGTCCAGTTCCTCGATCTCGGTGACCGTGGCCCGCTGCGTCTGCCGGTCGAAGCCGACGCCGGTGCGCTCGTGCGGCGGGGCGCCGCCCGGCCACAGGACCGCGAGCCCTACCAGCACGGCCGCGGCGAAGGGGATGAGAACGGCGGCGATCACCTTGCGCAGATGCAGGGAGACGGGGGCGGCGGGCCCGTGGGCGTGGCTGTGCGAATGCCCGTGGCCGCCGTGCCCCCCGCCGTGTCCATCTCCGTGGCCGCCGTCGCGCCCGCCCCCCTGCTCACCACCGCGTCCACCACCGTGGCCGCCGCCGTCACCGTCACCACCGTGACCGTGACCGTGCCCCGAGCCACCGCGACCGTCACTCGCGCCGTGCCCACTCCCGCCGAACCCGCCGAACCCACCCCCGCCGCGCCCGGAGGCCCCGCCCTGTCCTTTTGGGTCTCCCCCCTGCCCGGGGCCGAAGGCGGACCTGGCGGTCAGGCCCGTGTCGCCCGGGCCGGTTCCGCGTGGGGGTACGGGCGGCGGGAACGGAGGCTGCTGATTCGTGGTCACCGCCCGATCATCGCAAGAACGACCGGGGCCCTCTGTTCACCGCGCCCGAATTGACGCTAGCGTGGGGGCACCTTTGTACACGCGGGAGCTCGGAGCACCGGGCTGAGAGGGCGCTGACCTCCGTCTTCGCGATGTTTCACGTGGAACGTCACGCACCACGCGTGATGTTTCCCATGAGACACCGCCGAGCGGGAGCCGCTGCGTCGACCGCCGAACCTGTTACCGGGTAATGCCGGCGTAGGGAGATCGGTCTCATGACCAACAAGGACGCACGCACGCCTGCCTCCACGCGGACCCAGACCCCTGGAACGTCCGACGGGGAGGCCGGGAAGTCCATCGGCTGGCACAAGGCGTACGTCGAGGGCTCACGCCCCGACCTGCGGGTGCCGGTCCGTCAGGTGCACCTCACCAACGGGCAGTCGGTCACGCTCTACGACACCTCGGGCCCGTACACCGACCCACTGGTCGACACCGACGTCCGCAGGGGCCTGCCGCCGCTGCGGGAGAACTGGATCGTCGCCCGCGGCGACACCGAGGAGTACGCGGGCCGTCCCGTCCGTCCCGAGGACGACGGCATCAAGCACACCTCGCCGCGCGGCGGGCTGCGCAACCTCGACGCGGTCTTCCCCGGCCGGCCCCGCCAGCCGCGCCGCGGCCGGAACGGGCAGGCGGTCACCCAGCTCGCGTACGCCCGCCGGGGCGAGATCACGCCCGAGATGGAATTCGTGGCCGTACGCGAAAACGTTTCGCCCGAGGTCGTGCGCGAGGAGATCGCGGCGGGCCGGGCCGTGCTGCCCGCGAACGTCAACCACCCGGAGATCGAGCCGATGATCATCGGCAAGCGGTTCCTGGTGAAGGTGAACGCCAACATCGGCAACTCGGCGGTGACGTCCTCCATCGAGGAGGAGGTCGAGAAGATGACCTGGGCGACCCGCTGGGGCGCCGACACGGTCATGGACCTGTCCACCGGCCGCAACATCCACACCACCCGCGAGTGGGTGCTGCGCAACTCCCCCGTCCCCATCGGCACGGTGCCGCTCTACCAGGCCCTGGAGAAGGTCGACGGCCGGGCCGAGGAGCTGACCTGGGAGATCTACAAGGACACGGTCATCGAGCAGGCCGAGCAGGGCGTGGACTACATGACGGTGCACGCGGGTGTGCGCCTCGCGTACGTGCCGCTCACCGCGAACCGCAAGACAGGCATCGTCTCGCGCGGCGGCTCGATCATGGCGGCGTGGTGCCTGGCGCACCACAAGGAGTCGTTCCTCTACGAGAACTTCGAGGAACTCTGCGAGATCCTCGCCGCGTACGACGTCACGTACTCCCTCGGCGACGGCCTGCGGCCGGGCTCCATCGCGGACGCCAACGACGAGGCGCAGTTCGCGGAGTTGCGCACGCTCGGGGAACTCAACCGGATCGCCAAGCGTTTCCACGTACAGACCATGATCGAGGGCCCGGGCCACGTCCCGATGCACAAGATCAAGGAGAACATCGACCTTCAGCAGGAGATCTGCGATGAGGCTCCGTTCTATACGCTCGGCCCGCTGACGACGGACGTCGCGCCGGCCTACGACCACATCACCTCCGGCATCGGCGCCGCCATGATCGCCTGGTGGGGCACGGCCATGCTCTGTTACGTCACCCCGAAGGAGCACCTGGGCCTGCCCAACCGGGACGACGTCAAGACCGGCGTGATCACCTACAAGATCGCCGCCCATGCCGCAGACCTCGCCAAGGGGCACCCGGGCGCGCAGGAGTGGGACGACGCGTTGTCCGACGCGCGGTTCGAGTTCCGGTGGGAGGACCAGTTCAACCTGGCCCTCGACCCGGACACGGCCCGGGAGTTCCACGACGAGACGCTGCCGGCCGAGCCGGCCAAGACGGCGCACTTCTGCTCGATGTGCGGGCCGAAGTTCTGCTCGATGAAGATCTCCCAGGACATCCGCCGTGAGCACGGCGGCAACCGGGCGGAGATCGAGGAGGGCATGGCGCGGAAGTCGCAGGAGTTCGCGGCGGCGGGCAACCGCGTGTACCTGCCGATCGCGGACTGACGTCCGGGTCCGATGTCCGGGGGCCGATGGTCCGCGGACTGACGTCCGGGTGCCGACGGCCGCCCGTTTTCGCCGACGCCCGCCCTCCCCAGGGCGGGGCGGGCTCGGCGAGACTGGGGGCATGACCGTGCAATCCATGAGCAAGGGCTCCAACCTTCCCGTCGACGCCCCCGTGGTGCGCGTCGAACTCGCCTGCTCCGGCGGCCCCGGCGTGCCCGACGTCGACGCCTCGGCCCTGTTGCTCACGGAGGCGGGGCGGGTGCGGGACGACGGCGACTTCGTCTTCTACAACCAGCCCCGGCACGCGTCCAACGCCGTGACGCACCTCGGGAAGCGGAGTGCCGGCGGCAACGCCACCGACACGGTCGAGGTCGACCTGCGTTCGCTGGAGCCGGCCGTCGACCGGATCGTGCTGTGCGCGTCGGCCGACGGCGGGACCTTCGGGCAGGTGCCGGGGCTGTCGCTGAGGCTGCTCGACGCGGGGTCGGGGAGCGAGGTCGCCCGGTTCGACATGGAGGCCGGACCGGAGACGGCGTTCATCGGCGGGGAGCTGTACCGGCGGCAGGGCAAGTGGAAGTTCCGCGCGGTGGGCCAGGGATACGCCTCCGGCCTCGCGGGCCTCGCGACCGACTTCGGCATCACCGTGGACGACGCCCCGGCGGCCCCGCCCGCTCCGGCCCCCGCCCCGTCGGCACCGCCCGTCGACCCCCGGTCGGCCGCCTGGCCCGCGCCGACCCCGACCCGGCCGGCCACGCCGCCTCCGCCCGCCCCGCCGAGGCCCGTCCCGCCCGCCGCCACCCCTCACCCCACGGTCCCTCCCACCACCCCACCCCGCCTCACCAAGGGCGAGGAGCACCTCCCCGTCGACATGCGCAAGCGGCTCTCCCTGCGCAAGGAGCAGGTCGCCGTCAGCCTGCGCAAGCACGGCGCGACCGGCGTCACCGCGCGCGTCGTGCTGGTCCTCGACGCCTCCGGGTCCATGTCGTTCCTCTACTCCAAGGGCACCGTCGCCGACGTGGTGGAGCGGATGGCCGCGGTCGCCGCGCAGCTGGACGACGACGGTGAGATGCAGGCCTGGACGTTCGCCTCGAACCCCGCCCGGTTGCCGGACCTGCGGCTGGGCGAGCTTCCCGAGTGGCTGCGGCTGCACGTGCGCGTCGGCGAGATGAGCCTGTTCCGCCGTCGCGGCCGGAAGAAGGGGCTGGTGGAGGGCCAGGTCGACATGCGGGACGTCGGCATCCAGAACGAGGAGCAGAAGGTCATCGCCGAGGTGCGCCGGTTCGTCCGGGACAACCCGGCGGCGGCGCCCACGCTGGTGCTGTTCTTCTCCGACGGCGGCGTCTACCGCAACGCCGAGATCGAGCGTGAGCTGCGCGAGGCCGTGGAGGAGCCGGTCTTCTGGCAGTTCGTGGGGCTCGGCCGCGCCAACTACGGGGTGCTGGAGCGGTTCGACGCCCTGCCGGGCCGGCGCGTCGACAACGTCGGCTTCTTCGCCGTGGACGACATCAGTACGGTGCCGGACCAGGAGCTGTACGACCGCCTGTTGTCCGAGTTCCCGCTGTGGATCACGGCCGCACGCCAGGCGGGCATCATCTGAAGGGCACCCGATGGCGCCCCACCCCGACGCGGAGCCTCGGGTGAGCCTCCGAGCCTCCGCAGGGGGAGGGAGCGCGTGAACCGGGCCCGAGCGGCCGTGGCCGTGCGACGCCCCAGCCATACGACGCCCCAGCCGTGCGACGTCGTGCCATGACGACGCCGTATCCGTGCGACGCCGTCGCGGTCGCGCAGTGCCGCGGCTACTCCGGCTGGTGTTCCGGCCCCCCGAAGTCCGGGCTGCTGTAGTCCGGGCTCGAGTAGCTGGGCCGGGTCCCGGTCGCCGGGCCGCCGCCCGGGCTGGTGAAGCCGGGACGGCCGTAACCGAGGTGCGGTATCCGGCTGGTCGTCGGTGCGGGCGGAGCCGGTTGCCGGGCGGCCGGTCCGGGCTCGGCGAGAAGCGCCTCGCGCAGGAACGGCAGGATGCCGTTCTCGAGCAGGGACGCGCGCCAGGCTTCCCTGGCCCTGGCCACCTCCTCGTTCAGCCGGTCCTGGGCGCGCGACGCGGGGGTGGGCCGGTTGCGCAGGGCGGTGCGCAGCAGGGCGACCGCCGCGACCAGGATCGCGACCGCCGTGATGCCGCCGAACGCCCACCCGGCGGTGAGCAGGGTGTCGGCGAACGCCGGTTCGGGCGAGAGCATTCTCAGGACGTAGCCGACGATCAGGAAGATCGCCGCGGCCGTGCCGGCCAGGACGGGCGCGAGGACCGCGACGACGGCGCCGGCGCCCGCGCCGGCGGCCTCGGCGGCCTCCCCCATGGTGGTGGCGAGCCCCACCGCGGAGGAGCCCGGTTCGCCGGAGCCGGACTCCCGCGCGGACGACGGGGTGGACGGCGCCGGGCGGCGCAGTTCCTCGCGGACCTTCACGTAGTGCTGGTACTCGGTCGCCGCGGCCGCCGTGATGAGGGCGGTGGCGTCGAGGGCCAGGGCGCGCAGTTGTTCGTGGGTCGGCCGCTGTCCTGCCATGGCCGGTCCCGGGCGGTGTGGTGCGGAGCGCAGCGCCTCATCGAGGAGCCGCACGTACTCCTGGCGGTCCTCGCTCAGCAGGTGCTGCGGAACGCTGTTCATCTGCATCCCCCGATGCTCCGTAGGGCTTGGGGCTCGCACGCTGACGAGCCGTCGGGCAGAAACGGAGGGGAGCCTGCTACGGATAAGCCGATGGTAGAGCGGTCACGGCGTGCCGTGACAGGGGGTTTCCGGAAATTGGGTCGTGGCCTGCGCCGTCGCGCGCGGCGCGGGACCGCCGGTCCGGGGTGCCGGTGAAGGGTCAGATGTCGAGGGGCAGTTGCTGGACCAGCAGTTTTCCGGCCATGGTCACGCCGCCGTCCATCGCGATGGCGAGCCCGTCGGCGTAGACGTGCGGTCCTTCGATCGTGGGCCCGGAGGTGTCCTCGCCGTCCTCGGAGCCGACCTCGCCCAGCAGATACGGGATCGGGCTGTGGCCGTGAACGATGCGGGTGCCGCCGTACGTATCGAGCAGGGAGCGCACGGCGTCGGCGCCGCCCTCGTCGCGGAAGGAGAAGCGCTTGGTGAACTTGCGGAACAGGTCCCAGACCTCGTCGGCGTCGTTGCGCGTCAGGGTCTCGCGGACGTTGTCGTTGACGGCCTCGATGGAGTCGCCGTAGTCGAGATAGGCCGTGGTGTCCGAGTGGACGAGCAGGTGGCCGTCGGTCTCGGTGAGCGCGTCGAGACGGGCCATCCACTGGAGGTGGTGGTCCTGGAGACGGTCCATGTCGGTCTTCTGGCCGCCGTTGAGCAGCCAGGCCGCCTGGAAGGTGGCGGTGCCCGCGCCGGAGTTGACGGGGGTGTCGCCGAACCGCTTGGCGCCGAGCAGGAGCAGCTCGTGGTTGCCCATCAGGGCCTTGCAGTAGCCGCCGGCCGCCGCGGCCTCGGCGGACAGCCGCATGACCAGGTCGATGACGCCGATGCCGTCGGGGCCCCGGTCGGTGAAGTCGCCCAGGAACCACAGCCGGGCGGTGCCCGCGCACCACTGGCCGGCGGCGTCGATCAGGCCCTTCTCCTGGAGTGCGGCGACGAGTTCGTCGAGGTACCCGTGGACGTCGCCGACGACGAACAGCGGGCCGGGTCCGGCGGCGGGCTGGGCGACCGGCGCGGCGGCGGGGTCGACGGTCACCTGAACCGTGTCACCGCGGTTGATGACCGGCAGGTCGCGCCGGGTGGGGGTGTACCCGTCCGGCGGGTCCACCGGCTCGGCGACGGGCACGGGCGCCGGGACGGGCGCCGCGGCCGCGGTCTCGCCGGGGTGGGCGCCGTGGACGTACGGGCCGGTCTCGTGGACGTATGCGGGCACCCGGAAGTCGCGCAACGTCGCCGTCCGCTCCACCTCGGGTCCGGGACCGGCCCCCTGAGTCATCGACCCCTCCACCATCGCGCCGCATCTGCACCGCTCGTGACTGCCTGGTCGCAACGGCCCGCGGTGCCGTGCGCCCATCATAGGAATGCGGATCGCGCTGTGTGATGACCCAGGGGTGGTGAATCGGAGCCGGACTCCGGTTCACCGCGGCTTTCGCCCCGATTGGGCAGGGCTTTCCCTGCCGGGCCGGCCTCCGTTCCCGACCCGGACGGGGCCGTCGCCGCCGTCGGGCCTTCCCTATTCGGGTGACCTCGGCGGGCTGACCGTGGTGCGCGGTGGTCGGCGCTGGGAGGAGGTCCGCACGATCAGCTCGGTGGGTATCACCTGCTCGACCGGCTGGTCGGAGTCGACGCCCTCGATGGCGTCGATCAGCAGCTGGACCACGGCCGTGCCGATGCGCCGGGGCTTGAGGGAGAGCGTGGTGACGGGTGGCTCGGTGCTGGCGTACACGGTGGACTCGCTGCAGCAGACCAGCAGCAGGTCGTCCGGGACGCGCAGTCCGTAGCGGCGGGCGGCGGCGAGCAGGTCGGTGCCGTTGGGGTCGAACAGGCCGTACACGGCGTCGGGCCGGTCGGGCCGGGCGAGCAGCCGGTCGGCGGCGACGGCGCCCGCGCACGGGTCGTGCGCCGGGTAGGCCTCGTACACCGGGTCCTGGCCCACCCGCTCGCACCAGCGCAGGTAGGCGGTGGTCGACAGATGGGTGTAGGTGTCGGTGGTCGTGCCCGTCAGCAGGCCGATGCGGCGGGCGCCGGCGTCGGCCAGGTGGTCGAGGATGCCGAGGACGGCGGCCTCGTGGTCGTTGTCGACCCAGGCCGTGACCGGGAGCGAGCCGGCCGGGCGGCCGTCGGAGACGACCGGTAACCCCTGCCGGACCAGCTCGCTGACGACCGGGTCCTGGTCGGAGGGGTCGATGACGACCGTGCCGTCCAGGGCGACGTTGGACCAGACGTCGTGGCGCGAGGTCGCGGGGAGGATCACGAGGGCGTAGCCGCGGGCGAGCGCGGCCGAGGTGGCGGCGCGGGCCATCTCCGCGAAGTACGCGAACTCGGTGAAGGTGAAAGGTTCATCCCCGTACGTGGTCACGGTCAGGCCGATCAGCCCCGACTTGCCGGTACGGAGGGTCCGGGCGGCGGCGGAGGGCCGGTAGCCCAGTCGGTCGGCGACCTCACGGACGTGGCGTCGGGTGGCGTCCGGGAGCCTGCCCTTTCCGTTGAGGGCGTCGGAGACGGTCGTGATGGAGACCCCGGCGGCGGCGGCAACGTCTCTGATGCCCGCCCGGCCCGGCCGACTGCCTCGACGTGAGGTTTCCGCGCGGCTCACCTGGTGCTTCCCTGCTGCTGTCATGGCGAGCCGATAGTAGGGCGCAGAGGACGGGGTAGCGCGGACGCATATGCACCCACTGACAGGCACGTTTCTGCAAGGTCATGGCCTGTCAACTGCCTTGGAATGAAAGGATGTTGTTGTTCTCTGGTGCAGGAGGTGACCTATCCGCGCTCATGGGCCTGTCGAGCCCCCGATGTTTCGAAGAGGTCTCAACTCACCTGTACGGGGGACGCGCGCCACGGCGCAAGCCACCGGCGCATAGATATATGTGTAGCGCGCCCCTCGATTCGTACGCCTTCCTGCCGTGATGCCCATGATGCCGGTGCGGCGGGGCCGGACGAGCGGGTTCCGGCCTGTTCAGTGCGGAGCCGAATCCTCATAAGGTGAGAAGTATTGGAAGCCGGCGCCGCTCAGGGGCCGCCGGTGATCGCGAGGAGGACTGCGGTGAGCGAGACGAGCCCCAAGCTGCGCGCGGTGCTGGAGGGGATCCCCACCTACAAGCCGGGCAAGCCGGCCGCGGCGGACGGCCCGGTGGCCTACAAGCTGTCCTCCAACGAGAACCCCTATCCGCCGCTGCCCGGCGTGCTGGAGAGCGTGGTGGCCGCCGCCTCGTCCTTCAACCGCTACCCCGACATGGCGTGCACGGGGCTGATGAACGAGCTGTCCGAACGCTTCGGCGTCCCGGTCTCCCACCTCGCCACCGGCACCGGTTCGGTCGGTGTCGCCCAGCAACTGCTGCAGTCGACCGCGGGACCGGGCGACGAGGTGATCTACGCCTGGCGCTCTTTTGAGGCTTATCCGATCATCACGCAGATCAGCGGGGCGACGCCCGTGCAGGTGCCGCTGACCCCGGGCGCCGTGCACGACCTGGACGCGATGGCGGAGGCGATCACCGAGCGGACCCGGCTGATTTTCGTCTGCAACCCGAACAACCCCACCGGCACGGCCGTCCGCCGGGCCGAGCTGGAGCGTTTCCTCGACCGGGTGCCGGACGACGTGCTGGTCGTGCTGGACGAGGCGTACCGCGAGTTCGTCCGGGACCCCGAGGTGCCGGACGGCCTCGAGCTGTACCGCACCCGCCCGAACGTCTGTGTCCTGCGGACCTTCTCCAAGGCGTACGGCCTCGCCGGTCTGCGCGTCGGCTTCGCCGTCGCCCACGAGCCGGTCGCGGCGGCGCTGCGCAAGACCGCCGTCCCGTTCGGCGTGAGCCACCTCGCCCAGGAGGCCGCCGTCGTCTCGCTGCGCGCCGAGGACGAGCTGCTGGGCCGGGTCGGCTCGCTGGTGTGCGAGCGCAACCGTGTGCTCGACGGGCTGCGCGCGCAGGGCTGGACGGTGCCGGACACCCAGGCGAACTTCGTCTGGCTGTCGCTGGGGGAGCGCACGACCGCCTTCGCGGCGGCGTGCGAGCAGGCGGGCGTGGTGATCCGCCCGTTCCCGGGCGAGGGCGTGCGCGTCACGATCGGGGAGACCGAGGCGAACGACATCTTCCTGAAGGCCGCGGAGGCGTTCCGCAAGGAGTCCTGACCCCCGCCACCCGCTGGAATCCGAGGCCGCCGGCCCGCCGTGAGGCAGGCCGGCGGCCTCGGCGTCATGTGGTCGCCGTGTGGTCGCGTCCAAGGGGTTGACGTCACACCGGACCCCCCTTCCGGGTCTGAAAAGCAGTAGGTCATAATTGCTTGTGAATGTGAACGCGTTCACAAGCGTGTCTGTTTTCACCCGAGATTGGCGACGACGTGGACATGGCTCTGGCGCCGGAAACCCTGGCGCGATGGCAGTTCGGGATCACCACCGTCTACCACTTCCTGTTCGTCCCCCTGACGATCTCCCTCGCCGCGCTGACGGCCGGCCTGGAGACCGCCTGGGTGCGCACGGGGAAGGAGAAGTACCTCCGGGCGACCAAGTTCTGGGGCAAGCTCTTCCTGATCAACATCGCGATGGGCGTCGTCACCGGCATCGTGCAGGAGTTCCAGTTCGGCATGAACTGGTCCGACTACTCGCGCTTCGTCGGCGACGTGTTCGGCGCGCCCCTCGCCTTCGAGGCCCTGCTGGCCTTCTTCTTCGAGTCCACCTTCATCGGCCTGTGGATCTTCGGCTGGGACAAGCTGCCGAAGCGCGTCCACCTGGCCTGCATCTGGCTCGTCTCGGTCGGCACGCTGCTGTCGGCGTACTTCATCCTCGCGGCCAACTCCTGGATGCAGCACCCCGTCGGCTACCGCATCAACGAGGAGAAGGGCCGCGCCGAACTCACCGACTTCTGGCTGGTCCTCACCCAGAACACCACGCTCAACCAGGTCTTCCACAGCTTCTCGGCGGCCTTCCTGACCGGCGGCGCCTTCATGGTGGGCATCGCCGCCTTCCACCTGATGCGCAGGCGCCACATCCCGGAGATGCGCACCTCCCTGCGGCTCGGCCTGGTCACGCTGGCCGTCGGCGGACTGCTCACCGCGGTCAGCGGCGACAGCCTCGGCAAGGTCATGTACGAGCAGCAGCCGATGAAGATGGCCGCGGCCGAGGCGCTGTGGGACGGCGAGGGGCCGGCGCCCTTCTCGTTGTTCGCCTACGGCGACGTCGACGAGGGGCACAACAAGGTGGCCCTGGAGATCCCCGGCCTGCTGTCCTTCCTCGCCCACAACGACTTCGACGAGTACGTGCCGGGCATCCACGACACCAACAAGGCCCTCCAGGAGCAGTTCGGCCCCGGCGACTACAAGCCCATCGTGCCCGTCGCCTACTGGGGCTTCCGCTGGATGATCGGCTTCGGCATGGTCTCCCTCTCCCTCGGCCTTCTGGGGCTGTGGCTGACCAGGAAGCGGTTCCTGCTGCCCGCCGCCCTGCGCACCGGAGAGGACGAGGTGCCGCGTCTGGTGCTGCTGCGCAAGCCGCTCGGCGCCCGGCTCACCCGGACGTACTGGCTGCTCGCGCTCTGGACCATGGCGTTCCCGCTGGCCGCCAACTCCTGGGGCTGGATCTTCACCGAGATGGGCCGCCAGCCCTGGGTCGTCTACGGCGTGATGCAGACCCGCGACGCGGTCTCCCCCGGCGTCTCCCAGGCCGAGATCCTCACCTCGATGATCGCCTTCTCGCTGCTGTACGCCGTCCTCGCCGTGATCGAGGTCAAGCTGCTCGTGAAGTACGTCAAGGCCGGCCCGCCGGAGCTGACCGAGGCCGACCTCAACCCGCCCACGAAGATCGGCGGCGACGTCCGTGACGCCGACAAGCCGATGGCCTTCTCCTACTAGGCCGAGGGAGCCGCACAGTCATGGAACTGCACGACGTCTGGTTCGTCCTCATCGCCGTCCTGTGGACCGGCTACTTCTTCCTGGAGGGCTTCGACTTCGGAGTCGGCATCCTCACCCGCCTGCTGGCCCGCGACCGGCCCGAGAAGCGGGTGCTGATCAACACCATCGGCCCCGTCTGGGACGGCAACGAGGTCTGGCTGCTCACGGCGGGCGGGGCCACCTTCGCCGCCTTCCCCGAGTGGTACGCCACCCTCTTCTCCGGCTTCTACCTGCCCCTGCTCGCCATTCTGCTCTGCCTGATCGTCCGCGGCGTCGCCTTCGAGTACCGCGTCAAGCGGCCCGAGGAGAGCTGGCAGCGCCGCTGGGAGGCGGCGATCTTCTGGACCTCGCTGCTGCCCGCGTTCCTGTGGGGCGTCGCCTTCGGCAACATCGTGCACGGGGTGAAGATCGACGCCGACTTCGAGTACGTCGGCGGGCTGGGGGACCTCCTCAACCCCTACGCCCTGCTCGGCGGGCTGGTGACGCTGACGCTGTTCACCTTCCACGGGACCGTGTTCGTCGGGCTCAAGACGGTCGGGGAGATCCGGGAACGCGCCCGCGCGCTGGCCCTGAAGGTCGGCGCCGTCACCGCCGGCGTGGCCGTGCTCTTCCTGCTGTGGACCCAGGTCCACAGCGGCGACGCCAAGAGCCTGGTCGCCCTCGTGGTGGCCGCAGGTGCACTGCTCGCCGCGCTGAACGCGGTCCGGGCCGGGCGCGAGGGGTGGGCGTTCGCCCTGTCCGGCCTGACCATCGTGGCCGCCGTGGCGATGCTCTTCCTGTCCCTCTTCCCGAACGTCATGCCGTCGTCGCTCGACGAGAGCTGGAGCCTGACGGTCACCAACGCCTCGTCGAGCCCGTACACCCTGAAGATCATGACCTGGTGCGCGGCGATCGCCACGCCGATCGTCCTGCTCTACCAGTCGTGGACCTACTGGGTGTTCCGCAAGCGGATCGGCACCCAGCACATCGCTCCCGACGTCGCGCACTGAGGTGTGTTTCACGTGAAACCAATCGACCCCAGGCTCCTTCGGTACGCCCGCGCCACCCGTCTCTTCCTGGTGGCGGTCGTCGGCCTGGGCGCCGTCGGCGCCGGGCTGGTCGTCGCGCAGGCGATGCTCATCGCGGAGATCGTGGTCGGCGCGTTCCAGCACGGCATGACCGCCGGGGAACTGCGCACTCCGCTGCTCCTGCTGGTGGCGGTCGCCGGTGGCCGGGCGGTGGTCTCCTGGCTCACCGAACTCGCCGCCCACCGGGCGAGCGCGGCGGTGAAGTCGGAGCTGCGCGGCCGGTTGCTGGAGCGTGCCGCGCGGCTCGGACCCGGATGGCTCGCCGGTCGGCCCACCGGTTCGCTGGTCGCGCTCGCCACGCGCGGCGTCGACGCCCTCGACGACTACTTCTCCCGCTATCTGCCCCAGCTCGGTCTCGCCGTGGTCGTGCCCGTGGCGGTGCTGGCGCGGATCGTCACCGAGGACTGGGTCTCCGCCGCGATCATCGCGGGCACGCTGCCGCTCATTCCGGTCTTCATGATGCTGATCGGCTGGGCCACGCAGTCCCGGATGGACCGTCAGTGGCGGTTGCTGTCCCGGCTGTCCGGGCACTTCCTGGACGTCGTCGCGGGGCTTCCGACCCTCAAGGTGTTCGGCCGGGCCAAGGCGCAGGCCGAGTCGATCCGGCGGATCACCGGCGAGTACCGGCGGGCGACGATGCGGACGCTGCGGATCGCGTTCCTGTCGTCCTTCGCGCTCGAACTGCTCGCCACGATCTCGGTCGCGCTGGTCGCCGTGACCATCGGCATGCGGCTGGTCCACGGCGACATGGACCTCTACGTCGGCCTCGTCGTCCTCGTCCTCGCCCCCGAGGCGTATCTGCCGCTGCGGCAGGTGGGCGCGCAGTACCACGCGGCGGCCGAGGGACTGGCGGCGGCGGAGGAGATCTTCGAGGTGCTGGAGACGCCCGTCCCGGCTGCCGGCGCCGGTGCCGCTCCCTCGGGCGCGCCGGCGCTCTCCTTCGAGGGCGTGACGGTCCGCTACCCCGGGCGGGCCGCCGACGCCGTGTCGGACGTGTCGTTCGAGGTCGAGGCCGGGGAGACGGTCGCGCTGGTCGGGCCGAGCGGAGCGGGCAAGTCGACGCTGCTGCACGTGCTGCTGGGCTTCGTGGAGCCGGTCCGGGGCCGGGTGCGTGCCGGGGGAGTCGATCTAGCCGACGTCGACCCCGAACAGTGGCGGTCCCGGATCGCCTGGGTGCCGCAGCGCCCGCACCTGTACGCCGGGACGATCGCGGAGAACGTCCGGCTGGCCCGCCCCGACGCGGACGACGCCGCCGTACGCCGGGCCCTCGCGGACGCGGGCGCGCTGGAGTTCGTCGACGCCCTGCCCCGGGGCGCCGACACCCCGCTCGGCGAGGACGGCACCGGGCTGTCCGCCGGGCAGCGGCAGCGGCTGGCGCTCGCGCGGGCGTTCCTCGCGGACCGTCCGGTGCTCCTGCTGGACGAGCCGACGGCCGCGCTCGACGGGCGGACCGAGGCCGAGATCGTGGCGGCGGTACGGCGGCTGGCGGCCGGGCGGACCGTGCTCCTGGTGGTGCACCGGCCCGCGCTGCTGGCCGCGGCCGACCGGGTCGTACGCCTCGACGGCGCCGGCTCCCCCGCCGCCCCGCGCTCCGTGCGGCCGGTGTCGGCTGCGCTGGGGCGTGCCGGGACAGGTCTGTTGCCGGGTGCGGGGCTCGACCTGGACGCGACCGGGCCGGTTGCCCCGCCCTCCGCGCGGCCCGCGCGGGCCGAGGCACGGCTCGCCGGGACGGGCCTCCGGCCGGGTGCCGCGGCGGTCCAGGAGCCGATTGGGCTTGCCGATCCGCCCTCCGTGCGGCCCGCGCCGGGTGCGGTGCAGCCCGCCGCGACGGGCCTCCTGCCGGACGCCGGGCCGGAACCGGACGCGAGCGGGCCCGCGGCCCCCGCCGTGCGAGGCGTCCTCGCCCGTGTCCGCGCCCTCTCCGGCGCGCGGCGCGGCCGGCTGGGCCTGGCCCTGCTGCTCGGCAGTCTCGCCCTCGGCAGCGCCGTCGGCCTCATGGCCACGTCCGGCTGGCTCATCTCCCGGGCGTCGCAGCAGCCGCCCGTGCTGTATCTGATGATGGCCGTGACCGCCACGCGGGCCTTCGGCATCGGCCGCGCGGTGTTCCGGTACTCCGAGCGGCTGGTGTCGCACGACGCCGTGCTGCGGATGCTCGCCGACACCCGGGTCGCCGTCTACCGGCGGCTCGAACGGCTGGCGCCCGCCGGGCTGCGCCGGACCCGCCGGGGCGACCTGCTGTCCCGGCTGGTCGCCGACGTGGACGCCCTCCAGGACTACTGGCTGCGCTGGCTGCTGCCGGCCGGCGCGGCGGTCGCCGTCTCCGTCGCCTCCGTCGCCTTCACCGGTCGGCTGCTGCCCGAGGCCGGGGCCGTCCTCGCCGTCGGGCTGCTCGCGGCCGGGGCGGGCGTGCCGCTGGTCACCGGCGCGGTGGCGCGGCGGGCGGAGCGCAGGCTCGCCCCCGCGCGGGGGGTGCTGGCGACGCGCGTGGCCGACCTGCTCACCGGCACCGCCGAACTGACCGTCGCGGGCGCCCTGCCCGCCCGTACCGCCGAGACCCGGCGGGCCGACGCCGAGCTGACCCGGATCGCGTCACGGCAGGCCACGGCCACCGCCGTCGGGGACGGCCTCACCGCGCTGGTCTCCGGCCTGACGGTCACCGCCGCCGCACTGGTGGCCGCGCAGGCGGTCGCCGCCGGGCGGCTGAGCGGCGTCGCGATGGCCGCGGTCGTACTGACGCCGCTGGCCGCTTTCGAGGCCGTGCTGGGGATGCCCGTCGCGGTGCGGTTCCGGCAGCGGGTACGGCACAGCGCCGAGCGCGTGTACGAGGTGCTGGACGCCCCGGCGCCGGTGCGCGAGCCGGAGCGTCCCCGGCAGGCGCCCGCCGCTCCGTTCCCGCTCGTCGTCAAGGGCCTGACCGCACGGCACGCGGGGCAGGACCGGGACGCGCTCGCCGGTGTCGACCTCACCCTCCGGGAGGGGCGCCGCGTCGCCGTCGTCGGGGCGTCCGGCTCCGGCAAGACGACGCTGGCCCAGGTGCTGCTGCGGTTCCTGGACGCGGACGCCGGCTCCTACACGCTGGGCGGCGTGGACGCGTCCGCGCTGGACGGCGACGACGTGCGACGGCTCGTGGGGCTGTGCGCACAGGACGCGCACCTCTTCGACAGCTCGGTGCGGGAGAACCTGCTCCTCGCCCGCCGCGGGGCCACCGAAGCGGAACTGCGCGCCGCCCTCGCCCGGGCCCGGCTGCTGGAGTGGGCCGACAGCCTGCCCGAAGGGCTCGACACGCTCGTCGGCGAGCACGGGGCGCGGTTGTCCGGCGGGCAGCGGCAGCGGCTCGCGCTGGCCCGTGCGCTCCTCGCCGACTTCCCCGTCCTCGTCCTCGACGAGCCCGCCGAGCACCTCGACCTGCCCACCGCCGACGCCCTCACCGCCGACCTGCTGGCCGCCACCGAGGGCCGCACCACCCTGCTGGTCACCCACCGGCTGGCGGGCCTGGAGGCGGTGGACGAGGTGATCGTGCTGGCGGGCGGGCGTGTGGTGCAGCGGGGCACGTACGCGGAACTGATCGCTGTCGACGGGCCCCTGCGGGCGATGGCGGCACGGGAGGCGGAGGCGGATCTGCTCGTGGCCGCGCGGTAGAGCCGACGGGGCGTCGGACGAGGCGAGCCGACGGTGCGTCAAAAGCGGGCCCCGACACGCCGAAGGTCCCCCATAAGGGCCGCGGTGTCCCCCATGCGTACGACGTGAACAGGCCGCGGGCGCCCAGCGCGGGCCACGATCGCTGACATGCGCTCATCCCGCCGCCGTCTCCTGATCGTTCCGGTGCTGCTGTGCGCGCTCGCCGTGCTCGCGGCCGGGCCGGCCGACGAGGCCCCCGCGGGCGGTGCCGGTCCCGGGGCCGGTGCGGAGGTGGCGCGGCTGTACGAGGAAGCGGCCGTGGCGACGCAGCGGTACGAGGAGGGGCGGCGCGAGGCCGAGGCGCAGCGGGCGCGGGCGCGGCGGTACGAGGAACTCCTCGACCGGCAGCGGCGGGAGCTGGGAGTGCTGCGCGAGGACCTGGGCCGGATCGCCCGCTCCCAGTACCGCACCGGGGGCGGGCTGCCGTTCACCGCGCGGATGCTGCTGGCGGACGATCCCGAGGAGCTGATGCGGCGGCAGCGGGTCGTCTCGCAGGCCGATCAGGCGGTGGAGAAGGCGATCGAGGACAGCCGCCGCGCGGAGGCCGGGCTCGCCGCCGACGAGGCGCGGGCCGCCGCCGAGTGGCAGGAGCTGGAGCGGCGCAACGCCGAGCTGGCGGAGGTCAGGAGGACGATCGAGCGCAAGCTGGAGGAGGCACGGCGGCGGCTGGAGGGGGAGGCCGCGGCGTCGGCCGCCGCGGGCAGCTGCCGTGGCGCGGTCCGGCTCGACCAGCCGCCGACGACGCTCGCCGAGGACTGGGTCGCGCCGGTGGAGACGTACGCGATGTCCGCGGGCTTCGGCAGCGGCGGCGCGCGCTGGGCGAACCGGCACACCGGGCAGGACTTCGCCGTGCCCGTCGGCACGCCGGTGCGCTCGGTCGGCGCGGGCCGGGTGGCGGCGGTGTCGTGCGGGGGCGCCTTCGGCATCGCGGTCGTGGTCGGGCATCCGGGCGGCTACTACACGCAGTACGCCCATCTGTCGTCGGTCGCCGTGGACCAGGGGGAGCGGGTGCGGCCGGGGCAGTGGATCGGGCTGTCGGGCTCGACCGGGAACTCCACCGGCCCGCATCTGCACTTCGAGGTGCGGGTGACCCCGCACCTCGGCTCGGGCGTCGACCCGGTGCCGTGGCTGGCCACACGCGGCGTGCGGCTGTGACGCCCGGTCGACAGAACGTTTCCTCAGCCCTGCCGCTCCGCCACCAGCCGCTCGATCACGACCGCCACCCCGTCGTCGTTGTTGGCGACCGTCCGCCCCGAGGCGGCGGCCAGCACGTCCGGGTGGGCGTTGCCCATCGCGTACGAGCGCCCGGCCCAGGTCAGCATTTCCAGGTCGTTCGGCATGTCGCCGAAGGCGACGACCTCCTCGTGCGAGATGCCGCGCTCGGCGCAGCACAGGGCGAGCGTGCTGGCCTTGGAGACGCCGGGGCCGCTGATCTCCAGCAGGGCGCTGGGGCTGGAGCGGGTGACGTTGGCGCGGTCGCCGAGGGCGAGGCGGGCGAGGGTGAGGAAGGCGTCGGGGTCGATGGCGGGGTGGTAGGCGAGGATCTTGAGGACCGGCTCGTCGGCGGCGGGCGCGCCGGGACCGAGCAGCTCCTCGGCGGGGGCGCAGACGTCCGGGCGTTCCATGTGCAGCCTGGGGTAGTCGGGCTCCTGATGGAAGCCGTACGTCTGTTCGACCGCGTACACGGTCCCGGGCGCCGCCTCGCGCAGCAGCCGTACGGCGTCGAGGGCGTTCTCGCGCGCCAGTTCGCGCACCTTCACGAACCGGTGGGCGCCCGGGCCGCCGTGCAGGTCGACCACGGCGGCGCCGTTTCCGCAGATGGCCAGGCCGTGACCGTGGACGTGATCGCTGACCACGTCCATCCATCGGGCCGGGCGGCCGGTGACGAAGAAGACCTCGATGCCGGCCCGCTCGGCGGCGGCCAGAGCGGCGACCGTGCGCGGGGAAACCGACTTGTCGTCCCGGAGCAGGGTGCCGTCGAGGTCGGTGGCGATCAGCCGGGGCGGGATCGTGGGGGCCGGGGTCTCGGGCTGTCTGGTCGCTGAGGTCACCCGGCCATTCTCGCGCATATGCCCGCACGCCCGTGCGGGACTGCGCACAGCTGAGTGAATACCGATGGTGTGCGCGGTTCCCGGCCCCGCCGGAGGCCGCCGTAGGCTCTGGGGCATGAGTCTGCGCCTGAGCACCGTGATCCTGCCCTACCGCCGCTGGCACGAGGGGGGCCGGGAGACGTGGCGGCGGGCGGAGGAGCTCGGGTTCCACGCCGCCTACACCTACGACCACCTGTCGTGGCGGTCCTTCCGGGAGGGGCCGTGGTTCGGCGCGGTGCCGACGCTGACGGCCGCCGCGTGCGTCACCGAGCGGATGCGGCTGGGCACGCTGGTCACCTCGCCGAACTTCCGGCACCCGGTGACCCTCGCCAAGGAGCTGATCTCCCTGGACGACGTCTCCGGCGGCCGGATCACGCTCGGCATCGGCGCGGGCGGCACCGGCTTCGACGCCACCGCGCTCGGGCAGGAGCCGTGGACCCCGCGGGAGCGCGCCGACCGCTTCGCCGAGTTCGTCCCCCTGCTCGACCGGCTGCTGACCGAGAACGGCCCGGACGGCACGTCGTACGCGGGTGATTTCTACTCGGCGCACGAGGCGCGCAACATCCCGGGCTGTGTGCAGCGGCCCCGGCTGCCCTTCGCGGTGGCGGCCACCGGGCCGCGCGGGATGCGGCTCGCCGCCCGGTACGGCCGGGCGTGGGTGACCACCGGCGATCCCCGGCTGTACGAGTCGGGGACGCCCGAGCAGTCCCGGCAGGCCCTGGGCGACCAGGTGGAGAAGCTCGGCAAGGCGTGCGCGGAGACCGGCCGGGACGCGGACTCGGTCGACCGGATCCTGCTCACCGGGTTCACCCCGGACCGTGGCCGTCCCCTGGAGTCCCTGGACGCGTTCGTGGACTTCGCCGGCCGCCACCGTGACCTGGGCTTCGACGAGCTCGTCGTCCACTGGCCGATTCCCGACTCGGACTTCGCCGCGGACGAGACCGTCTTCGAGCGCATCGCCACGGAGGCGCTCGCCCAGCTCGGCTGAGCCCTTGGGGACCCGGCGGCCGGACCCGCAGGGCGGGTCAGTGCGGCTCGGAGAAGCGCAGGTAGCGGGCCGGAACCGCGTCGGTCAGCCAGACGCCGTTGGCGCTGACGTGGAAGACGTGGCCGGCACGGTGCATGGCGGCGGCGTCGACGGTGAGGACGACGGGCCGGCCCCGGCGCGCGCCGACCCGGGTCGCCGTCTCCCGGTCGGCCGACAGGTGCACGGCGTGGCGGCTCATGGGGCGCAGGCCCTCGGCGCGGATGGCGTCCAGGCTGCTCGCGACCGTACCGTGGTAGAGGAACGGCGGCGGCGTCGCCGGTGGCAGCCCGAGGTCGACCTCGACGCTGTGGCCCTGGCTGGCGCGGATCCGGTCGCCCTCGACGGCGAAGCGTTTCTTGTCGTTGGCGGCGACCACATGGTCCAGCTCCTCCCGGCTGAACCGGAACCCGTGCGCCGCCGCCGCGGCGATCAGCGCGTCGATCCCGACCCAGCCGCCCTCGTCGAGGACCAGCCCGATGCGCTCGGGCTGGTGGCGCAGATGCTTGGCGAGGTACTTCGACACCTTCACGGCGCGTCTTTCGTCCATCCCGACAGGGTGCCGAATGAGACGTGGATCACGCACATGATTTTGGACCCGATGTTTGATCCACAGCGAACTCGGGTTATCCACAGGGAAATTGAAGAAACTGTGGACAACCCGCCTTGCTTTTCAGGGTTGTTCGTCGACTCCTGTGACGGATGGGGTCTTTGACGCCAACGCGTCCAACGCCCGTGCCCGCATCTCTCGTTCGGCGGCCAGCGCGATGAACCGCTCGGCGGCCTCCGCGCCAACCAACGCCTCCACCGCCCGCATCGTGTCCGCGGGAACGCGCACGAAACGGGCCTCCTCCGCCGCTGTACCGGCGTCCTTCGCGACCAGGTGGCGGCGCAGGTGGCGCGACGCCAACATCCCCATTGCGCGCGCCAGTTCCGCATCCACCGTCTGCCGTGCGAGGGGACGCATCCGGCGTACCAGGGAGGCCGCCTCGTCGGCGTCCGGGCCGGCCGGTCCGTGCGGGCCCCGCAGATACGGAGCGAGTACGTGCTCGGTGGCGAACTCCAGGAAACGGGACGCCATGTGCTCGACCTGCGTCCTCAACTCCCGCAGATGCCCGGTGATCGCGGACAACGGCACCCCGGCGGCGTGCAACTCCACGGCGACCACCAGCTCTTGCGGGCTCGGTACGACGAACTCCTCCCCGTCGCCCGGGACCTGCTCCAGCACGCCCAGCTCCACCGCCTCGGCGATCGCCGCGTCGTCGGGGGCGTCGCCGCCGAAGCGTTCGGCGAGTTGTGCGCGGGAGATGCGCGCCGGCTCCTCGGTGCTCCACGGACCGTCCGCCTCGGCGATCAGCCCGAGGACGCCGCTCAGACCACGGCCGGTGTCATGGGCGTCCAGCAACTCCTTGATCGAGGCGAGGGTGTAGCCCCGGTCGAGGAGGTCGGCGATCCGGCGGAGCCGGACGAGGTGGGCGTCGGTGTAGGCGCCCGCCCGGCCACGGCGCTCCGGCCTCGGCAGGACGCCGCGATCCTGGTAGGCGCGTATCGTGCGGACCGACGTGCCGGTGAGGTGGGCCAGGTCCTCAATGCGGTAACTCCCGGACGTGCCGCCGCTCATGGCGCCGCCCCGCTCACAGCCGCGGCTCCACCC
The DNA here is from genome assembly GCF_040611575.1 of Streptomyces sp. NPDC006610. Taxonomy (NCBI): domain Bacteria; kingdom Bacillati; phylum Actinomycetota; class Actinomycetes; order Kitasatosporales; family Streptomycetaceae; genus Streptomyces; species Streptomyces sp. NPDC006610. The sequence goes on from NZ_JBEXOP010000011.1 coordinate 173,828, forward strand.
GGGCCAGCGCCCGCAGCGCCCCCGGCGCGAACCGGGAGAGCAGCCGCCCGCCCCGCGCCTCCCAAGTGATCGCCACGACCGGCTCGTTGCGCGCCACCGCCCGCACGATCGCGGCGGCGACCTTCTCCGGCCGGTAGTTCCGCAGCCCGAAGAGCCTGACGACACGCTGCCGCCGGCGCTTCTCCTCCGCCGCGTCCACCCCCACGAAACGCGCCGTCGACGTGATGCCGGTGTTGACGAAGCCGGGGCAGACCGCGCTCACCCCGATGCCCCGGCCCGCCAACTCCGCGCGCAGGGACTGGCTCAGCATCAGCACCGCCGCCTTCGACGTGCCGTACGCGGGCAGGGTCCGGGTGGGCAAGTACGCCGCCGCGGAGGCGACGTTGACGATGTGGCCGCCCTGCCGGCGCTCGGCCATCTGCCGGCCGAAGAGGCGGCACCCGTGGATCACGCCCCACAGATTCACGTCGAGGACCTGGCGCCAGTCCTCCGCCGTCGTCTCCAGGAACGGCCCGGCCAGCCCGATCCCGGCGTTGTTGACCAGGACGTCCACCACGCCGTACTCGGCGGCGACCTTCCGCGCCAGCTCCTCCATCGCCCGTTCGTCCGACACGTCGGCCGTCTCCGCCCAGGCTTCCCGCGCCCCCGACCGCAGGGCCTCCTCCGCCGTGCGCACCGCGCCCCCGGCGTCCCGGTCGACGGCGATCACCCGGGCCCCGGACGCGGCGAACGCGAGCGCCGTCGCCCGGCCGATCCCCGAGGCCGCGCCGGTGACCAGCACCAGCTGCCCGCCGAACCGGTCGGCGTACCGGCCCGTCGGCGTCGGCCCGCGCCGGCCGCCCTCACCGCCGCCTCCGCCGTTCTCGTGGGCGAGCACGAACTCGCCGATCCAGTCGGCCAGCCGGTCGGGACGGGTGCGCGGGACCCAGTGCTTGGCGGGAAGCGAGCGGCGGGTCAGCCGGGGGACCCAGCGCTCGAGTCCGTCGTAGAGGCTCTTGGAGAGGAAGACGTCGTCCAGCGGCGTGATGAGCTGCACCGGAACGTGCGCGTGCGCGTCCTCGCGGGGTCTGCGCAGCCGGCGCCGGACGTTGTCCCGGTACAGCCATGCCCCGTGCGCCGCGTCCGACGGCAGCGACGAGGTCGGGTAGTCGCCGCGGGGGATGCTCTCCAGACGCTCCAGCAGGCGCGGCCAGCCCTTGCCGAGGGGCCCGCGCCAGGCCAGTTCGGGCAGCACCGGCGTGTGCAGCAGGTAGACGTACCAGGACTTGGCGCCCTGCCCGAGCAGCTGGCCCACCCGCCGTGGCGTGGGGCGCCTGAGCCGTCCGCCGATCCAGTGGCCGAAGTGGTCGAGGCAGGGCCCGGACATCGACGTGAACGACGCGATGCGGCCCTCGGTGCGGCGCACGGTGACGAACTCCCACGACTGCACCGAGCCCCAGTCGTGCCCCACCAGGTGCACCGGACGGTCCGGGCTGACCGCGTCCGCCACGGCCAGGAAGTCGTCCGTCAGCTTCTCCAGCGTGAAGCCGCCGCGCAGCGGACTCGGCGCCGTCGACCGGCCGTGGCCCCGGACGTCGTACAGCACGACATGGAAGCGGCCGGCGAGGCGGGCGGCCACCTCGGACCAGACCTCCTTGCTGTCCGGATAGCCGTGCACCAGCACGACCGTCGGCCGCTCCGGGTCGCCCAGCTCGGCGACGCACAGCTCGACCCCACCGGTCCGCACCCGGCGCTCACGCGCGCCCTCCAGTACCGTCACCAGTCCTCCGCCCCCGGCGCCGAGCCGTCGTCCTTGACATCAGCGAATGTGACAGTCACCGGTGGCCGCGTCAACAGGGCCCCTCCCGCCTGTGGAAAACCCCGGCCCCGCCCGCCTCCCGGCGCGCCCCCTAGACCTCAAGCACGGCTCCCCCCACCGACCCGTACGTCTGAGGTCGGAGACAAGACGGCTCTCCGGGCTGACGACCGGCGTGGTCCGTGTCACTACCGTCGACGTCGTGACTGTGATCGTGACCGAAAGCCTGAGCAAGCGGTTCCCCCGGGTGACCGCGCTTGACCGGCTCTCCGTGGACGTCGGGCCCGGTGTGACCGGACTCGTCGGAGCCAACGGGGCCGGCAAGTCCACACTGATCAAGATCCTGCTGGGTCTGTCCCCCGCGTCCGAGGGCCGTGCCGAGGTGCTCGGACTCGACGTCGCCACCGAGGGCGCCGCCATCCGCGAGCGCGTCGGTTACATGCCCGAGCACGACTGCCTGCCGCCCGACGTCTCGGCCACCGAGTTCGTCGTCCACATGGCGCGCATGTCCGGGCTCCCGCCGACGGCCGCGCGGGAGCGCACCGCGGACACGCTGCGCCACGTCGGCCTCTACGAGGAGCGCTACCGTCCCATCGGCGGCTACTCCACCGGCATGAAGCAGCGCGTCAAGCTGGCCCAGGCCCTCGTCCACGACCCCCGGCTGGTCTTCCTGGACGAGCCGACCAACGGCCTCGACCCGGTCGGCCGCGACGACATGCTCGGCCTGATCCGCCGCATCCACACCGACTTCGGCATCTCCGTGCTGGTCACCTCGCACCTGCTGGGCGAGCTGGAGCGGACCTGCGACCACGTCGTCGTGGTGGACGGCGGAAAGCTGCTGCGCTCCAGCTCCACCACCGACTTCACCCAGATCACCACCACCCTGGCGGTCGAGGTCACCGACTCCGACGAGCACCCCGACGGCACACGCGCGGTGCGCGAGGCGCTGCACGCGCGCGGGGTCGGCGTCGAGGACGGCAGCGGACTGCCCGGCGCCGGCCACGTCCTGCTGCTCACCAGCCAGGGCGAGGAGACGTACGACCTGGTCCGGGACGTGATCGCCGACCTCGGCCTCGGCCTGGTGCGCATGGAACAGCGCCGGCACCACATCTCGGAGGTCTTCCGGACCGACGGGACCGGGGCGGCGGACGCGAACGGCACGAACGGCGACGGACAGCGGAAGGAGGCGGTCGGCCATGGCGGTTGAGCAGCCCCTGACCACCCCCGCGGGCGACCAGTCCCGCATCCACAACATCGGCTACCGCAGCTACGACGGACCCCGCCTCGGCCGCGCCTACGCCCGCCGCTCGCTGTACTCGCAGTCCCTGCGCGGCGCCTACGGACTCGGCCGCTCGGCGAAGACCAAGGTGCTGCCGATGCTGCTGTTCGTGGTGATGTGCGTGCCCGCGGCCATCATGGTCGCCGTCGCCGTCGCCACCAAGGCGAAGGAACTGCCGCTCGAGTACACCGAGTACGCGATCGTGATGCAGGCCGTCATCAGCCTCTACGTCGGCTCCCAGGCGCCGCAGGCCGTCTCGCGGGACCTGCGCTTCAAGACCGTGCCGCTGTACTTCTCCCGGCCGATCGAGACCGCCGACTACGTCCGAGCCAAGTACGCGGCGCTCGCCTCGGCCCTGTTCGTCCTCACCGCGATGCCGCTGCTGGTGCTCTACGTGGGCGCGCTGCTGGCCAAGCTGGACTTCACCGACCAGACGAAGGGATTCGCACAGGGACTCGTCTCGGTGGCACTGCTCTCCCTCCTCCTCGCCGGCATCGGTCTGGTCGTCGCCTCGGTCACCCCGCGCCGCGGCTTCGGCATCGCCGCCGTGATCGCCGTGCTGACCATCAGCTACGGCGCCGTCTCCACGCTCCAGGCCATCGCCGACGCGCAGGGCACCACGGACGCCATCGCCTGGATGGGCCTGTTCTCGCCGACGACCCTCATCGACGGCGTGCAGTCCGCCTTCCTCGGCGCCCCGTCGTCGTACCCGGGCGGCGTGGGCCCGAGCAGCGCGGAGGGCGTCGTCCACGTCCTCGTCACCCTCGGCCTCATCGCCGCCTGCTACGGCCTGATGATCCGCCGCTACAAGAAGGTGGGACTGTGACGACGCTCTCCCTCGACCATGTCTCCCGCTGGTTCGGCAACGTGGTCGCCGTCAACGACATCACCATGACCATCGGCCCCGGCGTCACCGGTCTGCTCGGCCCCAACGGCGCCGGCAAGTCCACCCTGATCAACATGATGGGCGGCTTCCTCGCCCCCTCCACCGGCACCGTCACCCTCGACGGACAGCAGGTCTGGCGCAACGAGGACATCTACCGGCACATCGGCATCGTCCCCGAGCGGGAGGCGATGTACGACTTCCTCACCGGCCGCGAGTTCGTCGTCGCCAACGCCGAACTGCACGGCCTCGGCGCCAAGGCCGCCCAGAAGGCGCTGGCCACCGTCGAGATGGAGTACGCGCAGGACCGCAAGATCGCCACGTACTCCAAGGGCATGCGCCAGCGCGTGAAGATGGCGTCCGCGCTGGTCCACGAGCCGTCGCTGCTGCTGCTGGACGAGCCGTTCAACGGCATGGACCCGCGCCAGCGCATGCAGCTGATGGACCTGCTGCGGCGGATGGGCGACGAGGGCCGCACGGTGCTGTTCTCCTCCCACATCCTGGAGGAGGTCGAGCAGCTCGCCCGCCACATCGAGGTCGTCGTCGCCGGACGGCACGCGGCCAGCGGCGACTTCCGCAGAATCCGCCGCCTGATGACCGACCGGCCGCACCGCTACCTGGTGCGCTCCAGCGACGACCGGGCCCTGGCCGCCGCGCTGATCGCAGACCCGTCGACGTCCGGCATCGAGGTGGACCTCGCGGAGGGCGCACTGCGCATCCAGGCCGTCGACTTCGGCCGTTTCACCGCTCTGCTGCCGCGGGTGGCGAAGGACCACGGCATCCGTCTGCTGACGGTCTCGCCGTCCGACGAGTCCCTCGAGTCCGTGTTCTCTTACCTGGTCACGGCGTAGGAGGCCGAAAAATGTACGACCCCACAGTCGCCCGGCTCACCTACCGGGCCCTGCTCGGCCGCCGCCGGGCCCTCATCCTCGGCGGACTCCCGCTGCTGCTCATCGTCATCTCCGTGGTGGTCCGCGCCCTCACCGGCGCCGACGACCAGACCGCGGCCGACCTGCTCGGCGGGATCGCGCTCGCCACCATGGTGCCGATCATCGGCGTCATCGCGGGCACCGGCGCGATCGGCCCGGAGATCGACGACGGCTCCGTGGTGTACCTGCTGTCCAAGCCGCTGAAACGGCCGACGATCATCTTCACCAAGCTGATCGTCGCGGTCGCCGTCACGATGGTCTTCTCCGCGGTGCCCACGCTCGTCGCGGGCCTGATCCTCAACGGCAACGGCCAGCAGATCGCGGTCGCCTACACGGTGGCCGCACTGGTCGCCTCCATCGCGTACGCGGCGCTGTTCCTGCTGCTGGGCACGGTGTCCCGGCACGCCGTGGTCTTCGGCCTCGTCTACGCGCTGGTGTGGGAGGCGCTGTTCGGCTCCCTGGTGCCGGGCGCCCGCACGCTCAGCGTCCAGCAGTGGTCGCTGGCCGTCGCCCACAAGGTCGGCGACGGCTCGCTCATCACCTCCGACGTGGGGCTGACGACGGCGACGGTGCTGCTGGTGGCGGTCACGGTGCTGGCCACCTGGTTCGCCGGCCAGAAGCTGCGGACGCTGACGCTGGCGGGCGAGGAGTAGGCCCCGCACGCGGGGGCGGGTCCGCCGGTGGGCCGGGGCGTCGGGGGGCGTCCCGGCCGAGTCGGGGCCGCCTCCCGGCCGGCCACGTTCCGGTGGTGCGGCCGGTCTCCATGGCTGCGACCTGTCTCCATGGGTGCTACCTCTCCCAGTGGACGCGGCTTCCCATGGACAGCGGCCCGTCTTAATGAGTGGCGGCCGGCCCGGCGGCACCGGCACAGTGGTGGCACCGGTAACGCCGGGTCCTCCGGCCTGCCGGCAGGGCAGCCGACGGCGGCCTCCGGAGCAGCGCCGACGCTCCGTCGAGACCGCCGCGCACGGGGGGCTGCCCGGGGGCGGCCGCTTCGAGCACGCGGGCACATGCCCGCGTGGGCCGCCCTTTCCGCCGTTCCCGCGTGTGCGCCGTTCGCTCCGACCGTTCCCGTCCGGCCCGTCAGGCCGCCGATCCCGGGCGTCTCGGCCGATCGCCCCGGTCCGTCCGTCAGGCCGCCGATCCCCGGCGTCTCGGCCGACCGCCTCGGTCCAGTCCTGTCACCGGTCCGGGCCGTCTCAGCCGGCCGCCACGCCCGCGTCCAGCAGCCGTTCCAGCACGACCGCGATCCCGTCCTCCTCGTTGGAGGACGTCACTTCGTCCGCCACGGCCTTCAGCTCCTCGTGGGCGTTGGCCATCGCCACGCCGTGCTCCGCCCAGCCGAACATCGGGACGTCGTTGGGCATGTCGCCGAACGCGATGGTCTGCGCGGCCTTCATACCGAGGCGCCGGGCCGCCAGCGAGAGCCCCGTGGCCTTGGACAGGCCCAGCGGCAGCAGTTCCACTATGCCCTCGCCGGCCATGGCGACGGTGACGAAGCCGCCCGCGGACCGGCGGGCCGCCTCGGCCAGCTCGTCGTCCGTCAGCGTCGGATGCTGGATGTAGATCTTGTTGAGCGGCGCGGCCCACAGGTCCGCCGCGTCCGTGAAGGGCGTAGCGGGCAGCCTGCCGACGACCGCGTACCCCGGCCCGACCAGCACCTCGCCGTCCAGCCCGTCCCGGCTCGCCGCCAGATACAGCGGACCCACCTCGGCCTCGATCTTGGCCAGGGCCACCCCGGCGAGCTGCCGGTCGAGCGTCACCGACGTCAGCAGGCGGTGCTCACCGGCGTCGTACACCTGCGCGCCCTGTCCGCAGACGGCGAGGCCCCGGTATCCGAGGTCGTCCAGGATGTGCCGGGTCCAGGGGACCGCGCGCCCGGTGACGACGATGTGCGCGGCGCCCGCCGCGGTGGCCGCGGCGAGCGCGTCCCGGGTGCGCCGCGAGACCGACTCGTCGGAGCGCAGCAGTGTGCCGTCGAGATCGGTGGCGACGAGCCGGTAGGGGAAGGCGGCGCTCACTTGGCGACCGGCTCCAGCACCTCTCGGCCGCCGAGGTAGGGGCGCAGCACCTCGGGCACGTACACCGAGCCGTCGGCCTGCTGGTGGTTCTCCAGGATCGCCACGATGGTGCGCGGCACGGCGCACAGGGTGCCGTTGAGCGTGGCCAGCGGGCGCACCTGCTTGCCCTCGCGGTAGCGGATCTGCAGCCGGCGGGACTGGAACTCGGTGCAGTCCGACGTCGACGTCAGCTCGCGGTACTTGCCCTGCGTCGGGATCCACGCCTCGCAGTCGAACTTGCGCGCGGCCGAGGAGCCGAGGTCGCCCGAGGCCACGTCGATGACGCGGAACGGCAGCTCCAGCGCGCTCAGCCACTGCTTCTCCCAGGCGAGCAGCCGCTGGTGCTCGGCCTGCGAGTCCTCCGGCGCGACGTAGGAGAACATCTCGACCTTGTCGAACTGGTGCACGCGGAAGATGCCGCGGGTGTCCTTGCCGTGCGAGCCGGCCTCGCGGCGGAAACAGGGCGAGAAGCCCGCGTAGCGCAGCGGGAGCCGCTCGGCGTCGAGGATCTCGTCCATGTGGTAGGCGGCGAGCGCGACCTCGGAGGTGCCGACCAGGTAGAGGTCGTCGGCCGGGAGGTGGTAGACGTCCTGCGCGGCCTGGCCGAGGAAGCCGGTGCCGGCCATCGACTGCGGGCGGACCAGCGCCGGGGTCAGCATCGGCGTGAAGCCGGCCTCGCCGGCCTGCGCCATCGCGGCGTTGACCAGGGCCAGTTCCAGCAGCGCGCCGACGCCGGTGAGGAAGTAGAAGCGCGATCCGGAGACCTTGGCGCCCCGCTCGACGTCGATGGCGCCGAGCAGCTGGCCGAGCTCCAGGTGGTCCCTGGGCTCGAAGCCCTCGGCGGCGAAGTCGCGGATCGTGCCGTGCGTCTCCAGGGTGACGAAGTCCTCCTCGCCGCCCACGGGCACGTCCGGGTGGACGAGGTTGCCCAGCTTGAGGAGCAGCTCCTGGGTCTCGGCGTCGGCCGCGTCGCGCTCGGCGTCGGCGGCCTTGACGTCGGCGGCGAGCTGGCTCGCCTTCTTCAGCAGCTCGGCCTTCTCGTCCCCGGCGGCCTTGGGGATCAGCTTGCCGAGCGACTTCTGCTCGGCGCGCAGCTCGTCGAAGCGGACGCCGGACGACCTGCGCCGCTCGTCGGCGGACAGGAGGGCGTCGACGAGCGCGACGTCCTCTCCTCGGGCGCGCTGGGACGCGCGCACACGGTCGGGGTCCTCACGGAGCAGGCGAAGGTCAATCACGGGATCAAGGCTACCGGTGCGGGGTGAGCGCTCACGACTCACTATTCCGAGGTGCGGCTTCCGTCAGGGTATGCGTTAATTGTCCACCGCAGTCAATAAAGATCTTGCCGGTACCCGGATCGAAGCAGCCGGAAGGCGGCCGGTTGACCGGATTCCCTTGTGGGCACCCGGACTTGGCGCCCTTCTCGTCCACAGGGGTGGGCTTGGATCCACATCCCGCGAAAAGTTATCCACAGGCTGTGCGGAAGATCTGTGGACTTCCGAATTGGCCGCCATTGATCACCCCGCAAGTGCGGGACGACCTCGAAGATTCCCGGCGGAAACTCCCCTTACGCTCACGTTCGAGTGGAAATGAGTCGCCCCAAAGGGTTATCCGAAGGAAAAGAGTGGACGACGGGCTCCCGGCCCCCCGGTGGCCGGCCCAAGGCGCCGCAGACTGATTTGTCGACTCGACCCCCTGTCGCTGTCGACTTGTCCCCAGGTCGAGAAGCGGACCTGTGGATAACTTCTGTGGATAACGAAAATATGCAGGTAGGACCAGTGTTGCAGGCGGGACGAGGGTGCACGCAGGGGCAGCTGTGACCCCTGTGGCTCCTGCCACCAGTGCTACTGGAACCGGCCGTCCTGGCAGCGCGCCACCCAGTCGGACGCGGCGACGAACTCGGCGTCCGACGTCCCCGGCAACGGCGGCCGCAGATCCCCGGCGACCGCGTCCGCGCGCGGATACGAGCCCAGGAACCGCACCTGGAGGCAGATCCGCTTCAGCCCCATCAGCGCCTCGGCCACCCGCCGGTCGGAGATGTGCCCCTCGGCGTCGACGCAGAAGCAGTAGTTGCCGATGCCCGCGCCCGTGGGCCGGGACTGCAGCAGCATCAGGTTGATGCCCCGGGTCGCGAACTCGCCCAGCAGATCCCGCAGCGCGCCCGGATGGTCGTCGCGCTGCCACAGCACCACCGACGTCTTGTCCGCACCCGTCGGCGCGGCCGGCCGGGCCGGGCGGCCCACCAGCACGAACCGCGTCTGCGCGTTCTCCGCGTCGTGGATCTCGGTCTCCAGCGCCTCCAGACCGTACCGGGCGGCGGCGAACTCGCCCGCGAAGGCGGCGTCGTAGCGGCCCTCCTGCACCAGGCGGGCGCCGTCCGCGTTGGAGGCGGCCGACTCCCAGGCGGCGTCCGGCAGATGGGCCTGCAGCCAGTTGCGGACCTGCGGCTGCGCGGCCGGGTGGGCGGTGACCGTCTTGATGTCGGACAGCTTGGTGCCCGGCCTGACCAGCAGCGCGAAGGTGATCGACAGCAGCACCTCGCGGTAGATCATCAGCGGCTCGCCCGCGACCAGCTCGTCGAGGGTCGTGGTGATGCCGCCCTCGACGGAGTTCTCGATCGGCACGAACGCGGCCTCGGCCTCGCCGCCGCGCACCGCGTCCAGGGCGGACTGCACCGAGACGTACGGGATCAGCTCCCGGGTCGCCGCCTCCGGAAGCGTGCGCAGGGCGACCTCGGTGAAGGTGCCCTCGGGACCGAGATAGGCATAGCTCGCTGGCATGACCTCACCCTAATGGGCTCGCGGCCGGGCGGACCGCCCGTCTCACGAGGACTCCTCCGGAGGGTGATTCCGGGCCGTTCTCACCCCTCCAGCAGGGCCTGCCCCACATACTCGCCCTCCGCCGCCCCGCCCGGCACCGCGAACAGCCCGCTCGCCTCGTGCCGGACGAACCTCGACAGCGCGTCCCCGCGGTCCAGCTTCCGCTGCACGGTGACGAAGCCGCGCAGCGGATCCGCCTGCCAGCAGATGAACAGCAGCCCCGCGTCCGGCGTGCCGTCCGCGTCGAAGCCGTCGTGGTACGAGAACGGCCGCCGCAGCATCGCCGCGCCGCCGTTCTGGTCGGGCCGTGTGATGCGCGCGTGCGCGTTGACGGGCACGAGCGGATCGCCGGCGGCGTCGGTCTTCTCCAAGTCCATCTCGGTCATCTCGCCGCCCCCGGACAGCGGCGCCCCGTCGGACTTGCGGCGCCCGATGACGGCCTCCTGCTCCTTGAGCGAGAGCCGCTCCCAGTCGTCGAGGAGCATGCGGATGCGGCGTACGACGGCATAGGAGCCGCCCGCCATCCACGCGGGGTGGTCGGGGCCGGACTCCGGGACGAAGATCCGCTGTTCGAAGTCGGGTTCCGTCGGCTTGGGGTTGCGGGTGCCGTCGACCTGGCCCATGAGGTTGCGAGTGGTCATGGGGTGCGCGGTGGCGCCCGGGGACCGGTTGAAGCCGTTCATCTGCCAGCGGACCCTGGCCGCGCCGCCCGCGTCCTTCTGGATGGCGCGCAGGGCGTGGAAGGCGACCAGGGCGTCGTTCGCGCCGATCTGCACCCACAGGTCGCCGTTGCTGCGGGTCTTGTCGAGCCGGTCGGAGGAGAAGTCGGGCAGCGGGTCGAGGGCGACCGGGCGCCGCCCCTCCAGTCCGGTGCGGGCGAAGAAGCTGTGCCCGAAGCCGAAGGTGACGGTCAGCGAGGAGGGGCCGGCGTCGCGGGCCACGTCCGTGTCGTCCTGCGTGGCCGGCTCGCCGGCCATCAATCGGCGTGCCGTTTCCGACCAGCGGCGCAGCAGGGCCGCCGCCTCCTTGCGGCCCGCGCCGGCCGCGAGGTCGAAGGCGACGAGGTGGCCGCGGGCCTGCATCGGGGTGGTGATGCCGGGCTGGTGTTTCCCGTGGAACGGCACCTGCTCGGCGCCGAGCGAGGCGAGCGGGGTCGCCTGCGAGGGCGCCGCCGCGTACCCGGCGGCGGCGCCCGCCGCGCCGAGCACCAGCCCGGTGGCCCCGGCGGTGCCGAGCACCTGGCGCCGGGACAGGCCGGCGCCGGCGCCGCGGTTCTCCGGGGACGCCGGTGCGGAGGCGACGGCGGTGGCGGAGGGCCGGGACTTCGCCGCGGCGACGCCCCGCCGGCCCGCCGTGCCGCTCGCGGTGGTGTCCGCGGTGCTGTTCGCGGCCCTGCCCGGTGCCCTGCCCGGAGCCTTGCCCGATGCGGTGCCCGGGGTCTGGTCCGCGGCCCTGCCCGTTGTCCTGTCAGCCATCGTGGTTCGTTCAGCCGATCTTCGCGTTCTTGGAGACGGTCACCTGGTCGACGTCCGAGGTCCGCACGGTCACGGCGACCTCCCAGTCGCCCGCCATGGGGATCTGCACACCGCTCGCCGTCCAGTGTCCGGTGGTGATGCGGTCGGGGACGACGGGCAGCGGCCCGAGGTCCTGGGCCTCAAGGGTGAAGGCGATCTTCAGTTCGGGCACGTCGAAGGCCTGCCCGTCGGGCCGCTCCGCGTAGACGTGCAGGGTGTTGGCGCCCGTCCGGGCGGGGGTGACGTCGATGCGGACGACGCCCTTGCCGTCCTTGCCGCCGGTGTCGAAGGCCAGGTCCAGGGTCACCACGCCGTTCGCGGGTGCCGACGGGGACGAGGACGGCGAGGACGACTGCGCCGCCGACGTGGCCGCCGCGGCCTCCTCCGCCGTGCGCCCCGGCTCGGTGGACGTCAGCATCGTGGTCACCGTCAGCAGCACGGCCGCGATCCCGGCCTCGGCCAGCACCGAGCGGCGCAGCCCGAACCTGCCGGGGTCGGCGTCCCGCGCCCGCTTCCGCCGGGCGGCGTCCATCGCGGCCCGCTGCCGGGCGAGCTGAGCGGCCCGCTCGGAGCCCGGGCCGTCGGCGTCCCGCGCACCGCCCTCCCCGGCCTCCGCCACGGCCACGGATCCCACGGCGACGGGCTCGTCGGCCTCGGCCCCGGACGCCCCGGAGACCTCGGCCCCGGACGCCCCCGAAGCCTCCGCCCCGGACTCCGCCGTGCTCGAAACCGGCGACGCCTCCGTCACCGGCTGCTCCGCCAGCCGCCGCGTCCACCGGCGCGAGGTGTACGCCACGCCCACGATCAGCGCCACGAGCCCGATCTTCACCAGCAGCAGCTGCCCGTACCGGGTGTCCGTGAAGGCCGACCAGGTGCCGACCTGACGCCAGGTCTGGTAGACGCCGGTCGCGGCCAGGGTGACCACGCAGCCGTAGGCGATCCGCGAGAAGCGCCGTACGGCGGCCGTCTCCAGCGGGATGCCGGCGGGCGCGCGGTACAGGGACAGCAGCAGCGCGGTCAGACCGCCGAGCCAGGTGGCGACCGCCAGCAGGTGGACGATGTCCACCGGCATCGCGATGCCCGTTTGAATGCCGGTCGAGGCGTGCTCGGACATCGCCCAGGTCGCCGCGATCCCGGCCGCCACGACACCCCCGCCGAGCGCCAGCCCGAAGGTCAGGTCCCGTTTCTCCTCGTCGTCCCGCTTCTCGTACGTCCCGAAGAGCACGGCGATGAACAGCGCCGCCGCCGCGAGCAGCAGCAGCCGGGACACCAGTGCCGCGCCCGTCCTGGTCTGGAGCACGTCGCCGAGCAGGTCCGGGTCGATGACGTCGCCGAGCTTCCCGGACGTCGTGTACGAGCCGCGCAGCAGCAACAGGGCCAGCGTCGACGCGGTGAGCGTCAGCCACCCGGCGACGACCAGCCGCTGCACCGCCCGCACGCCGGCGCCGCGCGGCCAGCAGGCCAGCACGAAGGCGGAGCCGCCGGCCAGCACGATGAACCCGGCGTACGACAGATACCGCCCGACCGCGTACGCCCGGCCCACGACCCCGCCGTCCGCCGACTGCTCGGACACCGTGACGGAGGTGGCGGAGGGCGCGCCGATGGAGAAGGTGAAGGCGCCGGCGACGGGATGGCTGTCGGCGGACACGACCTGGTACGACACCGTGTAGGTGCCGTCGGGCAGCCCCGAGTGCAGCCGCACGGCGTACGTCGTGCCGCCGCTGTTGACGGCCTCGCCGGTGTCGGCCCGCTCGCCCTTGGGGTCGAGGACGCGCAGGGAGTCGTCGGAGAGCGAGACTGCCTCGGAGAAGGTCAGCGAGACCTGTACGGGGGCCTTGTCGACCACCGCCCCCTGCCGGGGGTCGCTGCCGGTCAGCGCGGCGTGCGCGGAGGCCGGCGTGGCGCCCGACAGGAGCAGGCCGACGGCGGCCAGGAGCAGCAGTGCCAGGCTCCGGACGCGGGGGGCGATGGTCTGCGTCAAGGTGGTCCCTCCCTCAGTGCGCGGTCTTCGGGCTGTACGTCGCCGGCTTGACCGGCATCTTCACCGTGACGGTTCCGGATTCGGCGAACCGCAGTTCGACGGTGACGGTCTCTCCTTGCCTGGGCTTGCGGGTGAGCTGTTCGAACATCAGGTGGTTGCCGCCGCTCTCCAGCACGAGCCTGCCGCCCGCCGGGACGGTGAGCCGGTCCACCCGCCGCATGGCCTGCCCGACGGTCTCGTGCACGGTCACCTCGCCGACGTCGCTGTGCGCGGACGTCAGCCGGTCGGCCGTACCGCCCTCGTTGACGATCGTCAGGAAGCCCGCGGCCAGGGAGTCGGACACCGGCTGCGGCATGTAGGCGGAGCTGACGGAGATCCGCGGGGCGCTCCCGCCGGAGCCGGAGTCCGTGCCGGAGCAGCCGGCCGCGGCCAGGGCCAGGGCCGCGGCGAGCGTCCCCGCGAGCACCGGCTCCCGGACCGTCCGGCGCCTCACGGGTTCTTCCCCTCGACGATCCTGGGAAGGTCCTTGATGTAGTCGTCGACGGTGGCGTCCTCCCCGTACAGCACGTACCCCGCGTCGGTCTTCGGCGAGAACGCGATGACCTGGGTGCCGTGCATGGAGACGATCTCGCCCTTCTCCTTGTGCGGGGGGTCGATCGAGATGCCGACGGTCCGGGCGCCGGCCTGGATGGCGTCGAAGTCGCCGGACAGCCCGACCACGTCGGCGTCGATGCCCTTGAGCCACTTGCCGAGCGCGGCCGGGGTGTCCCGCTCGGGGTCGGTGGTGACGAACACGACCCGCAGCGCGTCCTGCTGCGCCGGGGACAGCCGCTTCTTGGCGACCGCGATGTTGTTCATCGTCAGCGGGCACACGTCGGGGCAGTTGGTGTAGCCGAAGTAGAGCAGCGTCGGCCTGCCGGCGGTCTCCTTGCGGAGGTCGTACTCCTCGCCCTCCGTGTCGGTCAGGACGAGGTCGGGCTTGTCGAACGGCTGGTCGAGGACGGTGGCCGCCTTGTCGGAACCGGGCTCCTCGGAGACCACGGAGACGGGGGTGCCGCCGGATTCGTCGTCGCCGCTGCCGCAGGCGGAGAGGGTCAGGGTGGCCGCGGCGAGCAGCGCCGCCGCGGCGAGGGTCTTGGTGCGCATAGAAAAATGTCCCAGATGTGAGGTGCACGGCGTGCGCCGGGGTCGACCCGGCGCACGCCGTCATGGAGCGAGGGCTCAGGCGGTGGTCCGACGCCGCCCGGCCAGCACCCCGTACGCGACGCCGGCGGCGCCGACGACGATGCCGATGATGCCGAGGACGCGGGCGGTGGTGTCGGTGTCGTCGCTGGACCCGGCGTCGGCCGAGGCGTTGGCTGCGTCGGCCGTGTCGTCGGCCTCGGCCTCGGCCTCGGCGCCGGAGGTGGGCTCCGACGCCGCCTCCGACTCGGCGGCGTCGTCGTCCGAGCCGCTGGAGCCGTGACCGTCGGCGGCCTCCGACAGGGCGAGCACGGGCGCCGGGCTGTCGGGCTCCTCCTGGCCCTCCTGCGGGACCTCGATCCAGCGGACGACCTCCTTGTTGGAGTACGTCTGCACGGCCTTGAAGACCAGTTCGTCGGCGTCCTCGGGCAGCTGGCCGACGGAGACCGGGAACTTCTGCATGAAGCCGGGCCGGACGCCGTCGCCCTCGGCGGTCCAGGTGATCTTGCTGACGGCCTCGGTGATCTGCCGGCCGTGGACCTCGAGCGGCTTGTCCAGCTTGGCCTTGTCGACCTTGACGTCCCAGCCGGCGACGGGCACCGGCAGCGCCGAGGCCAGCGGGTGGTCGGCCGGGAAGGTGATCTCGAGCTTGACCGTCGAGGCGTTGTCGCGCTCGTTGGGGACGCGGAAGTCGACCACCGCGTAACCGCCCTTGGCGGCGGTGCCCTCGGGCTGCACGGTGACGTGCGCGAGCGCGGGGGAGGACAGCACGACGACGGTCGAGGCGGCGACGGCGCAGGCGGCGGCGAGACGGAAAAGCTTCATGGTGGTGGGCACTCCACTTCGAATGAGGTAGTCCGGTGAACGCACGGAGGTACGCGCGACGGCGCCCTCCGGCTCCCGGACCCGCGGGAAGCGCGGTGGAGCGGACGGTCGCGTCGCGTCAGGCGGCGAGGCCGAACGAGCCGTACGCGCCGCGGGGGCGGTACGGGCCGTACGACGGCTCCGCGGCCGGCGGACCGCGCCGGATCACCGTGTGCTGGAGTGCGGTGGTACGGGGCTCGGGCCGGGTCGGCTCGGGCGCGCGCAGGAGGCGCGGACCGGCGTCCGGCGTGGTCGGGAGCCCGGCGCACAGGGCGCGCACCAGGGCGAGAGCCCCGCGCAGCGCCCGTACGAGCGCCCCCTCGGCGACGGAGTGCGCCGAGTGCGCGGACAGTTCGGCGAGCCTCAGCAGGGCGAGGTCGCCGCGCCGCAGCACCCACCCCGCGACGACGGCCGCGAGAACGTGGCCGAGCAGCATGGGCAGGGACGGCAGCAGCGCCCCCGAGGCGTCGGCGGCCGTGGACACGGCGTCCGCCGCAGGCCGGTGCCCCGTGTGCGGGACGGCCCCGGGATAGAGCCGGGCGTCGGTGAGGACGCGCTGGGCCTGCGTCGGGCTGATCGCCGCCGCGGTGGTCCCGCACAGCAAACGCGCGGCCTGTTCCACGAGCGCCGCGTCGGACACCGCGCCCGCGGAGGCCGCCGGAGCCGGGACGGGGGCCGCCCCGTGCTGCCCCAGGCCGAACAGCATGTGCAGCAGCCCCTGCGCGAGTGCGAGCAGCGCCGCGATGCCCGGCAGCGAGCGCTCCCGCCCGCAGAACGGCACGGCGACCGCGAAGACCCCGAGGAAGCCGGCGCCCAGCGTCCACGCCGGGACCGACGCGTGGGACGCCAGGGCGTGCCCCACTCCGGCCAGCACGACGCAGACCGCGGCGAACACCGCGGCCCGCAGGGTCCGGAGTCCGGCTCCGGAGCGCGCCGTGCACGGGTGGGGGGCAGTCATGGCGGGGACATCATCGCACCGGCCGCGCCCGTTGCCTACGGCCGGGTCACACCTGCCTCACATACACCGGCCGCCCCTCGCGCGCTTCTGCCATATGGGCGGCGTCACCTCGCCGGCGCGCTTACGCACGGCCACGGGCGGTAATACGTAACGGTATGTCGAGCCGCGGCCAGGAGGCTGGAGCATGAGCATCTGGTGGTCACTCCATCTGCGGCGCGAGGCTGCCAGCGTGCCGCTCGCCCGGCGTCTGCTGCTGGGCACGATGGAGACCGCGGGCGTGGACCCCGACATCTCCTACGACCTGTCCGTCGCCCTCACCGAGGCCTGCGCGAACGCCGTGGAGCACGGCGGCGGGGGGCAGGACCGCTCCTGCTCGGGCGCCTACCGCGTCACCGCCTACCTCGACGGCGAGAAGTGCCGCATCGAGGTCACCGACTCGGGACCCGGCTTCGGCCGCTCCGAGGTGCGCACCCTCTCCCCCCGCCCGGACGCCGAGCACGGCCGCGGCCTGTGCCTCATCGAACAGCTGGCGGACCACGTCCACATCGGCGACAAGCCGGACCGGTCCGGCGCGGTGGTGAGCTTCGACAAGATCCTCAAGTGGCGGGAGGACGCCCCCCTGGTGGCGGCGTCCTGACCCGCGTCCCCGAGGCGGTGCGGCCGCTCAGCCCTTGAGCGCGGCCATCCACTCCTCGACCTCGTCCGACCGGCGCGGCAGGGCGGCGCTGAGGTTGCGGTTGCCGTCCTCCGTCACCAGGATGTCGTCCTCGATCCGCACGCCGATGCCCCGGTACTCCTCCGGCACGGTCAGGTCGTCGGCCTGGAAGTACAGGCCCGGCTCGACGGTGAGCACCATGCCCGGCTCCAGCGTGCCGTCGACGTACGTCTCCGTGCGCGCGGCGGCGCAGTCGTGGACGTCCATGCCGAGCATGTGACCGGTGCCGTGCAGGGTCCAGCGGCGCTGCAGCCCCAGCTCCAGCACCCGCTCGACCGGGCCCTCGACCAGGCCCCATTCGACCAGCCGCTCGGTCAGCACCCGCTGCGCCGCGTCGTGGAAGTCGCGGTACTTGGCGCCCGGCCTCACCGCCGCGATTCCGGCCTCCTGGGCGTCGTACACGGCGTCGTACACCTTCCTCTGCAGCTCGCTGTAGCGGCCGCTGATGGGGAGGGTGCGGGTGACGTCGGCGGTGTAGTACGTGTGCGTCTCGACGCCGGCGTCCAGCAGCAGGAGGTCGCCGGAGCGGACCGGGCCGTCGTTGCGGACCCAGTGCAGGGTGGTCGCGTGCGGGCCGGCGGCGCAGATGGAGCCGTAGCCGACGTCGTTGCCCTCGACGCGGGCGCGCAGGAAGAACGTGCCCTCGATGTAGCGCTCGCTGGTCGCCTCGGCCTTGTCGAGGACCTTCACGACGTCCTCGAAGCCGCGCACGGTGGAGTCGACGGCCTTCTGCAGCTCGCCGATCTCGAAGTCGTCCTTGACCAGCCGCATCTCGGAGAGGAAGACCCGCAGCTCCTCGTCCCGCTCGGCGGTGACCTTGTCGGTCAGGGCGGCCTCGATGCCGGCGTCGTGGCCGCGCACCACGCGCACCGGGCCGGTCGCCTCGCGCAGCGCGCCGGCCAGCTCGCGCACGTCGGAGGCGGGGATGCCGTACAGCTTCTCGGCCTCGGTCAGGGAGTGCCGGCGGCCGACCCACAGCTCGCCCTGGCCGTCGAGCCAGAACTCGCCGTTGGCCCGGTCGGAGCGCGGCAGCAGGTAGAGGGTCGCCCGGTGGCCGCCGTCGACGGGCTCCATGACCAGGACGCCGTCCTCGGTCTGGTTGCCGGTGAGGTAGGCGTACTCGACCGAGGCACGGAAGGGGTACTCGGTGTCGTTCGAGCGCGTCTTCAGCCTGCCCGCGGGGATCACCAGGCGCTCGCCCGGGAAGCGGGCGGAGAGCGCGGCGCGCCGGGCGGCGGTCTCGGCGGCCTGGGCGATCGGCCGCAGGTCGCGCAGCTCGGTGTCGGCCCAGCCGGACTTCATGTTCTCGGCCAGCTCGTCGGACACGCCCGGGTACAGTCCGTTCTTCCGCTGCTTGATCGGTTCTTCGCCCGCTGCGTCAGCGGCATCGTCGGGAACGGCGTCCGGGGTCTCCGGCGTGAGCTCCTCCGCCACGGTCATCCTCCTAGGTACGGCACTGGACCTCACCCATCGTACGTTCGTGCGGTCAGGCTCCGGGGCGGCCGGACGCCCGCGCGCTCACTCGAACCGGGCGGCGAGCAGGACGACGTCCTCCGCGCTGTCGGCCTCGTCCAGCCCGTCCGGCAGCACCGTGCGCAGCACATGGTCGACGACGGCCTCCGGGTCGCGCCGCTTGGCGCGGGAGAGCCCGGCCGCCGCCGCGTGCAGCCTGGCGAAGGCGCGGTCGGTGGTGTCGCCGGTGCGGTGCAGCAGCCCGTCGGTGTACAGCAGAACCGTCTCTCCCGGTTCGGCCTGCACCTCCACGCCCGGCGCCTCCCAGCAGGCGAGCATCCCGAGCGGCGCGGAGACGGAGGTCTCCACGAACTCCGTGCGCCGCTCCCCGATCAGCAGCGGCGGACTGTGCCCGGCCCCGGCCAGCGTGATCCGGCCGAGCGCGGGCTCGCAGTAGGCGAACAGGGCGGTGGCCGAACGGGCGGGCTCGGTCAGCCGCAGCAGCAGCTCCAGGTCGGACAGCACGGCGACCGGGTCCTCGCCCTCCATCACGGCGTACGCCCGCAGCGACGCCCGCAGCCGGCCCATCGCGGCGACGGCGCTGGGCCCGGACCCGGTGACGGAGCCGACGGCGAGACCGAGGGCGGCGTCCGGCAGCGGCAGCGCGTCGTACCAGTCGCCGCCGCCGCGCGGGCCGGTGCGGTGCCGGGCGGCGAGCTGGACGCCGCCGACCCGGGGGAGCCGGGAGGGCAGCAGTTCCCCCGCGATGGTCGCCATGGCGGCGCGGGTGCGTTCGACCTCCAGCAGCCGGGCCAGATGGTCGGTGGCGTGCCGGGTGTAGAGGCCGGCCAGATGGCGCTGGCGTTCGAGCGGTTCGGCGGGTTCGTCGTACAGCCAGACGGCGGCGCCGATGCGGCCGGCGGACTCGGTGGACAGGGGGAGCGCGTAACTGGCGGCGTACCCGAGGCGGACGGCGACCTCGCGGTGGCGGGGGTCGAGCCCGTCCTCGGCGAACAGGTCGGGGTGGACGACGTCGCGGGCGTCGCCGGGCGGTCCGGCCGGGACGTCGAGCAGGTCGCCGTACGGCAGGGAGCCGCTGGGGACGGTCTCCAGGTGGCCGAGGTCGGAGGCGGCGAGGCCGAAACCGAGGGTCGTGCGGGGGCCGAGACCGTCGGCCGGTTCGAGGACGACCAGTCCGCGCCCGGCGCCGACCAGGGCGGCGCCGGCGCGCAGCAGTTCGTCCAGTGCGTCGCCCAGGGCGCTGGTACGGGTCAGTCGTTCGGTGAGTTCGTGCAGCGTGGTGAGGTCGGAGACCCAGCCGGCGAGCCGGTCCTGGAGAAGGGCGCCGGGGCCGGTGGCGACGGCGGCCGGCACCGGAGCGGCGGTGGGAGGGGCCGCCGACGCGGGCGCGGCAGTGTGGGCGGGGGAGGGAACCGTTGAATCGATTCCGGCCACTTTCGGAGGGTGCGGGGCGTTCATGTCGACCGGCTTTCCGACCGGTGCGTTCTGCTCAAAAGCATCGCAAACCCCCATGTCATTCTGCGCCGCCAGCAGTGTCTCCACATGTACACGCACTCGTGAGGAGATGTCCAGCATTGTCCTGCCGGGATTCCTGGTGTCCCACGGTCGACGCGGACACTTCGAGCGGATGTCTTGCATAAAACGGAAGTTGGCTGAAAACTGCCTCGGGTAACGCCTCATTGCGGTCGACTGGGCTTGCTCGACGGCGCGTCACAACGGTCGTGATGGGTACGTACTCGGAGAAGGCCAGGGGTGGTTGGGGGCCACCCGGAACCTGGTGACGGACCCGGGCGTCTTAGCCACCGACGACCGAGCCCCATCCTCCCGTGACGGCGGCGAAGAGAAATACGCGAGACGGCAAGCGCCACACTTCGCCACCCCACGCCACGCCCATGCTCTTGCCCGACGCAGTATGGACGTGTCGGCCGCGGACGCGGCCGGCGATCGACCCCCAGGGGTTCCCCGTGCTTCAGAGCAGGGGTGTGATGCGCCAACAGGTACGCACAGTGAAGTGATCGACACATGATGTGATCCACGGTGTTGCCGGCGTGCAACGGAAAGGACGAGCGCTCATGCGCGAGATCCCCGGAAAGCGACGCAGGCTCCTGTCCCGGCGGAAAGGCGGGAGGCCTGATGCGATCAGCGCGGCCCTGACCTTCGCGACGGAATGGAATTGGCCGGTCCTCCCCGGCGTGGGGACGGACCCGCAGGGCCGGGACCGCTGCGGCTGCCCCGACCCGGAGTGCACGGTGCCCGGCGCCCATCCCTTCGATCCGGGCCTGCTCGCGGCGACGACCGACGAGCGCATGGTGCGCTGGTGGTGGACCAACCGGCCCACGGCGCCCGTCGTCCTGGCCACCGGCGGTCGCGCTCCGTGCGCGGTCAGCCTCCCGGCCCCCGCGGCGGCGCGCGCCCTGGAGGCGCTGGACCGCATGGGTATGCGGCTCGGCCCCGTCGTCGCCTCGCCGGACCGCTGGGCGGTACTGGTCCGGCCGTACTCCATGGAGCAGCTCGGCGAGCTGCTCTACGCCAAGGACTTCGTCCCCGGCTCCCTGCGCTTCCACAGCGAGGGCGGCTATCTCGCCCTGCCCCCGTCCGAGACCGGCCGGGGCGCGATCCGCTGGGAGCGGGCCCCGCTGCCCGGATCGGCCTCGCCCTGGCTGCCGGACGTGGAGGCCGTGGTGGACGCGGTGGTCGAGGCCCTCACCCGTACGGGCGTGAGCGCTCCCGAGTTTTAGGGGGTGTCTGACAAATGCCCGCGGCGTCGCGGCTTCTGGCACGCCCTCCCCCAGAGGGGGCACCCCCAGCCGCGTTGCCGAACCGCCCTGGTAGCTCCGCTACGAGGGCGGCCCGGCGCCTTGCGATCGCACGCGCCAGAAGCCGCTCCTTCTCCCGCGCTCATTTGGCAGACACCCCCTGGGGGTGTCGGGCGCACCCGGGCCGGGCGGCCGGGACCCGTCGTTAGAGTCCCGGCCATGAACCTTCGCCTGATCGCCCTCACGGGCGCCGCCGTGGCGTGCGCGCTGACGCTTTCCTTGGTGTCGGCCTCCGTGGAGTCCGGGGATTCCGTGGGTTCCGCACGTTCCGCGGATGCCATGGGGCCCGGGAGGTCCGAGGGCTCCGCGGGGACGGCGGGTTCCCCGGGTTCCGGTGCCGAGGACTCCCCGGCGATCCCGCGCACCGCGGAGGCGGCCCGGGACGGCGGCGCCGCGTCCGCCGTCGACCCCGACGCCAAGCCCGCCTCGGACCCCACCGCCGTACGGGATTCCCCGAGCGGCGATCCGGGGCGCGGTCTGCTCGGCCTCGGGGTGGCCACCGCCGCCCGGTGCGGGCCCGCGGCCGTCTCCCCCGCCGGGGTGGAGGCACAGGCGTGCGTCATGGCACAGGGCGAGCGGATCTGGGCGCGCGCCGCCTACCGCAACACCGGCGGGAACGACCTGGACGCCGTGCTGAGCCTGACGGGGCCGCTGGGGCCCGTGGCGCGGACGCGGTGCGTGGTGGGCGCCGGCGGTGAGCCGGCGAGCTGTGAGACGCCCCGTGAGCGGACCCGGGGCGGACCGGCGCGGTACTCGGCGGTCGTGGAGATCGCGCGGCGGGGTGAGGAAGGCCCGCCGCTGCTGCGCTCCGGCAGCGACCCACGGCCCGGCGGCTGAGCAACTGGCGCGGTCCTGCCGGGAGTTGGCACCCGGCGTCCACTGTCGAGCGGCGGCGCACATGGAAAGACCCGGTTGCTGGCGACGGGGGATGCACCAGCAACCGGGCTACTGGAACGGTAACAAGAGATCGGCGGTTCGCAAATTCCGTCTCAGGTTTTCCACGGCTATTCGGACACCGACTGGCTTGCGGGCGACGGGAGTTCGGCCGGAAGGGACCGGAACCGGCCGCCCGCGGGCCGGGCGCGTCAGCTCAGGGTGACCTGCCGGTTGGTGAGCCCGCCGCGGGCCCGCCGTTCGTCGGCGGTGAGCGGGGCCTCCACGGCCAACGCGGCGGCCAGCCGCTCGGCGAACTCGGCGGCAGGCTTCTCGGTGTCGTCGGCCGACATTCCGCTCGGCAGGTCCCAGACCGGCACGGTCAGGCCGTGCGCGCGGAACGAGCCGACCAGGCGGGTGCCCTCGCCGAGGGAGGAACGGCCCGCCGCGTGCAGCCGCGCGAGCGCGTCCAGAAGCTGCTCCTCGGGGTGGGGCATGACCCAGCGCAGGTGGTTCTTGTCCGGGGTCTCGCACCAGTAGGCGGCGTCGACGCCGCGCAGCTTGACCGTCGGGATGGCGGCGGCGTTGGCCCGCTCCAGGGAGGCGCTCACCTCGGGCGCGGCGTTCTGCGCGTCGGGCACCCAGAACTCGAACCCTTCGTGGACGGCCGGCTCCAGCGCGGCCTCGGGGTCGAGCAGGTCCTGCAGCCGGGGCCCGTCGGCCGGGGCGCGGCGGCCCTGCACGGGCGTGCCGGGCTTCGCCTCCAGCGCGCGCAGCAGGGTGTCGGCGAGGTCGCGGCTGATGTCGCCGGACGCCGTGTCGTTCTGGAGTCCGAGCAGGACCGAGCCGTCCTCACGGCGCAGCGCGGGCCACGCCATCGGCAGCACCGTGGCCAGCGTGACCGACGGGACGCCCTCGGGCAGGCCGTCCTTCAGGGTCAGGGGGGCGGTGGCCGCGGGGACCAGCTCGCGCAGGGCCACCCAGTCGCACTCGCCGGCGAGCCCTTCGAAGGGGCGGTGCACCAGCTCGGTCACGGCCTGGGCGGCGGCCCGTCCGTGGCAGGCCTTGTAACGGCGCCCGCTGCCGCAGGGGCAGGGCTCACGGGCGCCGACGACCGGGATCTCCCCGTCCGTGAGCTGCGGGCGCGTGGCCTTGGTCTGGGGTCGCTTCTTGGCCATGTGGGGTCTCCCGGAAACGGCTCGTCTGGTACGGCGGGAGCCTAGTCCCTCGGGATGGCCGGTTCGCTTCAGCGAGGTCGTCGCCGGTCCGCTTCGGCCGCGGTCGTCGCCGGTTCGCTTCGTCGCGGTCGTCGTGCCGGTCCGGTCAGTCCAGGTCGTCGAAGACGTCCGCGAAGTCCAGGCCGGGCAGGGCCGACACCGGGGGAGCCGTGACCCGCGTGGCGAAGTCGTCGCGGCGCCGTCCGGCGTCCGGATCGTGTACGTCGTCGTGGACCACCACCCAGACGGTGACCTCGCCGCGGGCGTCGTCGCGCACGCCCCAGTCGTCGGCCAGCGCCGTGATGATGTTCAGCCCCCGGCCGCCGTGCGCGGTGACCGACGGAGTCGCCGGGGCGGGACGGGTCGGTCCGCCGCCGTCCGTCACCTCGACCACGAGTCTGCCGCCGGGATCGACGCGCCACGCGGCCAGGACGTCGCCGTCCCCGGCCGGGGCGTCGCCCAGGGGCCGTCCGTGCTTGCACGCATTGCTCAGCAGTTCGGAAAGGATCAGTACGGCGTCGTCGACGACCGATTCCGCCACGCCTCCCCTGCGCAACTCGTCGCGCATCCGGCGCCTCGCCCTCCCCACGCCCGCAGGGCCATGGGGCACGGCCATGCTCGACGACGTGGGCACCTCCTGTGCCACCACCAACGCCACCCCCGAGACCTCCTTCGCCCCACGCCACGGTGTGGATGCCCCCTTGGCCTGTACCGGAAACCGGCCAATCCCCGTTCGGTGACGTATTCGACACACTCGAACACGGACCGAACGCGCCGGAGCACACCCTGTGAGGAAACGGTTGTCGCGTGGCTGGATTTCGACGGTGTGGCCGAGGTTGGAGGATGCTGGACCCCTCGCCGCCGGGTCAAGAGGCGTGCAGAATCAGCCGCCGAGCTGTTGCCGCACCGCGCGCGGGCGATTGGTGATGATGGCGTCCACGCCCAGGTCGGCGCAGAGATCGACGTCTTCGGGATCGTTCACGGTCCACACGTGCACCTGATGACCGACGTGTTTCAGCCGCTCCACATATCCCGGGTGGTGGCGCACGATCCGGATGGAGGGGCCCGCGATCCGGACACCCGCGGGCAGCCGTCCGTCACGCAGCCTGGGAGAAAGGAACTGCAGCAGATAGACGGTCGGCAGGGTCGGCGAGACCGCGCGGACGCGGTGCAGCGAGCGCGCCGAGAAGCTCATCACGCGCACCGGCGACTCCTCCGGCGAGGCCGGGGCGTCCAGGCCGAACCGCTTCAGCAGTTGCAACAGCCGTTCCTCGACCTGGCCCGCCCAGCGCGTGGGGTGCTTGGTCTCGACGGCCAGCTCCACCCGCCGCCCCGCGTCGGCGACCAGCTCCAGCAGCCGCTCCAGCGTGAGCACGGACGTATCCGCCGGGTCCTCCGGACGGTGCTCCCAGTCGGGCTCCTCGCTCCGTCCCCGCCAGGCGTCCCGGTTCCGCCGGGAGCCGAAGTCCAGCGCCGCGAGATCGGCCAGCTCCAGGGCCGAGACCGCCCCGCGCCCGTTGGACGTGCGGTCGACGCGGCGGTCGTGGACGCAGACCAGATGGCCGTCGGCGGTGAGGCGGACATCGCACTCGAGGGCGTCCGCCCCGTCCTCGATGGCCTTCCGGTACGCGGCCAGGGTGTGCTCGGGGGCGTCCTCGGACGCGCCGCGGTGGGCGACGACCTGGATACGGTGCCGGCGTGCGTGGGTCACTGCGTCATGGTGCCACCGGGACGGGGTAGCCGTGGGAGCGGAGACGCCGTGCGGGCGTCCGGGCGCGCTGGAGATGCGCCCCATTAGTCGTACAGGTCCTATATAAAGGATGGTCGGGGACCCACAGGAACCGCTTATGGTGCCCTGACGGCTCGTGGGAAAAGCTGACGGCATACACATGCACACGCGAGCACCAGCCGTGGACCGTGATCGAGGAGACAAGCTGTGAGCACCGAGAACGAGGGCACTGCGGTACCCCCGGCCCCGTCCGCACCTCCCGTGCCGGTGGACACTCCCGCAGCCTCCCCGCAGAACGCCCCCGAGGCAGCCCACCCGGGCCCCGAACCGGCCCCGCAGCACACGGGGAGCGCCCCCGAGTCGAGCTGGCCGCCTCCGCCGCCGCCCGCCACCCCGTCGTACGCCGACGCCGGCCCGGTCGGCGCGACGGGCGGGGACGGGACGCACGGCGCGGCGGGCTTCGGAGGCGCCGGCTGGGGGACGCCGTACCCGCAGGTGCAGCCGCAGCCGCAGGCCCCCAGGCAGGGCGGACGCCGTGGCGGACTGGTCGCCGGGGCGCTGGTCGCCGCGCTGGTCGCGGGCGGCCTCGGCGGCGGGCTGGGCTACACCCTCGCCAAGAACGACGACGGCAGCTCCACCACCGTCGCCGCCACCGACAGCGGCGGCGACTTCAAGCGCGATCCGGGCACGGTCGCGGCGGTGGCCGACCGGGCGCTGCCGAGCACGGTCACCATCGAGGCGGCGAGCAGCAGCGGCGAGGGCGGCACCGGCACGGGCTTCGTCTTCGACACCGAGGGCCACATCGTCACCAACAACCACGTGGTGGCCGAGGCCGTCGACGGCGGCAAGGTGACGGCCACCTTCCCGGACGGCAAGAAGTACGACGCCGAGGTCGTCGGCAACGCGCAGGGCTACGACGTCGCCGTCATCAAGCTGGAGAACAAGCCCTCCGACCTCAAGCCGCTCCCCCTCGGCAACTCCGACCGGGTGGCCGTGGGCGACTCCACGATCGCGATCGGCGCGCCCTTCGGGCTGTCCAACACGGTGACCACGGGCATCATCAGCGCCAAGAACCGCCCGGTGGCCTCCAGCGACGGCACCGGCAGCCAGGCCTCCTACATGAGCGCCCTGCAGACCGACGCCTCGATCAACCCCGGCAACTCCGGCGGCCCGCTGCTGGACGCCAAGGGCAACGTCATCGGCATCAACTCCGCGATCCAGTCCTCGGGCAACGGCGGCTTCGGCTCGGGTCAGGCCGGCTCCATCGGCCTGGGCTTCGCCATCCCGATCAACCAGGCGAAGTACGTCGCCCAGGAGCTGATCAGGACGGGCAAGCCGGTGTACGCCAAGATCGGCGCTTCGGTCTCCCTGGAGGACACGACGGACGGCGCGAAGATCACCGACACCGGGGCCGGCGGCGCCGAGGCGGTCGAGGAGGGCGGCCCGGCCGACAAGGCGGGTCTGCGGCCCGGCGACGTCATCACCAAGCTGGACGACACGGTGATCGACAGCGGCCCGACCCTGATCGGCGAGATCTGGACCCACAAGCCCGGCGACAAGGTCGAGATCACCTACGAGCGCGACGGCAGGACCGACACCGTCGAGGTCACCCTCGGCTCCCGCGTCGGCGACAGCTGACCGCCGCCGGTCCCGCACCGGCCGACGACCGGGCCCCGCCTCCCGTGAGGCGGCCTGCCCAGCGGCGGGAACACCTTCAACGCCTCCGGGATCCTGTCCGGGCTCACCACACGCCTGACCCAGCTGAAG